>NZ_RQES01000001.1 GCF_004769405.1 Leptospira selangorensis
CTCCAATATGACTGTTATTTTGAATATATATTCGATTACAAATCTAATTTTCACCATGTCGCCTAACGACCAAGGGTTATCGACGTTTTGCGAGTGCGAAGCGCTTGGCACGAAGCTTGCCACGCAAGATGAGTGACAAAGCAAAATGTGGCGTAGCCCAAGCGAAGGTTGCGAAGCAATCCTGAAGCGCAGCGATAAGCCGACAGTTATACGCCGTTGGTAAGTTTTTATAAAATATTGAAGAATAAATTATTTTTTAGATCCAACCCTTCTAACATCCTTTATTAGATCATCTATTTTATTTAAGATAAGCGAAATGGAATCAGAAGCAACTGCGCCAGGAATTAAGCTTGGGAATTTTTGTTTATCGTACTTCTGAGTATGATTAAAAACGTTGTCCAGTAAACTTGCTACAGGCATATCTTCATCTGACGAATAAATAAGTGCGATATGAAGACGTATTAGTCCGATTTTAAAATGCTCATATTTATTTATCTCAGTAATATGAAGTCTATACAACGCCATGAGAATACCAACTAATGTAATAAGTAAAAGTACTAACGAAATTATTATGGATCTACTAATACCTCCATCATATATGTTTAGATAATTTTTTGCAGTTTCTGGATTAAGGATTTTAAGCAATTCAAGAGATTCCGCACTAGATTTATAAGTCTTCTCTGCAGTATCAATAAGTTTGAAAATAAACGTCCCAATCGTGACAATGACAACTATGGAAATGAAAACGAAAAAATTGGCTCTTGCTCTATTTCCATTGATTATAGTATCACAAATAGAAATCCCAGTTCCTATGGCATTTTTCCAACTTCCTTCTTCAATTTCTTTTTCTGCTCTACTTTTTTTCATTAACTTTCTCTAAAAATTATTACCAATGGCGTATAACGACCAAGGCTTGACGACGTTTTGCGCGTGCGCAAGCACTTGGCGCGAGGCTTGCCACTGCAAGACGAGTGACAAAGCAAAATGTGGCGTAGCCCAAGCGAGAGTTGCGAAGCAATCTCGAAGCGCAGCGATAAGCCGACAGTTAGGCGAAGCGCTTTTTATTACCCAGTATTTTAATGTTGAATTAAGTCAGAACAAATAACTATAAGGAATTGATATCCCAATAATTAGTCCTTTTTCAAGGAAGTCTTTGGGAACAATTCCGAAATTAAGTTCCATAACTGAATTCAAAATAGCTTTATTAATGTTCTCAGGAATATTAGAACAATGAAGTGCTATATCAATAACTTTTCCCTTCGAGTTCAGTAAGAATGTAAATTTTAACATAATATCGCTTTTAGAAATATTTGAATCGAAGTTACCTTCATTAAATGAATTTTTCAGTTTTGATTTCTTTAGGTCTGTTAACTTCTTTTTCAAGATCTTTAATATTTTCTGTTCATACAAATTTTCTGCAGACTTGACTTTATTATTTTTTATATTCGATTTTCTGACTGATCCGGAACTACACTTTTCGATTTCTTTTGTTTCTACTTGATCACTAAATGAGATAATCGTAAAAAGAAACAATAAAGAAAGAGTATATTTCACAATTTCGCTCACAAAGATTTTATAACTCAAAACTAGTCTAAAAGCGTTTCGCCTAACGACCAAGGGTTGGCGACGTTTCGCCAGTGCGCAAGCACTTGGCGCGAGACTTGCTTTGCAAGACGAGTGACAAAGCGAAATGTGGCGTAGCCTGGAGCGAGGGTGCGAAAGCATCCCGAAGCGCAACGCCAAGCCGACAGTTATACGAAGTGGCTGGTTGCCTAAGCACCTTTACTTTTTAAATGAATAACAGGTTCCGCATCCAATGCTTTAGCAAGGCGGTTAATGAAAGAAAGCGATAAATTTCTATAATTCCCAGACTCGATTCTTGCAATTGCCGGTTGGGATGTCCCAATTCTTTCTGCCAAATCCTTTTGGGTTAAATTTCTTTTCTTGCGAAGTTTAATAATTTCTTTGGCAAGAGTAAATTCATTAGAGAGAGCATCATATTCTTTCTTAAAATCTTTATTCTTCAGTTCTTTATTTAAAAGCGAATCAAAGTCTTTAGTCTTAAGTTTCATGCCCATCTCCTTTATAAGTTTTCATTAATTTGAAAGCTTTAGTTAATTCATCTTTATCAGTCTTTTGATCTTTCTTTACAAAACCAGAAGTTATTATGACAACCCGACCCTTTTCAAAAAAGTAAAATAATCTGCAAATATTAGAACCTTGTTTAACTCTTAGTTCAAACAATCCCGCATAACCTTGAATCTTTTTCGAAAAAGGTTCTCGAAGTTCAGGGCCGAATTCTGCTAACAACTCGATAGTTCTAAATGCTTTTGCCTTTAATTTATTCTCCAGTTTTAGCAAGAAATCTTCGGCAGGTCCCAAAAACTGGACTTTGAACTTCACAACGTCAATATATCATATTTGATATATTTTGTCAACTCTTGTAAAAAGGAAAGTTCCCAGCCATTTCGTATAACGACCAAGGGTTATCGACGTTTTGCGCGTGCGCAAGCACTTGGCGCGAGGCTTGCCACTGCAAGACGAGTGACAAAGCAAAATGTGGCGGAGCCCAAGCAAGAGTCGCGTAAGCGATCTCGAAGCGCAGCGATAAGCCGACAGTTAGGCGTAGTGGCTAAGTAGTAAGCAAACTATCAACTTCCTTTAAAGATTCGTCGATGATCTCAGATAACACTTTTCCTAAATAGTCCGGCTCTTTCGGTTTAAATGCTACTGTATTCTCATTTTCGTAGATTTTCTCGAACATTCTATTTTGAGAGCAATTAATTTTTTCTTCTTTGGAAAGTGTAGTAATGTATTTTAGAAAATATTTCTTAAAAATAGATTCGAATTGCTTAACATTTATATTCATTTTTCCCTTTTTATTTAATTTTTCAATTTTACTGATAACAGGATGATCAACTGAATTATCTTTATAATATTTAGCTTCAATTTTCTCAAAACCAGAATAGTCTCGTACAGTATATGTTAACCAAATAATATACTGATTTATTTCATGCGCAACCGCTTCTGTGACGACAAAAGCAAGTGCTTTCTTAATATCTTTTTCACGCTCATAGAATAATCTTACCTTATCCAAAACTTGAGGGAGCCGAATATTATCCTTTTTGTTATTTAAAATAAGATCACCAAGGACTTTTTCCGCTTCAACGGACTTCCCATTTTCTTGAAGATACATTGGAAGTCTTAACTCTTCCGCTATTAATAGCTGCACAGAGCTGACTTCAGCTAACGAATATGCCTCTTTTAAGAGAGATATTGCTTTATCAAGATTTCCCTCTTTCTTGGCGTTAGTTGCGTCTCTTAATTTTTGATATATTTCTTCCATCTAAGTATCGTTTTTAGCCATTACGCCTAACGACCAAGGCTTGACGACGTTTCGCGAGTGCGACAGCACTTGGCATGAGGCTTGCTCTGCAAGACGAATGACAAAGCGAAATGTGCCGGACGCCAAGCGAGAGTTGCGCAGCAATCTCGAAGCGAAGCGTCAGAGCCGATAGTTAGCCGACGTGCTTGCCCTAACTCGAATAGATTTCTTTCTTATCTAATACTTTAAGTATCTTTTTATCTAATGTCCAAAGTCGAAGTTTTTTACTTCTAACTTCATTAATAAGCACTGAATCAATTAGTCCAATACCTTTATCGATATGCTTGCTTTCAAACGATAGCTTGCCTGCTAACAAAAAGCTACCATCTGAAGTTAAGGTGTTTAGATTTTCCCAATACTCTAAAATAAAAGATACTTCAGTCTTATTTTTACATCCTTGGAGCAATTCACCAAAGACAACTTCATGAACTATTACTTCGGAAGATTCTATTAGTTCTTTCAGTTCACTGAAATAAGGTTCGTTCCCTCTAAAGAATTCTATCCAAACCGAAGTATCTACTAAGATCATCTATTTCGGTTCAAGCCCCTTATATTTTCACCGGAAAAGTCTTCCTGAAACGAAAGTGGGGATTTATGTAGCTTTGCGTTCAGATTCCTTATTTTGGCTTGTTTTAGCCATTCTGAAAGGGCCTTCTGGAGTGAATCAGTTATATTCTTACCACCAGAATACTTCTGAACCTCAGCAATTAAATCATCTGGTAATATCGCGGTCACTTTCATACGATACAATATACGATAAGAATTCGTATTTTCAAGCTTTTAATTTCAGATTCTTCGAATAATCTTTTGAAGCTTCCCCTTCCCTATATTTCTAAAATATTTATTAAACAATAGAATTTGGCAAGCATGTCCGGCTAACTCCAACTATCCGTATGTTCGCCCATGTAGCTGCTTACAGGGCATATCCCGTATATAATCAGAGATCGTCCAGAGGACTTTTGATCTTAGAAACCATCGGGTCAACAATTCTAGCGTAGATTTCCGTAGTTTTTACAGATACATGGCCAAGCAATCTTTGGATCATTTTAATCGATGTGCCTGACTCCAGGAGATGGATCGCAAATGCGTGTCTCAGATCGTGGATCGAAACATCTTTAGTGACGCCTGCTTTTTTCTTAGCAGAAGTGAATATGTTTTCCGCGCTTCTGACGCTAAGATGTTTGCCTGGAATTTGGCCAGTGAAAATCCAGGAACTTCTGACTTGGTGTTTGAACAAATCGTTTAGATCTTCTTTGCAACTATTTGGCAAAAGACTGAAACGGTCCTTCTTTCCTTTACCTTGTCTGATACGAATAGATTTTTTATCCCAATCTAAATCATACCCTTTTAACTTTACGAGTTCCCCTACTCTTAAACCGGATCCATAACAAAGTTTTAATAGAAGTTTATGTTTCGGATTGGAAAGAGATTCTATGATACGGGTAACTTCTTTCCTGGATAAAGATTCCGGGATCTTGTTCTCTCTTTTCGGAGGAGAATAAGATATTAGGAATCTGCTACCTATTACAGTATTATAATAAAATTTAAAAGATTGAAGAGCTGATCTTAGGGAATTAGAAGCTAAGTTTCTTTCGTATAAAATCCGATCCAAGTAGATCTTTAGTTCGGACTCGGTAACCGTGTATGGATTTTTTTCGACGGACCTTAAGAAAGCTCGGTTATATAGAAAATAAGACTTCAGGGTTTTCTTGCTATAATTTCGCCTTAATACCTCGGTTTTGAGTGGAATGAGAAGAATATCAGGCTCCGCTTCTATCTTCTCCCGATGAGTAGAAACAAATTCGGATAGAAAAGATTCAGAGAACGGGATTTTCCAAAATTTGGACTGATGGCTCCAAACTGCATTCGGCATTTTGGAGAATTTTTGGAAGAGTTCGGTGTCGTAAGAAAACGAAATGGCACTGAAGCAGAGTCCATTCTCCCAATGTTTCCAAATTTTGATTTTTTGGGGCATAGGGAGAATTTAGGAAAATACTAAATATTTGTATAGTAATTATTTTGAATTTAGAATATAGCTCCGCCCCTTCAGTCACACTGAAACAAAAAAAATCTTATAAAAAAGAAATCGTCGGACCTCATTTGACGCTTCTGGGTAGAATTTTGCCTTTTTTATTCGCGTTTCGACTTATTGCCAGCAAATTCCGAAATTTCAGGAACGTTACCAGAAAAATATCCGTTATGCGCCTCTTCCGGACAAATTTATTGATTAAGAGAGAAAAAATTTTGTAGGAGGTCCAACGGAAGATCAGGACCGTTTAACATACGCAGTTGGTGGATTTTTTGGAAGTATACTTAAGTGACACCATCACTCAAAGGCTAATTCTTGAATGACAAAACTTCCCTAGTTCTTTAAAAACGGAATGGATTCTAATGGAACTTTTTAGGAAATTAGATATTCTATTTTATCCGTATTCTTTAATTTTGAAATGAATTCGTATATTTTTGGATCTATTTCATTTCTATATTAGGCAAACCAGATGGATCATTCTTCTTCCAGCCCTGATTTTCGTCTTCTTTTCGAATCTGTTCCAGGTTTGTACCTGGTGCTTTCTCCCGAGCTCAAAATTATAGCAGTGAGTGATGGGTATCTCAAAGCCACTCTAACAGAGAGAGATAAAATTGTAGGCAGGGGAATTTTCGAGGTCTTCCCCGACAATCCGGATGACCCGGAAGCAACCGGTGTAAGTAATCTTCGCAGTTCCCTTCTCCGTGTTCTGGAAACGAAAGCTCCGGATACGATGGCAGTCCAAAAATACGATATCCAACTTCCTGAAGAAGAAGGCGGAGGATTTACTGTTAAATATTGGAGTCCTTTAAATTCTCCTGTCTTAGACAAAAAGGGCAAAGTGATATGTATCATCCATAAGGCAGAAGATGTCACAGAATTTGTCCTTCTAAAAGAAAGGGGGGAAAAACAATCGGAGATGACAGAGACGCTTCGTTCCCGCACCGAAGAGATGGAAACGGAAATCATCCGCCGTTCTCAGGAATTGCAATCTGCAAATAAAAGTTTAAGAGAAACCGAAAAGATCAAAAACGAATTTTTTGCGAATGTTTCCCACGAGCTTAGAACTCCTCTTAGTTTGATCTTAGCTCCTGTGGAATCCATTCTTACGGATAAAAAATCCAATCTATCTTCCAATAATATCCAAATGTTGGAAACGGTTCACAATAATTCAGTCAGACTTCTTCAAATGGTGAATAGTCTATTAGATTTTTCTAAATTTGAAGCCGGAAAGATGAAGGTGGAACTTGAATCGACAAATATCAGTAATTTGATCCAATCGATTTTGAAAGATTTCGAGCCGAGCGCTTTGGAGAAGAATATACGGATCCAAAAAGAGATACCCTCTTCCGACTTGTATGTTTTGATCGATCGTTATTTATTTGAAAGGATATTTTTTAATCTTCTTTCCAACGCATTAAAATTCACTCCTAAAGATGGGAATATCTCGGTTACTCTAACATATTCGAAAGAGCAACTTTTTCTTACCGTTCAAGATTCCGGGATTGGGATATCGGAAGCAGATCAAAAGATCATCTTTAAAAAGTTCCAACAGGCGGAAGGTTCTTCTACCAGAAAGTATGGTGGGACCGGAATAGGTCTTGCGATGGTAAAAGATTTTTCGGAACTTTTAGGCGGCTCCGTAGAAGTTGACAGCAAATTAGATTCAGGAAGCAAATTTAGCGTCAAAATTCCGGCTCAAAAAGCGGAGTCAGGGGAGAAGGATCCTTCTTCTAAAATTTTCTCCCATTCTCCTCAATATTCTAGTTTAGAAATATCGAATAAAGAAGATACGGCTTTTTCTGATAAGCCTAAAGTCCTTATCTGTGAAGATAACGAGGATCTTTCTAGTTATATTTATTCCCTTCTTTCTCCTTTATACCAGGTCAAGTCCGCTCATAACGGAAAAGAAGGTATAAAATTAGTTTATACCTGGGAACCCGATCTGGTTCTTTCGGACGTGATGATGCCCGAGATGGACGGTGTCCAACTCTGTAAAGAGATCAAGGCTGATCCTAAAATTTCCAAAACAATCGTAGTACTTCTTACCGCTTTAACTCATAGAGAAGCTATGTTAAAAGGTTGGGAAGCGAAGGCGGACGAGTATTTATGCAAACCTTTCCATCCGGAAGAATTGATCGTAAGAGTGAAGTCGCTTCTTGCTATTGCGGAAGATAGGAAAATAAATTTAGTAAAATTAGAGCAGAAAAACTTCGAACTGGAATTCGCAAACGCCGAGTTGGAAGCATTCTCTTATTCGGTTTCTCATGATTTAAGAGCGCCATTGAGAGCGATCCAGGGATACACTCAAATGATCTTAGAAGATCATAGCTCCGTTTTGGATGCCGATGGGATACGATTCTTAAATGTACTGATCGACTCCACGAAAAGAATGGAAAATCTAATCGATAACTTATTAGAATTCTCTAAAGTAGGAAAAAAGGAACTCAAGGATTCCACTTTTGATCTTACCGAAGTTGCGGAAAATGTAGTAAGTCAGATCAGGGACCAAACAGAACATAATGCTGAAATTATAATTCATCCACTCGCGAAAGTAACCACGGACCGAGACATGATGTCTTACGTATTCCAGAATCTGATCTCCAACGCCGTAAAATATTCCGCCAAAAAAGAAAAACCTAAGGTCGAGATCGGAGTTACTAATACAGAAAAAGGTAAAACGTTCTTCGTAAAAGACAATGGAGCCGGTTTCGATATGAAATATTATAATCGGCTCTTCGGCGTTTTCCAAAGATTGCATAGACAAGACGAATTCTCAGGCACAGGAGTCGGTCTTGCAATCGTACATAGGATCGTCACACGATACAAGGGTTCGGTTTGGGCAGAAGGTAAAATAGGAGAAGGTGCATCCTTCTTCTTTACCTTGGGAGAAAAAGCAGGAACTGCGGTCGGTTTCCGTAACTGAAATAGACATTTAACTCTATAATTTCTTTACTTAAGAGATAAATTTACTCTTCAAAGATTGGATATACTCAACTAATACGTCTTATATTTTAAGCTTAGAAACTTTCTCCTTGAGCCGAAGGGGTGGCGTTCAAAATTAGTTTGCATGGGAACGGAAGTCCAATCTTTAGCCTGGTTCAAATGGACACCTTACGCGATCCTTCCCTTAATTAGCCTCTTTCTTTCTTTTCTCTCTCTTAGAACAGGATTCAAAAGTAGACAAACTTCCGGCGCTCCTGAATTCATCCTGGTGTGTCTTGGGATCGTTCTGTATAGCTTCGGTTATTTTTGGGAGATAGTCAGCATAAGACCGGAGAATATTATTTTTTGGGATAATTTCCAATTTATAGGCCCGGACCTTCTGATCGCTTCTCTTCTTTTCCTCTGCTTAAGAGTAGCAAACTTAAATAGATTCATTCACCCGATCAGTATCCTTCTTTTTTCTATCATTCCTATCTGCACCGAAATCGCGGTTTGGTTCGGACCGGAAGAATGGATCCGCCCTTCTTTCAGATTCGACCCCTCCGCTCCTTGGTTGGCTCTCATCTACGAATATGGACCTTGGATGCAGGTCTATGTTATCAATTCAATCTCCATATTCACTTTGTGTATTATAATTTTGATATACGGTGCTTGGTCACAAAGAGCGTTCCACAGAATAAGATGTTTGGTATTTATGATAGGGATCTCACTTCCTTTCGGAAGTCAGGTAATGACTGCCGGAGGTTTTATTCCTTTCATCCATCCTAAACTAGATATTTTTCCTTTAACGGCAAGTTTTGCTTTGATCGTTTGGATGTACGGTCTTTTCTATTTTAGGATCTTAAATCTTATTCCTTTGGCGAGAAACCAAGTTTTCGAATACATTCAAGATGCAGTTTTTGTAATGAATTCTTCCGGTTTCCTTTTGGACTGTAATGTTTCCGCTCTACATCTACTCGGAACGGCAAGGCTCAAACAAAATTCCAAACTTTCCGAATTTCTTCCCGATCTGGATGTTCTTATAGAAGAATGCCATGCCAGCCGAAAGGCAAATACGGAATGGAAAACGAATCATGGAAAATATTATGATGTTTCCGTTCGTTCCCAAAGAGCAGAAGGTTCTCATTTTACGATCGTAGTTTTGAGAGATGTGACCCAAAGGGCAATTTCCGAAAGAAAACTTTCGGAAAGAAGGGATATTCTTCAGAGTATTTTAGATTCCACTAGTATCTTATTCTTAGTTTTAGACGGTGATGGTAAATTAATTTTATTGAATAGAGCCTGCTTACAAACCACAGGATTCGACCTAATGGAGTTGGAAGGAAAAGTTTTTTGGGAAACGGAACTATTTGCGGAAGAAAGTAAGGCTATCGCAAAAGTTTTCGAACTACGATTCGCAAAGAAGAAGTTCCCAAAACACACAAGTGTACTTCTTAGGACCAAAGACGGAAAATCCAGAAGAACTCTTTGGGAACATAAAGAAGTTAGGGATAGAAACGGCCATTTACAATATGTGATCTCTACCGGAACCGACGCCACAGGCTTAAAGGAAGCAGAATTCAGAATAGAAACATTACAAAGAGCGAATGAAGAAATTCTAGCTCAAAAGGAAATCATCGAATCCCAAAAATTCGATCTGGAAGATGCTCTTCAGAATCTAAAAAGGACCCAAGCAAAACTGATCCAAGCATCTAAACTTGCGGACCTAGGGCAATTAGCTGCAGGGATCGCTCATGAGATCAATAATCCCATAGGCGCAATCCAAGCCGCAGGTTTTAATATTCTATCTTATTTAGAAAAGATCAGAACAGATTTACGTTCTATTCTTCCACTTCTCTCTTCTTTATCCGACGAAGATTGGAATTCATATAAAGAACTGATTTCTTTGGGAGTTTCTTCCAAAGAAATATTGATCGGTCTGGAAAGAAGAAGGATACTTGCAGAGATCAAAACTGAAATGAAGTCGGCAAATATTCTTTTCCCGGAAGAAACCGCCGATTTTTTTGTGGATTTCGGAATTGCATCTTCTTGGAAAAATTTCGAAAGAATATTAAAAAATCAGAATACAAGGGAACTTCTACCCTTCTTTTTAAATCTTTTGGGTCCGGAACAATGTGTGGATACGATCAAGACCGCAGTAGAACGTTCCGCAAAAATCGTTTACGCGCTTAGAAGTTTTGCACATTTTGAGTCCTCTCATAAGAAAAGAAAATTTTCCTTAAAAGAAAATATAGATACTGTTCTGACATTATACCAAAATCTGTTCAAACATGGTGTTGAAGTTTCGACTAACTTAGATGGGATCCCGGAATTTTTAGGTTTTCCGGATGACTTAATGCATCTATGGACAAATTTGATCATGAATTCCGTCCAAGCAATGTCGTATAAAGGTTCGATTGGAATAAACGCTGTCTTACAAGATAAAGAAGTAATAGTTTCCATCCGAGATAAAGGGCCTGGCATCCCTGCAGAAGTGAAAGACCAAGTATTTGATGTATTCTTTACTACCAAACCTTTGGGAGAAGGTTCCGGTTTAGGTTTGGATATAGCGAAGCGAATTGTAGAGAAACATAAAGGAAGGATCTGGTTTGAATCTTCTCCTGGAAATACTATATTTTATGTGGGGCTTCCTTTCGAGGTCTGAGTTTTTGTGATCGCATTTTTAGATAATTTTTTCATTTATAATTCTTCAGCTAAACTACTTACGGCCACATACAATCCTTGGCTGGTAGTCCTTTCAGTTTTGATGGCGATATTTGCATCTTATATCGCTCTTCAGATCGTAGGACAGAAGGTTCCGGAATCTTCTCCACCGATTACAAAATATTTAATTTCTTCAGCCGGAAGTTTGGCATTGGGCTGCGGTGTTTGGTCCATGCATTTTATCGGAATGCTTTCCTTTGAACTCTGCACAACCGTTCAATATGATAAAAGTCTAACTATCTTATCCATCTTTCCCAGTCTTCTTGCTTCCACAGTTGCTCTGTCATTCGTTAGCAAACCTAAAATTTCGGGTACGGAATTAATATTAGGCGGAGTACTTGTGGGCTCCGGGATTGGAGCGATGCATTATACAGGCATGGGAGCCGTGGAAACCGCTCCTTACTTACGTTATGATCCATGGTTCTTTGCATTATCCATCGTAGTTGCGGTGGTACTTGCGATTCTCTCTCTTTGGGTAAGGTTCGGTTTAGAAAATTTGAAATTAGGAGCCCTCTGGCCTTCTCTTATTTCTGCCACCACCATGGGGTCTGCGATTTCCGGAATGCATTATACCGGAATGGCAGCTGCAAGATTTATCGGAGAAGATGATAAAAATCTGATATCTCAAACTGCGGATTCCACATTCTTAGCCCTTGCCGTTTCATTGATCACGATCGCATTCACTCTGTTCGCATTTGCGGTAAACTGGTTCTTAAGGTATCGTGATCTAGTAAACGATCTAAGGATAAGCGAATCCAGACTTAGAACAATCATCACCACTGCAGTGGATGGCGTAATCACGATGGATTCTCAAGGTAGGATCCGAGAGTTTAACCGTTCTGCAGAATTGATCTTCGGTTATCTAAACAAAGAAGTGATCGGAAAAAATATCAGAGAGCTAATGCCTGATCCGTACTACACTGTAAAAGATAAAAACTCGGAGATAATGTTAAGTGCAGGCTTCGCTAAAATTATTGGAAGCAGTAGAGAAGTTATAGGTGTTAGAAAAGATGGATCCGACTTTCCAGTACGATTAGCAATTGGTCACGGAAAACTTGCCGGAGAAGATCTATTTGTTGGTTTTGTAACGGATATCAGCGAAAGAAAAATGATCGAAAACGCATTAAAACAAAGCGAGCAACAAGTGCGTTCCTTGATCGAAAATATTCCAGGGATCACTTACAGATGTCTTCCTAATAATGATTGGAATATGTTATTCATGAGTGATGCTTCCGAATCAATCACCGGTTATCCTGTCCATGATTTTATAAGCGCAGGATCCGTACGATCTTTCAAAGATATTGTGCATCCTGATGATCTTAAAATGGTAGAGTCCATAGTCGATTCTGCAGTCGCAGGGAAAAGAGCATTTACTTTAGAATATAGGATCATCCACCAAAACGGAGAGATTAGATGGCTTTGGGATAATGGATGCGGAGTCTATGGTGGAAATGGAGAAGCAATCTTCATCGACGGAGTTATTTTAGATATCACAGAAAGAAGAAGGATCGAAGAAGCGTTAC
The DNA here is from genome assembly GCF_004769405.1 of Leptospira selangorensis. Classification (NCBI taxonomy): domain Bacteria; kingdom Pseudomonadati; phylum Spirochaetota; class Leptospiria; order Leptospirales; family Leptospiraceae; genus Leptospira; species Leptospira selangorensis. Next base: position 12,584 of record NZ_RQES01000001.1, read on the forward strand.
GTAAGGAAAAAGAAAAAGCGGAACTTGCAGCGATCACTAAAACTTCCTTTTTGGCAAACATGAGCCATGAGATCCGAACCCCAATGAATGCTATTTTAGGATTTACGGAAGTTCTACTTTCAGACGAATTAGAAAAAAATCATAGAACCCATTTGGAAACAGTCAAAAGTTCGGCAAAATCTTTATTAAGACTTTTGAATGATATCTTAAACACTGCTAAGTTGGAAAAAGGAGCGGTGGAATTGGAAGAAATGGACTTCTCCCTTTTCAAATTGATCGCAGAATTAAAATCCACTTTAGGTATCAGCACTAGAAAGAAAAATTTAGAATTCGAAGTGATACAAGGTCCAGATCTTCCTGAATTTTATAAGGGAGATTCTTTAAGGATCAGACAAATCCTGATGAACCTGATCGGTAACGCTGTCAAATTCACTGATAATGGAAAAGTAAGTTTAAAAGTAACCAGAGAAGAAGGAAACCTTCACTTTGCGGTACAAGATACTGGGATCGGAATCCAAGCAGATCGTTTGGATAAAATTTTTGAACCGTTCACTCAGGCAGACATTTCCACAACAAGACGTTTTGGTGGAACAGGATTAGGGACCACAATCTGTAAACAGCTAACGGAATTGATGGGCGGTAGGATCTGGGCAGAGAGTGTTATCGGGAAAGGAAGTACATTCCATGTACTTCTTCCTTTGGAAGAAGGGAAACCTAGACAAGAAAACAAGGTGCAAACAGGGATCAAACTTCCTTCTTTAAAGATCCTTGTTGTGGATGATGTGGAAAAAAATACGGAATTAATTTCCCTCCTTCTGCAAAACCTAGGGCATCAGGTGGAATCGTCGTATAACGGCGAAGACGCGGTAAAAAAAGTCACGACTGGATCTTTTGATCTGGTTCTAATGGACGTACAGATGCCCGGATTGGATGGTCGCCAGGCAACTAAAGTAATCCGAATGCATGAGGCCCAGGAAAATGTTTCCAAGACCCCTATTTTAGCATTGACCGCAAGCGTATTTGAAGAAGATAAAAATGCAGCGACTGCGGCCGGGATGGACGGATTTGTCTCCAAGCCTGTGGAGATGGATCAGCTGATAGCTGAGATCGCAAGAGTATTAGATTATTCTGAAATGATCGAAAATCCGGAAATTGCTCTTTCCGAAAAGGAAGGAGCGGAATGGGATCCTAAAAAAGCGTCCGTTCTAGCAAAAGAACTATCCGACTCTTTCCAAAGAGGTTCGATAGAAGAAGATTATTTAGAAGAATTTTCGGATCTGATCCGAACAAAAGTGGAAAATTCCGATTTTAAATCTTTTCGTTCTAAAATAGAACAATTCGAATTCGAAGAGGCATATACTCTTCTTAAAAAATTCGTTACCCAACTCGAATTATAAACGGATTTCGGAAAATAGAATGAGCCATCCACTTGATGACAGACCTAAAATTTTGGTCGTAGACGATGAAGCAGCAAACCTGCAAGTACTCAAACAAATATTACAAGAAGATTATAGACTTTTTTTCGCGAAAGACGGGATCAAAGCTATAGAATTAGCTATTTCAGAAAAACCAAATCTTATCCTTTTGGACGTGATGATGCCTGGAATGACCGGGCATGAAACCTGTAAAAAACTCAGAAACGAACCTTCTACTTCAAGAATGCCTGTGATTTTCGTGACGGCAATGGCGGAAGAAGAAGATGAGGCGGATGGTTTCGAAGCGGGAGCAGTAGACTATATTACAAAACCTGTAAGTCCTGCGATCGTTAAGGCAAGAGTAAAAACACATCTTTCTTTGGTCAGAAACGATGAGTTAAAGGAAACTAGGTTACAGATCATCCAAAGATTAGGACTGGCAGCGGAATACAAGGACAATGAAACAGGTCTTCATGTGATCCGAATGAGTCATTATTCTCAAACTCTAGCGAAGGCTTTAGGTTATTCTCAGGAAACTGCAGATAAAATTTTACATGCATCACCGATGCATGATATAGGTAAAATCGGGATCCCAGATAGTATATTACAAAAACCAGGTAAATTAGATCCGGAAGAATGGGATATCATGAAAACCCATCCTACTATAGGCGCGGAAATCATTGGAGATCATGATTCTTCCCTCTTAAAAATGGCAAAAAGTATCGCTTTAAACCACCACGAAAAATGGGATGGGAGCGGTTATCCGAACGGGATTAAAGGAGATACAATTCCGGTAGAAGCGAGGATCGTAACGATCGCGGACGTATTCGATGCGCTCACTACCGAAAGACCTTACAAAAAAGCCTGGAGTATAGAAGACGCGGTCAATCATATCCGAAAAGGTGCCGGATCTCATTTTGACCCAGGTCTTGTTCCTATCTTCTTAAATTTGATGCCTGATCTTTTAGCGATCAGAGAACGTTGGGCAGAAACCTAAAATTTAAAGTACACCTTTAGGTGGAAGAAAAAGTATCTCATCCTGGTTGAAACTTGCAGGAAGAGAATATAAACTTTCTAGAAAAATTGCAGCGTCCGACGCAGGTATCATATCTTCTCTTTTAAACCCTTCTCTTCCATCCCAAATTGGAGTATCGATCGCTCCTGCATATACGGTAGTCACTCTTATTCCACGATCCTTTACTTCTTCCCGAATTGCTTTTGCGAAACCGGCCAGACCATGTTTAGAAGCGCAATAAGGAGAAGATTCCGGAAATCCCTGTTTCCCCGCAGTGGAAGATATATAACATAGAAGAGATCCCTTCTTCATAGAAGGCAAAAGTTTAGAAGTTAGTAAAATAGGAGCACTTAAATTTAGGGTAAGATGTTTTTGAAGATCTTCCCATTCCAGATTTTCTATCTTTAAGAATAAGCCATCCCCGGAAGCGAAATAGATTGCATGAATCTCTTTCCAAAATCGCAAAAGTGAAGAAGTAAACTTGAGGATCTGGTCTTTGTCCCCCAGATCGCAAAGATAATTTGTCCCTTTTTCTAGATCTTTCTCCAAGGGGACTCCGCGTCTGGAGATCCCGATCGGAAAATATTCAGGATTTGTATTCAATTTTTCTAATAAAGATCTGCCGATCCCAGATCCGGCCCCGACTACCAGGATATTTTTGGGTTCCATGTTCTTACTTGGACATTGCCCGCACTTTTAGTATAAAATCCGCAGCTTCCAGATGTCGATTTGCCTGGATCAGATCTTTTCCCCAAACAGTAATCCCATGTTTTTCTATAACGCAAAATGGAACTCTGGGTTTTGCTTGAATGAGATGTTGTTCCAAATGGTCCGAGATATCTTGGACCTTAGGATAATTGTATAGAACAGGAACGGATACATTCGGATTCTCATCCCAAATACCGAATGCTTTTATAATTTCTAAAGGAAGAAGAGGCAGATCCTCAATAGGATTCTCTTTAGAAACTCCTATCTCGATCAGATTGGACTCAGGAGTATGAACATGAAGAGAACATCCCATTTCTGGAAATGCTTTATAAACTGCTCTGTGGATAGAAGTTTCAGCAGAAGGTTTCAGACCTTCTCTACCTTTCCAACCTTCTAATACTTTTCCAGATTCTATTTCTACAGGAAGAAAATCTTTTCGAGTCAGTTTGTTTTTATCCAAACCGCTTCCACTTACCCAGAATACGTTAGGATCTTTTTCATCTTTGATGGAAAGATTGCCTGCAGTTCCAGGCATCCATCCTTTAGAATGATATAGTACTCCTGACTCCGCAAGGCGGGCCAGGATTTTTTTTTGGGACATTCTTTAAACTAGAGCCGTAGTTTCTTCTACGTAATTAGGGACCCAGCCACTCATGTCCTGGAAATAACGGACTGCTTTGATCCTTTTGTTCTCGTCTAGAGTGAACCAGTGATTTGTGTTTTTAGGAACGGAGATGAAGTCGTCTTTTTCCACCCTTACTAAAAACTTTTCACCGGCAAGTGCGAATCCGAAAATCCCGGATCCGTCTACGATATAACGAACTTCGTCGTCGGTATGATAATGCACTTTATCAAATTTAGCTAACATCTCGTTTAAGCCGGGAACTTGCGGATGAAGAACGATTAGGTCTCTAGATTGATAACCTTCTTTCTCCTTCAATGTCTCGAAACGATTATCTAAATTTTTAAGAAGAGCTTCTTTCTCATCATCTACAAGAGTTAATTTATCCGTAAGAGAATTAGAGGCACTAGGAACCGGCCAATGATCGTACTCGATCCCTCTTTTATTTAGGAAAGATTTAACTTCAGTGTTGTCTTTGATTTCCGGTAGTCCCGGTTTTTGGATAATAGTCGCCATTCGCGCCCTCCTTTAGGTGGTGTCCCTTTTTTTAGCTCCGCACCCTCAAGCGGTAATTGCGGTCCCTTATATTTATGAGACCGCTTTATAAAACCTTATTTATTGACCCTCTCCACGTAGGTAAGATCTCTCAAGTCGATCCGGATAGAATCACCTTGTTTGATAAAAATAGGTACGTTAATCTCTCCGCCTGTTTCTACAGTTACTCTTTTGAGAGCGGTTCCAGAAGTATCACCTTTGAGACCTTCTTCTGCATAAGTTACTTGCAGGATAGCAAAGTTTGGAGGAATCACTCCGATTGGTTTACCTTCATAGAAGGAAACTTCCATAGCAGTTTCTTCTTTTAAGAATGGAAGGATGTCCTCTAAGTATTCTTTAGAAACCGGAAGTTGTTCGAAGTCATTCGTGTCCATGAAGATGATATCATCACCCTCGGAATAACAGATGGTCATCTGTCTCTTTTCCAATTCTACGGATTCTAATTTTTCCGCAGCCTTGAAGGTTCTTTCGATGGAGCTACTACGAACCAAGTTCTTTAATTTTGTGCGGATGAAGGCAGAACCCTTTCCCGGATTCACGAATTCGCTTTTTACAACGGAATAAAGTTCTCCTTCTACCTTGAGAACCATTCCTTTTCTAACTTCAGTAATGCCTAAGTTCATAAACGACCTAAATAAAAAATACGCTACTTCTATATCCTTGCGGGAAGGCCGGGTGTCAAGCGATGTACTCAGGCTCTCTCGTTAATTGTAATATTTCAAGGCCAAAATCCGTTCGACTTTTCGCCTTATAAGAGGAGAATCCCCTTTTGGAAAAGATTTCCGGAGAACCAAAGACTCGATGAAACAAAAATTAACGCTATTACTCCTTCTGTTTACCGTCCTAACGGTTGCCAATTGCAAAAAAGAACCCTTACTGATCACGGGGTCCGAAACCATGCATACTTTATTGAACGTGGTAGCAGCCGGATACGCTAAGAAGAATTCTAATATAGAAGTGACCGTCCAAGGAGGAGGTTCCTTCGAAGGGATTGAAAAATTATTCGAAGCCAAGACGGACATAGCCGCTTCTTCCAGACCTTTAACTCCTGAAGAACAAACCCAGTTCGAAAGAAAAGGAAGATTCGAGAATGTACTGATCGGCTATGATGGGATCGCTGTAGTAGTGAATCCGGCAAACTCTGTTTCTAAACTTACCTTAGAACAAATCTCCAAAATATTCTCCGGGGAGATAAAAGATTGGTCCCAAGTAGGTGGAAAACCAGGACCGATCCATGTGGTACTTCGAAACGATAAGAGTGGAACTGCAGCTTATTTCGAAACTCATATTCTAAGACAGAGAGACTTAGGAGAAAAAGAATACCAAACTTTTAAGAAGAAAGAATTCACGAATGATTCCAAGGTAGTTGCGGATAACGATGAGATGGCAGATCTGATCGAGAAAGATACCGCATCCGTTGGATTTATGGGAATGGGAAGCGCTCAGATCCAGAACAAAGGAAAAGTGAAAGCAGTTCCTTATTCCAAAACCGGGAAAGATCCTTTTGTGGAGCCGAGCATCCAAAACGTTTCCGAAAGAAAATACAAACTCTCTAGAGGTTTGTACCTATTTTATCTCTCCGATAGAGGTAAAAAAATTGATGAGTTCATTACTTATATCACTTCGGAAGAAGGACAGGCTATGGTGCTGAAAAGCGGCTATTTAAGAAGTACTTTAAGTACTGTAGAAGTAGAAGCGATCAAACCATAAATTCCGATTTTCTTCCCGAAAAAAGGTTGCGAAAGCCGTTTTGTTCCGTCTAAGGTTAGATAGATATGAAGCGGCTTTGGCTTTTACCTCTGATCTTATTCATGGTACTCGCCCTCTTCAGTGAGGTCGTGGCCAGAGATTATAGTTCCGCCAAAAGTTATTCCTTCCAAAAAAAATCAAGAACCCAATCTTTCAGAGATGGTGATGACCAAGGACTTCCGTCCTTATTCTCCACGAGTGCAGACGATGCAGTCATCGGATTAATCACCAAATTCTCCCAGTCAGCTTCCGGATTAAAGAGTAGCCTTCTTCCGAATGACTCAGATCGCAATTTTTACTTTCACACCCTAGCTTATCGTTATCTTTTCCTTCCCCCTCCGGTCTGACCGGTTTTCATTCTGTAAGTCCTCGGGAGGACTTTTCCCCGTAAAAAGCATGAATGCGGTTTCGGGCAAAAATTCCGCTTCGGCAAAAATAGAAAACGGGAAATCTAGCTCATCCTTCTCCTAAGTCTCCAACTTTAATAGATGGGCATTCTCCTTGAGGTTATATAAATAAACGACTCGAATGGAAACCTATGTTTGGTTTCCTTCTTTTTTATACGGATACTCGGTTGACTAGAATTGCAGGCGTGAGAATCCATCAGTAAGAGGACTTCTTGGAACTCGTTTCATCACATCCAAAACAAAAGAAAGTTTCCGAATCGGAATGGTTGGATTGGAAATGGCAGATCCAAAATCGGATCAAAGATGGATCCGAACTGGAAAATTACATCCGGATCAATTCTGAAGAAAAAGAAGCATTACTCGCTTGCTCGGATGTGTTCAGCTTCTCCGCTACTCCTTATTATTTGAATCTCGCAGATCCGGAAGATCCGAACTGCCCTATTCGATTACAAGTTTTACCAAGAAAAGAAGAGTTACATACAAGAGCCTGGGACAGAAGAGATCCGCTGGCAGAAGAATCCTATATGCCAGTCAAAGGAGTGACTCATCGTTATCCGGATAGAGCACTTTGGTATCTATCTCATGTATGTGCAGTCTATTGTAGATTCTGCACCAGAAAAAGAAAGGTATCCCAATCTGCAGACACGCCAGGCTCCGAAGATTGGAAAGATGCAATCCGTTATTTTAGAGAACATACTGAGATCAAAGAAGTAATCCTTTCAGGAGGAGATCCTTTAAATCTTTCTGATTCAAAACTAGATTATCTTCTGGGCGAATTAAAATCTATTCCACATATCAATCAGGTTCGTATCCATACGAGATACCCTGTTACACTTCCTATGAGGATTACGTCGGAACTCTGTCAGGTGCTCAAAAAACATTTTCCGATCTATCTGGTAACACATTTCAATCATTCCAAAGAGCTTACTGAGCTTGTAAAAGAAAGGATCGGGATGCTCGCGAAAGAAGGTGCAGTAACCGTTCTAAACCAGGCTGTACTTTTGAAAGGGATCAATAATTCTGTAGGAGCTTTGACAGATTTATTCTACGGACTGACCAAAATCGGGATCAAACCGTATTATTTGCACCAATGCGACGAGGTATTCGGATCTTCTCATTTTAGGGTCCCTATAGAAGAAGGTGTGGAACTCATGAAACAGATCCGAGGAAGTATCAGCGGACTGAGCGTTCCGTTATATGTGGTGGATCTGACAGGAGGAGGAGGAAAAGTACCTCTACCTGCGAACTATCTGGAAGAAACCAAAACTTCTTCTTATGTATTTCGAAATTATAAAGGAGATCTGTATGAGATCGGTTTTTAGAAGTATCATTCTACTTATATCCGCCCTGGCCTTCTCAGAATGCAAAAGCCACCAGGAGAATCCGACCTCGGTCGTAGCTGAAAATCCGTCGGCACTTCGACTCAATTATGATGTAGTATATTATACAGGCGGACATTCCGTTTTACTCAACTCAGGAAGATTATTCGCCAGGGGACTCTTCTACGAATGTAAAGTATCCGACACGAATTCCAATTTCGAAAGTTTCCGGGCTTCTTCTTACACTGAGGATAATTCAAACGATTTCAGACAATTGGTATCCGAAACAGACCAGGCAAAATTCAATTCCAGACAATTCCAATATTTCCCAATCGGGGAAAATTCCAGGGCCACAGTATTTTCTGGCTGCGCCAAAGGATCGGGAGCGGAAAAATGTTACGTCCGTTGGGAGTGGCAAAAAGAAGCGTTCATATTCGTGTTCGAAACCCAATTGGAAAACAAAAAGGGACTGGGTACCGCGGAATTAGGAAAAGAATTCCACGAATTCGTAAGCCGGGGAATAAAAGCGTTTTAAAAGTGTATTTTCTTGACCGATTTTGATCCGGAAAGTATGTTATCCGGCGGGGAGAAGAGATCCCGAGGATAAGATAGAATGTGGTTAAAATTGGGGGATACCGAGGTCATTAATCTAGACTATATCTCCTCCATCAAAAAGAACATGGCGGCAAACTCGATAGAGATCACCTACCATGACTTCAACCACGTAAAATCGCTTCCTTTCGGAGATCCGGAAGATAGAGATCGGGCCTACAAAGCCATTTTGGAAAACCTTTCCAGGATGCGTTTGTTTTTCGAATAGTATATCTTCTAATATTCCTAAGAGTAGAGACCAAAGCGATTCTAAAGCCATGGAACGAATTAAAGAAAATCTATCCAGCGTCTCCTCCCTAAAACCATTCGAACTCATATTTTTCGGTTCCAGACAAAGAAGAGAAGGAGACGAATCTTCCGACTTCAACTTTCTTGTGCTCGCAGATCCTTCCGATCAGCTCAAAGGAAATTTTATCCGAGAGATCAACCGAGCGATGGAGCCACTCCAAAGCCAGGGACAGGTAAACTTACTCGCTGCAGACTGGGACGGATTCCGCACCAGGATGAGAAGTTACGACCCGGGAGCCATCCATATCTGCGAACTGGGCGAACCTTATTTCGGTTCGGAATACTTTCCAGTCATCAAAGAAGAATGGGATAAACTTAAATCCGAGCCTATCGACGGAAACACCGCAGGCAAATATTTAAGAAAACGTTATAGATTCTATAAAGGTATCGTTCCTCGCAATACTAAGGAAGACGTGGTCCGGATGGAAAGACTTCTGACAGTCTATCTCCAAAACTGGATGTTCCGACATATCGAAGATCTTGGGATCGCAGAGATAGTAAACTCGGATATCCCTTCCAGGATCGGGCCGATGTTCCGTGCGCTTTATTCAAAGGAAGCCAAAGGAAACACTTTGGAACTACTATCGCTATATGAAGAAGTTCTAAAATTGAAAAAGGAACTGCGTTCTCCGGAGTCCCCTTTCTCCGTAGAAAGATTCAACCAGCTCAAAGAAACTTTACGCTTCGAAGAAAAAGAAATTCGAATTTTAAAACTGAACTATTAAGATTTAGTTGCCGCGGCCAAAATTGAATCCGCGATTTCTTCTCCCCAAATAGAACAACCTTTTATTGAAGGATGGAATCCATCCGAACAAAAGATTCCGTCTGGAGAAAGTGATCCGATCTTTCTCATCGGAATATGAAATACATTTTCTAACTTCGCAGAAAGATAAGAAGAAGCCTGGTCCAAAAGTCTGGCCTTCCAACCTAAAACAAATCTCATAGTCTTAGGTAAGGCTGGGAAAATACCGAGAGGTGGAACTCCTGCAATAAATACTGGAGCGCTCGGATATTTTGTCCTACAAAGATCGATCAGATCCTGCAGATCAGAAGACCATTTTTTCTGGGAATTCAATTTCACTACATCATTAGCGCCCAAAGCAATAACGATCGCATCCGGAAAAGATTCAGGCAAACGAGATCCAAACTTTTCCTTTGCTTCCTCCAAAGTGATCCCACTTTGTCCTATCGCTTTCCAAAAGATCTTCCTTCCGCTCTTGTTTTTAAGAGCAGAAGCAATTTGGCCGGTCAAAGAACTTTTATAGTCTGGAATTCCCACACCTGCAACGGTAGATTCTCCCAAAACCAAAAGATGGAATGGATTAGAACCAGGAAATTCCCCAAAGTTTGGGCCGGAAGCTTCCGGCAAACGAGGGATCCTTTTACGAGCCTTCAACCCCTGCCATATAAGTACAGGGGATAAGAGAAGGCTCGTAGTATAAAACGGGATCTCTCTCATTAGAATTTTCTAATTTCTTAATTCTCTCAATAAATTTGCGTTGCCGGTTACTGCAAGAGCAGCAGCTAAACCCCCCATCATCGCACCTGCAATTCCAGGAGAAGCTGCATCCGCACCGGTTAAATATAGACCCTCAACCGGAGTTCTAACATCAAACCAAGGACATTTTTCCTTCTTATATCTTTCAGGCACACAAGCCAAACCATAGATTGCGCCGTCAGGATGTGAAGTAAAATGTTCATTCGTAATCGGAGTGGAAAGTTCCGCAAATTCGACCAATTTAGTAAGACCAGGAAATCTGGACTCCAATGTGGTAAGGATACGATTTATGATCCTCTCCTTAAATCCCTTATACTCCTCTCCTCTTTTCTTCCAAGGTTCGTCTTTCCATTCTGCAAAATTAGAATAATCCGTGAATGTGATAACATCCATCGTATGGGACTTAGCTTCCGGGTTTTTTAAACTTGGAAAGGAAAGATATAGATTCGGGATCTCATCACTTTCGGAAAGCCAATCATTCCTTTCTGAAAAATTCTTATCATGATCAGGAGAAGCGAAAATCCAATAGTTCTCCCCTTTAAATCCGAATTTCGCAGGACTCTCGGAAAGACCAAGATAGAGGCAAATACTTGTAGTCATTCTTTCTCTATTATAAAAATCTTTTAGATCCTTTCTGAAAGAAATCGGATAGGAATCAGGGATCAATTTTGTATAAGTAGGATAAGCTCCCGCGCAGGAGATTACCACCGGAGCGAAAAAGTCGCGCTCATGACCTTCTCCTCTTAATGCTTTTGCTTTTACCCCTACTACCTTTCCATCCTTGATCAGGATTTCCTTTGCTTCTACAGAAGATAAAACCGCACCACCATTCTCTTGTAAGATAGGTTCTATTGTATCGAAAATTTTACCGGCGCCTCCGACTGGATAATAACCTCCGTTAATATAATGCTGAACCAGTGTAGCATGCATCGCAAAAGCAACTTTAGAAGGTGGAAGTCCATAATCACCCCATTGAGCGGCCAAAATTCCCTTCAAATCATCACTCTTAAAATTTTTATCGAAATAATCCTTGAGAGTTACTACATTTCCTTCTCCTAATATTCCAATGAGAGAATCCAAAGGTGGAGGAGAAAGTCTCATCATGATCGCCTTTCCAAAAAGGACTGAAATTTTTCTAATATCCTTTAAATATCTTTCGATAGCTTCCTCTTCTTCCGGGAATTGGCTAATCAGATCCGATTTGAATTTTTCCGGATTTCCATAAATATCAAAATTTCGAGTAGGGAAAACCAAACGTTCAAAAGGATCCGGCATTCTTTTCCAAGCGAGTTGTCCACGAGTGATCTTATCCGAGATCTTCTTACAAAGTCCGCCTTCATGCATATCACCCACATAATGAATTCCCACATCCCAATGATACTTTCCTTGTTTTCTTTGGAACTCGTGAGTAAAACCGCCCGGCTGGAAATGTTTTTCCAGAACCAAAATTTTCTTACCCGCAGATTGGGCCAAAAGACTTGCGGTGGTTAGGCTTCCCATTCCGGAACCTATAAATATAATATCGAATTCGTTTCCTACTTGATCAATATTCATTGACAAAACCTCTTATTCGCATTCAATGTGAACACTGAACACATTCAGTTTTATAATTTCACCCTTTAATGTAATACATGTCAACATGAAAAATTCCCAAGAAAAAAATTCATACCACCACGGAGACCTAAAAAGGGCCTTATTGGATGCTTCCATTAAGATCTTAAAAGAAGAAGGTTATAAGGCCCTAAGCCTCAGAAAAGCCGCAACCCTGGCCGGAGTCAGCCAATCCGCACCTTATAGACATTATCCAGATTTAGAATCTTTATACGCAGACATCGCAGAAGAAGGATTTAAGATCTTAGCAGAAAGACAAAAAAGACTGAGAGCAAAATATAAAAAAAGACCCTTGCTACTATTCAGAGAATCCGGGGTTTCTTATGTAGAATTCGCATTAGAAAATCCTGATCTATTTCGAATCATGTATGGGAACCAGATCGAAAGCCATCTGAAATATGATTCGCTGATCAAAACGGAAGATGAAACTTTTCAGATCATAGTAGATATCATCAAAGATTGTCAAAAAGCAGGACTGATCCCGGAAGGAAATGCAGAAAAAGCGGCCACATCCGCTTGGACAATGGCACATGGAGTTGCAGTATTATTGTCCGGCCAACAGATGATGTTTCGATCTATCGAGATCAAACAAGCAAGAAAGATCACTAAGGATTTAATTCAGTTTTTATATACTGGATTAAAGGCCTAGTTCGCAATTTAGTCGCGGAATTGCGGACTCATTGGCTACTGTGCAAAGGTTGCAAACCTATATGCGAAGGATATTTCATCTTTTATCAAAAAGATAATGGGAGACGATCCATTCTTCTCCGTTTTTGTATTTCCAAAGTTCTGCACATGCCATAAAGAAAGTTTTCCAATAAACAAACCATTTCACTGCTTGTTCTTTGCCATAGGTTTCTTCTAAAATTTGTAAAATTTCTTTTTTATTTTTATACATATTGGAAAGCCAAGCTTCCGAAGTAAGAGCGTAATTATTTCCGTTTACAACCCATTGGTCGGAGATCTGAAAATCCTTTTGGAAATATAAAAACAGATCATGAGAAGGCATCTGCCCTCCCGTAAAAAAGTATTTTGCCATCCAATCAGTATCATCTACAATTTCAAAAGGATAAGCGAATTTTTTATGAGTGAATATATGTACGAAAAACTTTCCTTTCGGTTTTAGAAAAGTAGCCAACTTTTGAAATAGAACCTCATAGTTTTTCATATGCTCTAACATTTCGATAGAAATGATACGATCAAATTTAAGATTCGTTTTAAATACATTCATATCTGAAGTAATAATATTCAGGTTTTTTAAACCTCTTTTTTTAGCCTCAGAATCTATGAACTTTTTTTGGCTTTTGGAATTGGAAACCCCTGTTACTTTGCATTTCGGATACTTCTCTGCTACATAGAGAGAAAGAGATCCCCAACCACAACCCAGGTCCAAAACATTCATTCCGTTTTCGAGTTCGGCCCTTTTACAAGTCAGATCCAACATCGCTCTTTCTGATTCGTCTATTCCAATATCGTGAGAAGTCCAGTAACCTGAGCTGTACTTCATATATTTTCCCATCACCAATTTAAAAAAAGAAGAAGGTACCTCATAGTGCTGTTCATTTGCAGCCTTAGTATCAATTGCAATAGGAGATTGTTTTAAAGAATTTACATATTGGATCAGATGTTCCTGATTCTTTTCCAGATTGCCTTTGTCTTCCATACGAAGCCTAAGACGTAGAAGCTGGCGTATTCTGAATCGGATCAACCAATCCGGGAAAACATCTTTTTCCATTAGAGTATAGATCAGGCTCATATTTAAGTTTTCCTATATTTTAATATGGATCTACTTTTTAGGAAACCAAGGGAAGAATGCACTTGTCCTGGATTTGTATTCCAAGTACAGATTTCCTTTTGATTTTAATTGTCCGATCTCATTCAGGGGAATACCTGTGATCTTAGTTAGAAGAATAAACATCACTAATGGAGAAATAAGGCCGATCCATCCCCAAGGAGAAGCAAGAGAGACCAAACCGAAAGAAATCCAGATCACCCATTCGAAAAAATAATTCGGATGCCTACTATATCTCCAGAGCCCAGCATCGCAAACTTTTCCTTTATTCGCAGGATCTAATTTGAATTCCGCTAATTGGAAATCCGCGACCGATTCTCCCCAAAGGCCAATTACAAATACGCAAAGACCTATCACTTCCAATGGATGCGTTTGGATAGAAGGATTCAGAGCAGGAAAAAGAAAAGGAAGACTTAAGATCGTTCCAAGAACTCCTTGGAACTGAAATACATTGGTGAAAAATTTTCGATCCACCTGATTCCCGTATTCTTTGCGAAATTCGGTATACCTTGCATCCTCATGTCCTGTTAGAACTCTTGTGGTAAATATAAAATAAGAAAGTCTCCATCCCCAAACCGTTGCCATAAAAGCAAAGATAGCCTTTCTTACCGAAAAAGCATCGCCTAATAAAAAATATACGATCGCAACCGTGGAAATACAAAGTCCCCATCCCACATCTACGATCGAATAATTTTTAATCAATTTCCCGATCAACCAAAGTAGACTCATCAAAAAGAATATAACCACCCAAGCGCTGAACATTAAGGACACGGCTTTTTCGTACATTAGAATGCTCCGATATACATGGATTTTATTTGCGGACGATCTGGTTCGCTTTTTTGACCAGGATTAATAATAGAAAATAGGAAATCACCGCAGGAATAGGAACCATACAAGTCCAACCAAGAACGGCATATCCTGCAGTATGTGAAAGACCTTCCCATACCCCCGAACTGTCTCCTTCTATAAGTTTATACGCCCAAGTCAGATCCAGTTCCTTACCCGACAAATGAGCACCTAATTTTAAAAAAGGAATAATTAGAAAAACTTGAAATGGATACATCGCGTAATTTGCGATCTGAATGGAGACCGGATTCAATCTTAATACAAAACCTAAGAAAGCGCATAATGCCATTGTAGTCCCGATCAAAGGGAAAATACCGATTGCCCCGCCGATTGCCAAAGATAAAGCAATCTTTTCCGGACTGGTCCCTGTTTTTAATTCTTCTAGGATCCTTGCTTTAGTCTTAGCTAAAAAGGAAGGTTTCGATTCTTGGTCTTCTAATTTTGTCACTGGGAATTCAATCCGAGATTATTCGGCCTAGTATATACTACCTGCACCACGCTGATATTTCTCATATGGAAGGCTGCAGCGCAATACGAAAAATAATATCTCCACTTGCGCAAAAAGGATTCATCATAGCCCATACTTCTGATGGCAGGAAGATTTTCTTCGAATCCCTTATGCCAAGACATGAGAGTTTGATCGTAATATTTACCTATATCTTCCAATTCGTGTAAAAACATATCACCGGTCTTATTGATCGCTTCGTTGATCCTTGCAATAGAAGGCAAAAGTGATCCAGGGAAAATATGTTTTTGTATAAAATCCACACCCTTTCTGAAAGATTCATATCTAGAATCCGGGCAAGTAATGATCTGGTGAGCCATGAGTCCGTCTTTTTTTAAAACCCTATGACACATCCGAAAGAAATCTTCGAAATATTCGTGACCGACTGCTTCTAACATTTCTACAGTCACGATCTTATCGTAGGAGCCCTGCACTTTCCTGTAATCTTCCAGTCGGACTTCGATCTTATCTTCTAGACCCATATCGGAAATTTTTGCTTTTGCAAATTTGTATTGTTCTTCCGAGATCGTGTAAGAAGTCACTTTGCATCCATAATTTTTAGCGGCATAGGTAGAGAACGCACCCCAACCTGTTCCTATCTCCAAAAGATGATCGGAAGCCTTGAGTTTCAGTTTTTTGCATAAATTCTCTATCTTCGCAATCTGCGCTTCTTCCAAAGTTTTTGACTTATCGGCAAAATAAGCACAGGAGTAAGTCATCGTAGGATCTAAGAATTTTTTATAAAAATCATTTCCTAAATCGTAATGTTCTGAAATATTCTTCTTACTTCCTCGAACTGAATTATTTCTGAACAAATGCAAAAGTCGATTTCCTAGATTCATTAACGTAAGATGAATGAAATTTTTGTTAGAACCACTGACAGAAGGAGTACTTTCTATATTTAATAAGAACCAACATATGATCGCACGAATATCATCCGTGTCCCAGTCGCCGTCCATATAAGATTCTGCAAGCCCAAGATCACCGTACAATACCAGCTTTTTGAAAAACTTTCTGTCTTTCACTTGTAAGATCGCGTGATGAAACTCAGAAGGATCGGAAGAATTAGGATTTCCTAAATATCTTTGCCCTCCGTCCGGAAAAAGGATCCGTAAAGATCCCCTTTGCATTCCTGATAATGCGGAGAAGAAGATCCTTTCATAAAAACCTAAAGTTCCGATCTCGGAACCTGCACTTTCCAACGGTTCTACTTTTGCAATATTATCGCCTTCCAAGATGCAATCCTCTTTGTTTGTCTAATCCTTCATTCTTTCGAATGAAAGGAAGTTTTTTCAGGTAAAGAAGTAATGCCTGCCAATGGATAAGTCCGATCACTTTTAAGGTTACAAAAGGATATTTTACAAACATCCAGATTAGATTTAGATCAGTAAGATCCGAAACCTTTCCGGTATAAGTTGTCACCATGACCCTTTCTCCATTTTCGAAAGCGTCTATCCTTAAGTTTATCCTTCCGCCTTGGGGAGGATTTAAATGAAATTCAAACTCCGAGTCCAAACTGACAAATGGAGACACATAGAAGAACTTCCCTTCTTTCTTTTTAAATCCTTTTTGATCAAAGGATCCTTTTCCAAGGAAGAATAACTTCATTTCTCCGAATGTATTTCCAACCTCAGCAACGGCACATATTGGATTTCCGTCTTTGCCCTCGGCAAAATAAAATGATACCGGATTAAAGACGTAGCCGAATACTCTTAGATTGGTGATTAGCGTTACCTTTTCTACCTTCTCTTTGACTCCTTCCTGTCTTAAGTACTCTAAAAAATTTTCTTTTATACCTTCTTTTCCGAAGTTTAAATGATCGGTATCCTTAAAAGAAAATACTCGAAATTTATTATTTCCAATCATCCATAAACGATCGTTTACTAAATCAAGCTCGTCCAGATCCAGCTGGAATGTAAAGATCCCGTAATTGAACCTATTCGGTTTGGGGATTTTACGATCGTGCATTACCCTGGCTTCGACTATTTTGGAATTTAGTCCCATACCTTCCTTCCAAGTAAGGTCTCTGATAATTCTTTAGCGGACCAAAAAGCATCCTCATGGAATCCATATCTAAAATAACTTCCGCAGAAATAGATAGGTCCCTTTCGATTCAGTTCGGATAATCTTCCTTGGGCTTTCAAAGAACCGACGTGAAAAAGAGGATGTTCATATTGTATCCTTTTCAAGATTTTTTTAGGATCCACAAGCCCAGGATCTCCTATAGATAGAAAATAATCCTTTTTCTTTGACACTCCCTGCAAGCTGTTCATCCAATAAATCGTATGAGGTCGGATCTGACCTTGGATCCGGTCCATTCTATAATTCCAAGAAGACCAAGTAGATCTTGTATTCGGCATTACGGAATCATCCGTATGTAAGGTCGCAATATTCTCCTGGTACTCAAACTGAGATAATAATTCTTTCTGCAAAGATGTCGGCTTTTTTAGAATAGATAAGGAACTGTCTGCATGGCAGGCAAGTACGACCTTATCGAATATTTCGGACTTCTTTCCTTTGATAATAAGTTTGGCCTTCCCAGTCGGAGTAGTTTCCACACCTAACACTTGTGAGTTGGTATGAAATCTGTCTTTATTGGATGAAAGTAATCTTTTAACATATTCGATAGAGCCACCGTCTACTGTGTACCATTGGTGCTGAGTGTTTAGTCCCAAAAATCCGTGATTTAAGAAGAAACGAACCAAGGAGTAAGCGGGAAACTCCAACATCAGATCTTCCGGAGTAGACCAAACCGCAGAACTCATTGGCACAAGATAGTAAGTCAAAAGATCGTGATGATACCCTTCTTCTTTTATGTATCTCTGCAGAGAATATTCTTTATATTTTGGATCCTGTAATATCTTAGGAGACTCATCATTGAAACGATTTATATTCAAGAGCAAACGTAAAAAACGAAAATTGAATATATTCTTTTTTTGAGCAAATAGACCGTTCAACCCCGAACCACAGAATTCCAGTTTATCCGGAACATGTTGCACACTGAATGACATACTGGTCTTTTTTGTAGGCACATTCAATTCTTCGAAAAAACGTTTTAAATTCGGATAAGTGACATGATTGAATACTATAAATCCGGTATCTATCGGGACCTTTTTGTTTTCTTCCGGTACGAATACTGTGTTTGTATGACCTCCGACATAGTCAGCTTTTTCGAAAACGGTAATATCATAATGGTCCCTTAAAAAATAAGAGCAGCCCATTCCGGCAACGCCAGAACCTACGATTGCAAGTTTTTCCTTTTTTCGGTTAGAAGTCTTTGGGGACTTCTTCTTGAGGGGAGAATTCTTTTTCAAAATCTTCCTTCTTCCTTTCTGGTTTTGTATTGTTGGAGTTCCTTCTTATAGATAGGTCTTAAGAAGGCTTTTCTATAGACTTGGCTTGTACCTTTTGGGTTTGGAAAAATTTTTCCAAAGCCCGGCCATTAAAAGAGAATTCGCAGTTTTAGTAAAACAAATTAGGCGAATCCGAATGCGAGAGCCAGATATCTTAAGATCCTAAGTGAGAATACTACCAAGGCAAATATCCAAAACTTCTGGCGAAAGAAGCCGGAAAGCACCGTGATTGGATCTCCTATAAATGGTAGAAAAGAAAACCCCAATACCCAATAGCCCCATCTGGACATTCTTTCTGCCCAGCCTGCATAGGTTTTGGATTCGAAGATCCTTGCTTCTATTTTTTTCCCGAACCAATAGCCCAATGAATAGTTGAATGCGCAGGCTGCACAGTTCCCGATCGAAGCCCAAATCACCGCCTCGCCTGGAGAAAGTCCGGACCAGATCGCCCCCATAAGTGCCGCCTCAGAACTGAAAGGTAGCAATGTAGCGGCTCCGAAAGAAACCAAGGTCAATCCAGGACCTGCGTAGGCCTGTAGGAGTTCTGACAAAATTTTTGAAAGTTCCAACAAGCTCTCCCAGTCCTAGATTTTTTTCAGTATAAATCCAATTTCAAATGACCCCTTTGGGCTTTAGATCGGATATGTAATGTAAGACGATTTTAATACAAGAGCGCCTAACCTTGAAAAAAATAATATCCCTATTTGTAGTTTGTATTTCCTCCCTTCTTCCATTTTCTTTATTTGCAGAACCCTTTACCCTAATTGGAGAAGGCACTCAAATCTCACCTTTCACCGCAAAGATAGGAATCGGAGCAGGACAGGCAGAATACCAATACGGCCTTGCAGGAAGATCCGAAACGTATAGAGCTGGATTCGAATACAATCCAAGAAATTTCGGTTTCGAACTCGGAATCAATCGTAGCAGTTATTTTATCCCTCCGGATCGCTCTACGGAAGTATCTTCTGCGATGATACTTTCCGCTCCGACTTTCGATAATTTCGGATATTATTTTGCCGGAGCGGCAATGATCGATAAGATTACATTTTCCAAAACATTCTTAGACTTAGGACCCACATTCCATTTTCGTCCCGGATCTAAATTCGATCCATACATTGGAGCGGGATTTGGTATCGCAGACATAGGCGCAAAACAATCTACATTAAGAGCCTACGGTAAACTCGGTGTCCGGATGAATTTCGAGCGCAGCTTTTTATTTTTAGAATTGGAAGGAGCTTCTATCAATCGCCATTTCCTAGGAGAAAAGTATATCTACGGAGAAGGTTCCGGGATTTTCGGATTCGGTTATTATTTCGGATCCGCTTCCTCTTCCGATAACAAACAAGTGGCTCCTGTAAAACAAAAAGAAGAAGAGCCTGCACCTAAGCAAGAAGAGGTTAAAAAAGAAGATCCTAACCCTTCTAAAACGGAAGAAGTTCAGCCTACAGAAGATAAACCTTAAGATAGATTTAGAATCCTTCTTATCTTTTATGGGGAAATGACTTAATTTTTCGTTTTACCTCGACAAAGACCTAAAAACAATACGAAGCAAGCGGTATCAGCCTGCTTCGTATGGACATCTTTCAGTTTTCCTACCATTCTATCGGTTATATTTCAGGAACAATTTTCACCGTTTTCCTAATAGCCTCTTTATTAAAATTAAAAAGTAAAACAAGACATGCCTGGATACTAATATCTTATCTATCGTTTGTTTTAGCTTTGAATTTCGGATTTCTAATCCGGACTTCTTTGTTCCTTCCTTCCCTATCCAAACCTGCTTGTTTCCTGATCGCGTTATATACTTCGTTTTCAAACCTAGGACTTTTATATTTTATATATTCTTTTTTCGGTATAGATCGTAAAAAAGAATCCAGAATTACATTACTAACAATCTTCTCCGCGGGAATGTTCGGATTTTTATTCTATGTATTGAAGAATATTAACTCCGAAGTTTCTTATAACTTCAGCATCCAAATGTTCGAATTTCAGGATCCTGAGTCCACGGCCCCTATGGGCTCTATCCATTTTTTGACCTTTATTTGGATCTTGATCGTTATTCTAAGACGGAATATACATCTAAGAAGAGAACTTTCTCTCGAACAGGATACAAATTCAATAACCGAGAAAAAAAGAGAATTGAGAATGTCCCGTAATTTCGGACTGGCGATCTTACTTCATGCATTATTCTCTCTTACTTATACTTTTTACGGATGGGGTTATCTTTCCTTTTCTAATTTCCAACTTATACTAACTTCCGTCACGAGTTTACAGCTCTTCTTTTATACGGTTCTATATTTGAATTATTTTCCGGAACCTTCTTCTTTTATGATCAAGATACTGGGAGTTTCTTTAGCAACTGTGTTGATCCTATTTTGCGTAGTTGCTCGGATCAGCTTTGTACTGATCGAAAGTCATTATGATGAAACAAGAAAAACAGAAATAGAGAACCTAAGAGAAAATCTAAAATTGGGCAAAGATCATATTCTACCTAAGGATGTATTATATCTAATCTCCAGTTTAGATCAAAACAACAATTCTCGTTCTGATTCTTCAGATGGAAACGATCCATCGCCTATTTCAAAAAGAATGTATAGAGTGCTTTCTCTTCCGGAAAACAAACCCGTATATATTATTTGGTACACATTCTATTCGGAAGGAAGGATCTATGAAATAGGTTATCCTTATGAATCTTATAGTAAGATGATCCATTCCATCGTTTCAGTCATCGCCTTAATCTTGATTTCTTCTTCTATCTTTTTGATCCTTTTACTTCCTTATTTGATCCGTAAAGGGTTAAGAGATTTGCAAACGGATCAAAAAAAGTTTTAACTTTTAATCCTTAAAATTTTCTAAACAGTAAGGGAACCGTTATCTCCATCGAGTCGGTCTACTTCTCGTGCGATATGAATTCGCAATAAGATTATTCTGCACTTGCAAATAATTTTTTGTAGGGAACCTAGTTCTAACCCAAAAGGATCATATCCGTTTAACAAATATTAGGCGGTGACGATCAAATGAAAAATTTACTTTTAGGGATTGTTATCTGTATTCCAGCAATGCAGATCATGGCAAAGGATACTTCGACGGACGTAAGTCAAAACACATCTTGGACATTGAAGTTGGGAGCAGGAAGAGGAGAAGTCCGAAACGAAAATTACGATTACGGAACTAGTTCCGCATATCGTGTCTCTGCTGAGTATAATCCACGTTATTTCGGTTTGGAATTGGGGGCTACAAATGCGAATTACTCCATTAAAAAAATGGAAGAATTGGACAAAAATATCGCTCTGATCTTCTCGGAGGGACAACCCATTTCTTATTTTCAATATCTAAACTTCGGTAAAGCAACAGATAAGGGTGAGTTTGTGAAGATGAACTTCTTGGATATAGGTCCTACATTACATTTCCGCCCGGGCAAAACCTTTGATCCTTATGTTTCTATAGGCGTTGGGATAGGAAGTTCAGACGCTAAATCTTATCGCAGTTTCGGAAGATTAGGTCTAAGAGCGAATTTCGAGAGAGCGTTCGTATTTTTAGAGGCAGAAGCTTCTAATATTCATAGATATATTTCCGGAACAGATCTAGCCTATCAAGATTATAGTGCTTGGTTTGGGATAGGTTCTTATCTAGGAACAATCGAATCTAAAGATGGATCTCCAACAGATAGCGCGAGATCAGAGAAATTAGAAGCGTTCGCTTTCCGATAGGAAATTAAACCAGCAGCTTTCTCATCTGCTCAGAGACGGAAGCTGCTGCTTTTCGGGCCCCTTCTGCAAAATCAGGGCCTGAGGAAGAGAATATGATACTTCTGGAAGAATTGACCAGAGAATTTTTCCCACAAACGGAGATCACTTCCTCTAAAGAAGCGCCTTGAGCTCCGTAACCCGGGATCAAAAAGATACGATCCGGATGAGCTTTACGAATTTCTAATAATTCCTTTGGATGAGTAGCTCCAACGACTAAACCTACATTCTTAACCGGGAATTTTTCACTAAGAGCTGCAACTTCTCTATAAAGAGTTCTGCCGGTCTCGGAGAACGTTTTTTGCTGGAGCTCCGCAGAATCCGGGTTGGAGGTCAAACAAAGCAGGAATACCATCCTGGAATCGTCCTCAATAAACGGTTTGATAGTATCCGAACCCATATAAGGAGAAAGAGTAAGTGAATCCACTCCCAATTCTTTAAAAAAGAACTTAGCGTACTGTCTTGCGGTATTATCTAAGTCCCCACGTTTTGCATCCGCAACGATTGGGATCTCAGGATGATTTGTTTTGATATGAGAGATCAGTTTTTCGAACTGTTCGATTCCTTTAGAACCGAATGCTTCAAAGAATGCAATATTCGGTTTGTATGCTACCGCATATTCTGCAGTAGCATCCACGATCTCTTTGGAGAATACGTATAGTTTGTCCGGAACTTTTTCTAAGGAAGGAGGAAGTTTAGCGATATCAGGATCGATTCCAACGCAAAGAAGGGAGTTTAGTTTCTCCCTTCTTTTTACGAATTTGGAATAAAAATCCATTACTTTCTTACGATGTACTCTTGCGCAAAAGGAGGAAGAGTAAACGCAGCCTTATGAATTTCGGCAGAGTAATATTTTAATCCTTTAGGAACACGATTCGGATCAGGCTCTACTTTATAAGGATCCGGTCCTTTAGAACAGTAAGTAAATCCGATGATCCCGGAAGGATAAGTAGGAACCACAGTGAAATAATATCCGCAGTGATCAAATACCTGCGGAATGAATTGGAATAATTCCTTAATTATCTTTCCGTGATAGTAAAAACTTTCTGCCTGACTAGTACAGATACCGCCTTGTTTTAAGGAAGCAGCCATAGTCTCATAGAAAGGTCTTTTGAATAAAACTTCTGCAGGGCCTACAGGATCGGAAGAATCCACACAGATCACGTCGAAGTATTCTTTATAATCCTGAACGTATTTCGCTCCATCTTCGTACGCGTGAACCACTCTTGGGTCTTTCATCGCATTTGCTATCTCTGGGAAGTATTCGTAACATACGTCTACGACTCCCTTGTCGATCTCACAAAGATGTACTTCTTTTACGGAAGGATGTTTTAGGATCTCACGAACGGTTCCTCCGTCCCCACCACCGATCACTAGAACCTTTTCAGGATTCGGGTGGCTCATCATAGGAACATGAGCGATCATTTCATGATACGCAAACTCATCCGCCTCGGTCATCATGACCACTCCGTCTAGAGTGAACATTCTGCCGAAACTTTGAGATTCGAATACGTCTATTTTTTGGAAAGGAGTCTTACGAGAATGTAAAAACTCCTTCACTCTAATCTTGAGAGCCCTTCCGTTAGGTAACTCGAGGGTCTCGTCCAGCCAAAGTTCCAATATGACCTCTTAGAAGCGGTTTGTTACTGTAAGACGCATTGCAGCGCCTTTGAAAAATTTGCGAGTAAACTCAGCCGCAACTTTAGGATCGTACCCTTTACATGAGAAGATATCGATATAAGAAGTATTGGTATCGTTTGCGAAGTGTGCGGAAATACAAGAAGTCTCGATCAACTGCACCATGGAGTAACCAGCTACACGATCGTCTTCTCCGAAGTAAACTACTTGGGTTTCGCCGAAACGTTTCATCTCGATCAAATCACATAGTTCCACAACGTATTGTTTAATTGCGTCCGCGTCACGGATAAGAGCCGCATCACAATTTTCCAGATCGATGGAGGTTAGAAGTCCCCAAGCTCCGTCTTTGAAAGGTTCATACACTTTCAATTCAGGATCGGATTCGATCTTGGACTGGATATAAGTAGGGAAACTTCCGTTAAAACGTTTACGGACGATTTCAGCCTCTTCGTTGCGAGCCCATGCAAGTTCTGGGTTTTTCATCGCAGGATGATAAGTGATCTCTTGGCCTGCTTCGATGTCACGAAGTGCAACCAGAGTGATATCTCCTTGGAAACCGCAATTTGCATCCGCAGATTGGCGGATATAATGAACAGAATCAATTCCGTCATCATGCAAAGGAGAAACCAGATAGAAATCCTTATGGACTCTATGAGGAGAAGAAAGTCCGGAAAGTCCTGCAAGTTCATTCTTATGAACTGCTTTTCCTCCCCAAACTGCTACAACTTCTCCCGCAGAGATAGTTTCCTTAGTGAAAAGGAAAGCTTCGCCCTTGTCGGTAGTAGCGATTTCGATACTGTTTCTTAGATAAGAAAAACGATTAACTATTTTAAGTTGGTCTTGGATCTTTAGGCTCATACTCTGATACCTCTCCTTAAAGTTTGAAAATAAGTGTAGTCGCCCTTTCCTCCCGGAGAGGGGAACTCGTCTTTATCAATTAGGGTGTTTCCGGCTCTGCCGGAGAGAAGATACTTATTTCCCAACTGGTTTGTGAGGTAGGTCTACGCCAAGTTTCAACAAACCGCGCTTCATTTCCACTACGGAGATGCTCTTTGAGCCGAAGCGTTCCTTGAGATATTCCAGAGCTGCCTGATTATCGATTAAGTCTCCGCAAGTGAAGACGTCGATAGCGCAATAACCGTATTCTGGCCAGGTATGTATGGCGAAATGGGATTCGCTCACGACAACCACACCGCTCACACCAAACGGACTAAATCTGTGAAAAACAGATTTAACTGTGGTGGCGCCGGAGAGGTCGACTGCCTTCAACATGATATCTTCTACCAATTCGTGATTGTTGATGGTCTCGTAATCACACTCATAAAATTCTGCAATTACGTGCTTTCCCAATGCGTTCATCTACTGCCTGACACCTCCGAACCGGTTTTGGTTTAGTAACCGAGCATGCGTATGACTATGTTTTTTTGTCAACTCTCTACGTAAATTTATATTTATTTTTTCTGTGCAGCTTTTTCTAAGATCGGAAGATCCTACAAAGAGATAAGATCAGAATTTTCTGACAACGAGAGAGAAGAAATTACTCGAGGAGCAAGATTATCAAAAATATACGAATTCAAAAATGGGTCCTTTTGAGCTTTTTCGGGGTTTTTTGGGTTATTTTAGGTACGCTGATTTACATAGGCAGAGAGAAGTTTGACTTCTTAAAAACTTCTTCTTTTGTTTTTCATTCCAAACAGGAAGCGATCGCGAGCGCAGAGAAGAATGAAAAAAAAGGAATCGTACTTATCTTAACGCCTAGGTCTTGCGGTGAGTGTGGCGTAAGTGCCACACTCCTAGAGGAATTAGATTCTTTAGGTTGGAGTATTCTAAGACTGGAAGAAGAAGATCCTGACTACGAAACTATCCTCTCCGATGATAGATTCTCGGAAATATTGCCCGCAATACAAGAATCCAAGCCTGCGTGGGGAGTCTTCAATTTGGGAGAAGAACTTTTGCTCACGAAACCTGGATTGCCCAGCAAATCGGATCTAGAAACGATTTTGTAATGTTAGAAGAAGCCAAGAATATGGCTTCTTTAATAATTCAATCTCCCTTTTTCAGGAATTCGGAGATGGAGTTCTTGTCCTTCTCCAAAGAATGTCTATGGATCTCTTCGATAACTGTTTCGATCACAGAGCCCATTAAGAATACTCCGGAGCTTACTTTTACTTCGTAACTTCTCTCTGATTCAAGTGGGCTGATCTCCTTGTATACGGAGAACCCTTTGATGGTAACAATCGAATCGTTTCCCGGAGGAGCGATCGTAAACTCATGGGTATTTGTAGAGATATCGAAAACGGAATCTTCTAAAAGAGAAGGATCAGAAAGAAGTGTAGCAAGCACCTTTGGCAGGGATTCGGCTAACTTTACCTTTCTTTTTTGGTAAACTTTGTTTCCCTCTTTTCTTTCCTCCAATAATTCCACGTTTTTCAACTCTGGGAATCTATCTAAATATTTGTATCTATCTTCTCTCGCTCTGAGTAGATCTTGGAGGGGAACTGGGAAAGTTTGTACTACTTTATATTGTTTCATCCGGGGATCCTGAGGATTTGTTTAGCCGTTTCCCGGGCAGTCTGTTTGTATTTCCCCACTCGGGAAACCCTTTTTTCCTTCCTGTCGAAAGGAAAAATCCGAATGACAGGCTGGCCGTAAAAGGGGCTCATGACTAGAGATCTTCCGCTAATTTCAAAGAATGAAAGACAGAACTTGGATAGAACTTTCCAGAGCAGCGATCTCAGCAAACCTGAAAAATTTTCGCGCACTTCTCTCCCCTAAGACCTTACTCACTGCAGTCATCAAATCAAATGCATATGGTCACGGACTTTTAGAAACTGCCGAGCTCGCTCACAAGGCAGGAGCAGATCTTTTCGGGGTCAACTCCTTAGAAGAAGCAAAACTTCTACGTGGGAAATACCCCGAGTTTAAGATCTTAATCATGGGAGAAGTTCCCGGCCTAGCAGAAAGGGCCTCCGAAATTTCAGATCCAAATTTTTGGATCATAGTATCTCGCACGGAAGAAGTAAGAATTTTAACAAATTGTAAACCTTCTCCTCAGATCCATTTGAAAGTGGATACTGGAATGGCTCGCCTGGGATTTTTCGGTAAAGACTTAGAAAGAACACTTTCCGAGATCAAATCGGAAGGTTTGAGATTAGATGGGATTGCTACTCATTTTGCAAGTACAGAAGATGTATTAGAGCAGAAATATTCCAAAGAACAGATGAAGTCTTTTTCAGAAGCCATCCTTCTCGCAGAAAAATACGGATTCAAAAATTTGGTGAAACATGCATGTGCTTCCGCTTCTACCATGTTGTTTCCGGAAGCACATTATGATCTAGTTCGAGTAGGAATTTCTCTCTACGGTCTTTGGCCAAGTTTACAAACTAGACTTTCTTTGCATCTAAGTGGCAAAAAAGATTTTAATCTTTCTTCGGTTCTTTCTTGGAAAACTAGAATTGTTCATATCAAAACCGTTCCGGAAGATAGTTTTGTGGGTTACGGTTCTACTTACCAAACCAGTGCGCCTACAAGGATCGCAGTTGTGCCGGTCGGTTATTATGAAGGTCTCGACCGTAAACTTTCCAATAATGGAGTCATGCTCATAAAAGGAAAAAGAGCAAAGATCCTAGGAAGGATCTGCATGAACATGACCATGTTGGATATCACACATATACATGACGCGGAAATCGGAGATATAGTCACTATCTTAGGTAAAGATAAAGAAGAAGAAATCTCAGCAGATGATCATGCAAACTGGACCTATACGATTAATTACGAAGTTACCACTCGGATCAGCGAGTCGGTCCCTAAAAAAATAACAGAATAAAAATAGAAGAGGAACTGGATGGACCCTATTACAGAAAAAGAAACTCCAAAACAAGTTCAGCCCGTATACACTACTAAGACCTATAGTTTTTTGATCAGGATCGTATTCAAAGCAAGAGGAATACTCTTTGATGGTTTCGAAGAACATTTCCCAGCGAGTAATCCTAAAAAAATTTTAGAAGCCCCCTATCCTTCTATTCTAATGGCAAACCATGTTTGGGAAGGAGATGTTCCAGCTCTCGCAGCAGTTTATCCTCATATTCATCCATCTATCAAATTTGCGATCCCGGCTAGAGAAGATATATTAGGAAAAGATTTTTTAGTAAAAGAATTCAAACCGAAAGGACTTCTAAAACTATTCTTCTTACTTATAGATAAATCAGGGATGATCCCTAAATATTTGGATTATATCGGTTGTGTTCCGATCAAAAGACCATTCAGAGACAATGCCAGAGAACTTCTAAAAAAAGGACTCTTGAGAGATATGGTAGACCAAGAATGGGGTTATCTTTCTGACAGGATCTCGGAAGGAAGAAACCTTTTTCTATTTCCGGAAGGAGTGTTTAACCAAGACGGATATATGGCGCAGGTGAAAAAAGGGGTCTATTTCCTTAGAACTAAATTCAAAAATTTGAATTTTACTTCTTTCACTTTGACTTATGATTATTTCTCTTCTAAAAAATCGGAACTTCATATTGGTTATGGAGAACAATTCCCTATTCCTGAAAATGCGGATGCAGATCAAGTTACCGGAATCGTAAAAGAAAAATTAGGAAGCGGATATACTATCACTGCAGGAAATTTAGCTTCCTATATGGTCTTAAAATTCGAAGGGAAGGCCAAAGAAAGTAAGGAAAAATTATTTTCACTTCTTTTATCCTTAGCGGAGAAGATCAAAAGTTCTCATCCTGAAATTTATATTTCCGAAAAATTCAAAACAGACGCACTAAAACATGCATTCGATTCCTTTTTAGAGAAGGCCAAAAAAGGGGGGTTCCTAAAATTAGAAGGAAACGATATAGTTTTCTTGGAAAAATTGTTTCAGATCCCAAAAGATCTTCATAATTTAAAGAAGAAAAATTTGGTCTTATATCATAGAAACCAACTCACGTACCATCTTCCTAAACTGGATACGGTATGGTCCACAATCAAAGCCTGAGGAGTAACTTTTGGCATTTTGGAAAAGATTTGTTTCCCGTAAAACTAGGGTAGAGAATTGGATCACCAAGCCCGGAGTTTTGGAAAACAGCATACGTAAAAGTTTACATTTTTTATTTAGATCCAGCTTAGAGGAAATTTTTCCGGAAGATCTTTCGATCTCACCTTCTGCATTAGGGCTCGTTCGTCTTCCAGAGGAAAAATTAAAAGTTTTAGCCGAAGAATTTCCTATAGAGAAAGCATTCCCCTACACTTCTGCAGATGAATTTCTTTCCGAAGAGTCTATGAATTCTATTGTGGAGTTTATAGCAGGAACCCAAGCTGCTCCTTCTAAAAATCTAATCCTAGGAATCCTGAATCAACCTGAAGTTCAGGCAATCTTTTCTCAAGGATTAGAGAAGGTGCTAAATGAATTTCATAAAAAAATAAATCCTTTGCATGGAGTTTTCCAAGCGGCCGGTTTAGAAAAACAGATCTCTCAATTTTTATCTTCTTTATTGCCTACGTTTACGGAGAGGATCGCCGAGTTTGTTTCTATCGGTTCCGGGACACAAGAGATCCAAACGGTGATCCGAAATACTTTGAAAATCCTTTTCCAAACAGGTTTTAACGATCTAGGAAGATTGGAAACTTCCAGATTCGGCGCAGGAACGGATAGGATCAGAAGAGCAATCGCAGGCGACGAAAAAGTCCGTGGAGCTATGGAAAACTTATATTCGGTAAGCAGAGACACATTACTGAATCATTATAGAAAAGAAACTTTGAAAGAGTTTGTAGGACTTTCAGAACCCGAACTGGATCTTTGGATCGGAAAAATCTCGGAAGATACAGCGTCTAATATTAGAAAGGTCCACGCTAAAAGATCTCTTTCTCCTATGGTTCTGGACCTACTCTCGGATATCTTGGGATGAAGAAGGTAATCTCCACGATCCAAAACGCATTAGAATACCTGGATAAGTTAGGACCTCAAAAATCCTTCCAGTTATTCCGTAACCTAGGTTATGAAGCGTTGTTTTCCATTTCGGAAAAGGTGGATCATAAAAAACTTTTATTCTTAAGCCAAAATCTGAGCGAACAGGAAATAGTAACTCTTTTACAATCCATCCAAGAGACAACTCTTGTGGACCTGATCCAAAATACAGTCCCATCGGATCTAGTGTACTATGTAAAACATCTAGGCCTAAAAGATCTGAAATTTCTAGCTGAGTCTATTTCTCCTTTAGATGTTTCTAAGATCAATCATACGATAGGTTCTAAAACGATCGTAGAGATCTTAATGAATCTCGGACCTGATCCATCGATTGCTTACTTGAATGCGATTGGTATAGATTCTTTTCTGGAACTGACAAAGGCTTTGCCGGTAAAAGATTTTGTTCCTTTAACCAAGGCTTTAACTCCGGAAGAATGTGCGGAATGGATCCGTAAAAGATCCATCTCGGAAATTCCAGCCTTACTAAAAGGTTTAGGAACTAAAAATGCAGTGAATCTATTACAACAGGTAGGCTTTCAAAAGGTAATTTCTATTTTATCCGTTTTGAATCCGGAAGAACTTGTGAATTTAATTCATACTCTGAACAAAATGAAATTACCTTCTGCCAAAAAACCTGCCGCAAAGAAGACAAAAGCTCCTGAAAACAAAAGAAGTTCTAAAAGAAAACGTAAAAGTCTTTAAGATCAGTTTCCTTTTTGAGCGGAGATCACTTCTTCCCTACTCTTAGAAATCCCATCCAATCTTTCCTTTATAAGTTTCTCATATTCCGGATTGGCGTTTTTTGGATTTTCTCCCACTAATTTTTGGTAATTCTCCATTCCATATTTCAGGATCTCTAACATATCGTCGGATCGTTTTAATTTTGCATTTAGATAGAAGGACATTTCTTCCTTAGGGACATCCTTTCTTTCTAAAATTTCTCTTTGGATCCTATAATAATTATCTTCGTTCTCTTTTTTCTTGGCTAACTCTTCTTCGGAAAGTTTTTTAGGGATAAGAGAATTGTTTGGGAATTTTTCGGTGAGAGGTTTGAACTTCTCGTAAAGTCGATCGTATAATTTGGCTCTTTCTTCCGGACTTAAACTTTCTAGATAAGATTTTGTTCTACTAGGTTTAGAATTAGGTTCTTCCGTAACTGCGATCGGTCCGGATACTGTCTCTTCTACATGTCCTGAAAAATCTAAAAAGGATCCTCCCTCGAATAAGGAATTTTCCTGTCTAGTTAGAGTCTCCTCAGAAAGTCCACCTTGGTAGCTTGAGTTTTCTGTTGTAGAAGTTCCCGGGAATAGCAGATAAAAAATCCCGATCAAGGAAACGATTAGTATGGATAAGATTAGAAACGTTCTTTTTTGATTCATTCAGAATACAAAGGTAAAATCACCTTAAAAATGCTGCCACCTTTTTGGTTCGGCTCTACGATGACTTCTCCTCCCATCTTATTGATTAAGGTCCGACTAATAGAAAGTCCGAGTCCAGTACCGCCCACAGTTCTATTCCTTTGGTCCGGTATCCTAAAAAATCTTTCGAAGATCAGTTCTTTATATTTAGGATCTATACCTATCCCTGTGTCCGTAAATCGAACCTCTAGTTTTTTATCCGCGGTCTTTTTAAGAGAAACATCGATCCCGCCTTTTTCAGTATATTTTATCGCGTTCACAAAAAAATTCGTGATGATCTGAGAGAACTCGAATCTTACCCCTTTCAATTTCAAATTTTCGGAAAGATTGGTAGTCACTGTCAGGCCGCTTTCGGAAGCAGAAGGAGAATTGATATAAAGAACTTCTTCAATCACGGTTGACGGATCGAAAATTTCGTACATCTCCTCTGAAGTTTGAGATTCCTTTTTCTCCAATTGTAGAAGGTTATCTATTAAGAAGTTCAGCCTTCTCACATTTTTACGGATCACATCCGTCATTCCCTTCTGATCTTCATTTAAAGGAAGTTGTTCATCCACAAATAGAAGGTCGAAATATCCTTGGATATTCGTCATAGGAGATCTAAGTTCATGAGATATATTGGATATAAACTCATGTTTGATCTTCTCTGATTCCAAAATTAATGCATTATCATTCACTTGGATCTGATAAAATCTTTTGGTTTCCGCGCTAAAACCGGTAACACTTAGGCCCACTGAAAATTTTGTACCGTCTTTTAGGATCAGTCCTGCTTCCGGAATAAAGGTCATGTTTTGATCCTTTCCACCGGGAGATTTCAATTCTGTTTGTTCTAGAATGTCGGGAAGAACTCTCGCAAGTCTGATATTTTTGATCTCGGAAGTTTGGTATCCCGATACTTCCCTGAATCTTCTGTTTGCATCCACGATCATTCTTGTGTCGGCATTTACAATGATCATCGCGTCAGTCGCAAACTCGAACATATAACGGTATCTTTCTTCGGTAGTTTGGCGTTTTAGATCGCTTATATCCAACCTAGTTTCCAATAGATAGTTGTCTTCAGAAAGCCTTTTGTTCTTTTCTTCGATATCCCGGATCTCTTGATTCAAATAATCTAATATTGCATTCACAGTGGAACGTATGAAAAGGTAAGGACTTTTAGGAAGTTGTGTATCCAATGAAACTTCTCTTCTTCCTAAAAAGAGAGAAAGAGCCAATTCTTTCATCTCGGAAACTAAACTTCTGAGCGGAGAGATATCTTTTACGATATTCCCGAACTTGGATTTTCCATTTGAATAATAACTATTATAAAGTTTCGAATTTGTTTGTTTGATCGAAGAAGGAAATTTAGGAAAAGGATTATCCGCGACTGAATGAGCCAGATTTTCTAAAATTTTCTTTCCACCGTCCATACCTGGGAAAGTTTTTCCGTACATTTCCATCACGAAACGTACATCTTCTAATGCAGGCATTCCGGATAAAATTTTTCCAAGCTCAGGGACCGGCCTTCTATAAAATCCATCCAGTTCTCCCGGCTTCCAAGGACAAGGACCTACCCAATCCGCTACAAAAGAATCTCCTTCGTAAGCGACATGATTAGCCAGGTCTTCCATTGCCTTTTTAATCGCTCTGGAAACTCTATTTGCTTCTTCCGGAAATTTAGAAGCGAATCTTCCTGTGAATGCGAGCATATTCGTAGGTAAGTAATAAGGAGGGATCTCATTTTCCACCGTGAGACAGTAACCCTTCTCCCCAAAAAATGGATACTCTTGGAGAGAAGCCGCAGCACCTAAACACTCCGCACGAATGAACTCATGAGCGAGTAACGTAGGTCTTGTGGTAAGATAAGGTACAGGTTTTCTGCGATGATAGTTTTCGGAGCGAAAAAATTCCTCCGCTACGAATCTATCTAAGGAATAAGGATGTAAGATTGGTAAAAAACTATGATATGAGTCTCGGATGGACTCGGCTTCCATATAAGATGCTGAATAAAACCCGTGCACCAAACAAGATAAAATGACCCCTCTATAAAAAGTCCAATTAGGAGAAGTTTTTTTGAGCTGCTGATGAGCCCATGCAGTGAAAGGAATTTCTCCTGCTTCTGCCCTACCTTCTCTCAAGTGAGCAAGTACTGCCTCATAACTTTTGAGTGCTCTGACTCTGACGAGTACATCTTCTTCTTCAAAGTATCCCCTGCTGAAAGCCAGGAAGACCGGGAAAGCTGTGAGCCTTGGGGTTGTGACTATCTCTATTTCTATCACGCGGTCTATCGTTCTTAGGCGCCGGGTTTTTTCAAGAAACCCTTGGATTTCCTCTCTAAAACCTGCAAAAAAGACTAAACGGATCCAAGTTTTCGTCCGAGAGACATAATAAGGGTGTGAAGATTAGCCATTTCGGCTTAGGTAGGAACTCCTGAGGACTATATGAAGTTAGATGATCTAGAATCTTATCGCAGAATTGTCTCCAGAATGGAAGAAATCCAGGGAATCACAGAGAGATTTCAGCCGAAACCTCCCGCTCAGGACGGAGATCCTACACCTAAAAAGATAGAGTCAGAATTTTCCCAAGAGTTGGATTCCAAAATGAAAGGGATTTTCTCCCAGGAGAATGATCCGACTCCTAGTGATCTAAGCAGTATTATAGAAAGGGAATCTTATAAAAATCATTTAGATCCGAACCTGGTCAAATCCGTGATCAAGGCAGAATCCAATTTTAAACCGAATGCGGTTTCTTCTAAAGGTGCGATCGGCTTGATGCAACTTATGCCAGGGACCGCGGATATTTTAGGAGTGGAGAATCCATTTGATCCGGAAGAAAATATCGCAGGTGGGACTAAGTTCCTAGCGGATATGATGAAAAAGTTCGGAAATTCCGATATGGCAATCGCAGCTTATAATGCCGGCCCAGGAGCGGTCCAAAAATACGACGGAATCCCTCCTTATAAAGAAACGAAAGATTACGTGAAAAAGGTAAATCGTTTCTGGAAGGGAGAGTATTAAGAAAGTTTTAATAATACTTTTTTAATTCTCCGAACAAACAAGAAGTCAATTCGGAACAGCTTGCCATCTTCTCGGGCTGAAGACATACCTGCATCTTATCGAAATGTTTTCGGCAACCTCTTAGGCAGGAATTTTCCACCTTATATAATTGGTCTTCGGAAGTCTGGGGTAATTCTTTCTTAGTACATTTCGCAAGATTATCGCAATAATCCAGACAAATCTCTTTTCCTTCCCACTCCATACCGGACTGAACCACAGTCCCTCTGGAATATTTGAAAGCGATAAATGTGCCCACGGCCAGGCCCAAAACGAAAATGGGAAGATAAGGGAAAATTTTTCTGAAAGGGAATGGGCTCATCGACTCTCCAATTCGGAATTCTTATTCCGAGAGGGCTCATAAAAGTATACGTATTCTTTTCCCTGAGTTGGGCTCAGGAGTTCCTTCAGGGTAACATCTCTTTTCCAAACAGTTTGTGTCTGTAGAAGTTGATACCCCGACGGAATAGGGACTTGTTCCTGGAAGAAGACCAAATATCTAATTCCATCCACACAATTTCGATCCGCACCTGGAACAGAGTGAATGATCTCAGCACCTGGAAGCGCATTTCTAAAAGTAAGTGCTGTCCAAGGATTTTCTGAAACTATACAAATCTGTTTCGCACTGGTGAATGGTCCATTTTCCGGAACCTCACTTAGGTTCACTCTGGGGAGAATGGAAAATTGGATATAAGAGAGCAAACCAGCCGCGAGTATTAGATTCAATGCGGTGGTGGAAGGAACTCCTGACTTTTGCGCTCGGATCCTTCTCCTCCATATAAAGATCAAAAGTAAGAATACTGTGAATAGTAATTCCGCCCAGATATTTTGGCCCAGAAGAATTTCAAAACCCCACATCGCAGCCAAAACCAAGGCGCTGACCCCGAAACAGAAGAAATAGTTTAAAGATAGAAGTTTCGAGAATTGATATTCCTTTTTCCGAATGAAGAATAATCCGATTCCCAAAAAAGCCAAGGGGATCAAAGGAAGAAGGTAGTAAAAATCCTTACGATTCGGAGCCAAATGAACCAAGCAGATAGTAAGGATTGCCCAAAGGTAGGAACTCCCGACAACTTCTCTCAAGGACTTTGGCTTCTGTAATAATTTAGAATAGAATCCGAAGAAAACAGCGAGGCTGAAAGGGAAACTATAGAGTAAAAATCCGATCGGGATAATCCATTCAGATTGATTAGCCGTGGCTGCTGAGAATTTTCCGAGGTTTTCCGTGAATAAAAAGATCGTTAGAAATTCTTTTCCTAATTCTGAATACGAAAGAAGGACCAGTATCCAAATCGCTGGAACGATCAAAGAAGAAAAATGGAAGATGATATGGGAGAGGAGTTCCTTCCCTATTCTTTTTTTGCCTGCCCATCCCCCATTTGAGTGAAGAAGGAATATTCCAATAATGGAATAAGATCCTAAAATGATCCCACTATACACTTGGAATACAGGACCTTTGATTAGAATTGCAATTCCGGAGAAAAAGCCTCCTACAAGTAACCAGATCCGATTTTTAGAGAGCCTGAATTCTAAAATAGTGACTGAGACCAAGATAATGAAGAAGGTCAGTAAAGATTCCATCATCACCAAACGAGAGAATTTGAATACTCCCAAAGTCAAAGTATAAGCAGAAGAAATTGCAAAGGCTAGTTTAGGACTCCCACCTGCTCTTCTAATCCCTAAGTAAATTAGAACAGAGGACCCGAAAAAGAGTAAAAAGGAAGGAAATCTTTCCGCAAAAAAGCTGACACCAAAAAGGTTATCCGAAAAAATTCCGAGCCAAAACAGTGCTGGCGGCTTGTAGAGATTTAAAACGCCTTCAAATTTAGGGAAAAGATAGGAAGAAGAGGCTAAACTTTCTCGGATTGTAGCGATATGCATCGCTTCATCCCCTTGGGTTAAGAGAGCATTTCCTCCGGATCCAGGAAGAAGAAGGAATACGTTTAACAAAACGAGCAGAGAAACGAATATTCTATCTCCATTTAAGCTTTTTTTAAAAAACGAATTCCAAACCATAAATTTGAAGAAAGTTCCCTTTTTTACGGAGTCTCGATCCGAATGGATCAAAAAGTCCTGATGTAATCATTTACTTACTTATCACCATATTGTAAAAATAAACGGAACAAGCAAGAGTAAAGTGGATCTAAAAAGTAAAAATGCGCTTGGCTGATTAGTCGAAGGTCGGGATACATCCCATATAGGCAGTTAGATGGTTCGAACCCCTAAGAAGAAGGTCAAAAAAAGTAAGGTATCCAAAGCGGGTGCCCACGGTTCTAATAAAGGCCCGAAAAAAAGAGACCGAAAGGCAACTGAGACCGCTTTGATGAAGGCGGGGATACAAGTTTTTGCCAAAAAAGGATATGACGCGGCGACCACTAAGGATATCGCCAAAACTGCGGGAGCTAACGAGGCTCTTATAATGCGTTACTTCGGCGGGAAGAAGGGACTTTTAGAAGCAATCCTAACTCGAACCGACGACCTGGGCGATTCAGCTACAGGAAAAAAAGAAGAGGAGACCAAACAACTTCATTTGGATGAGGCCTTAGTCGAGTCCATTACGGAAAGATGTTCCGATTTTAAACATTATTCAGACTTTATGAAAGTCGCAGTCAGCAGGATCATCTTAGATCCGGACGTTAGCAGAATTATCCAAACTAAAATTTATACAAAGGCTCTCCCTGAAATGATCCATGAACTGGAAAAATTCAAGAAGGGAGGAGAGATTGATCCGAAAGCGGATCTAAAGTCGGTAGCATTTGGAATTTCTTCTTTAACCTTTGCGTTAGGATTTATGGCTCAAGTGGTTTATAAAATTCCGGAATCGGAAATCAAAGCAACTATCAAGGAAATGGTGAGGATCTTACAGAAAGGTCTAAAACCGGATTCCAAATAAAAAAGCCGAGACCGCTTTTACACAAGCCTCGGCTTTCTTCAGAAAAATTTTACTTTTTGCCGCCGATCAAATTCAAAGCGCTTCCTGCCTTAAACCATTCAATCTGCTGAGCATTATAAGTGTGGTTCACTTGAAATTCGTCCTTACTTCCATCTTTATGATTCAAAACTAAAGTAAGAGGAGTTCCTTCCTTAAAACCAGTAAGTCCGATAATATCGATCTTATCGTCTTCTTTAATCTTATCGTAGTCCGCCTTATCCGCAAATGTCAAAGCAAGCATCCCTTGCTTTTTCAAATTTGTTTCGTGGATACGAGCAAATGATTTTACAAGAACCGCTCTTACACCCAAGAATCTTGGCTCCATAGCAGCATGTTCTCTAGAAGAACCTTCTCCATAGTTTTCGTCGCCGATTACTATAGAACCGATCCCTTGTGCTTTGTACTGGCGTTGAACTTTAGGAACCTCGTCGTAAGATCCGTCCAATTGGTTCTTCACACTATTGATCTTCTCGTTGAAGATGTTTGTAGCTCCAATCAGAAGGTTATTGGAAATATTATCCAAATGCCCTCTGAATTTCAACCATGGACCCGCCATAGAGATATGGTCAGTCGTACATTTTCCTTTTACTTTGATAAGAAGGTTCAATCCTTTTAGATCAGTGCCTTCCCATTTAGTGAATGGAGCGAGCAATTGTAGACGATTGGACTTAGGATCTACAACTACTTGCACGCCGGAACCATCAGCAGCAGGAGCTTGGTAACCGGCATCTTTTACATCGAATCCTTTTTTAGGAAGCTCGTCTCCATTCGGAGGATCCAATTTAACCTTCTCCCCTTTTTCATTGGTAAGAGTGTCTTTGTTCGGATCGAAAGTAAGATCTCCCGCAATCGCAAGCGCAGTTACAAGCTCCGGAGAACCCACAAATGCAAAAGTGTTCGGATTACCGTCGTTCCTAGATTGGAAGTTACGATTGAAAGAGTGAACGATTGTGTTCTTCTCCTTCTTATCCGCTCCTACCCTGGACCACATTCCGATACAAGGGCCGCAAGCGTTTGCAAAAACTTTTGCTCCGATCTTTTCGAAAACTTTAATAAACCCATCTCTTTCTATCGTAAAGCGAACTAACTCAGAACCAGGAGTGATCGTAAACTCTGCCTTAGGTTTTAGGGATTTTTCTGCAGCCTGGTTTGCAAGGGAAGCTGCGCGAGCGATATCCTCATAAGAAGAGTTTGTACAAGAACCGATCAAACCTACTTCTACTTTAGTCGGCCATCCATTCTTCTGAGCTTCTTCTTTCATTTTAGAAATAGGAGTAGCTAAGTCAGGAGTGAAAGGTCCGTTCAAATGTGGTTCTAATTCGGAAAGATTGATCTCGATCACTTGGTCGAAAAATTTATCAGGATTTGCATAAACTTCTGGGTCTGCGGTGAGGTGTTCCTTCACTCCATTTGCTAAATCAGCGATCTCGGCTCTATTAGTAGAACGGAGATATCTTTCCATAGACTCATCATAAGAGAATGTAGAAGTAGTTGCTCCAATTTCGGCTCCCATATTGGCTATGGTTCCTTTTCCTGTACAGGAAAGAGAAGAAGCTCCTTCACCGAAGTATTCTACGATCGCGCCTGTTCCACCTTTTACAGTAAGAATTCCAGCTACTTTTAAAATAACGTCTTTAGCAGAAGTCCAACCATTCAACTTCCCGGTGAGTTTCACTCCAATCAGTTTCGGCCATTTGAGCTCCCAAGGAAGGCCGGCCATAACGTCGCAAGCATCGGCTCCACCGACCCCGATCGCCACCATTCCCAATCCACCTGCGTTTACAGTGTGAGAATCGGTTCCGATCATCATTCCTCCAGGGAATGCATAATTTTCTAATACTACCTGGTGGATGATTCCAGCTCCGGGTTTCCAAAATCCAATCCCGTATTTGTTGGAAACAGAAGAAAGAAAGTCGTAAACTTCTTTGTTTTCGGTAGAGGCAGTTGCTAAGTCTGTAGAGGAACCGATTTTTGCTGTGATCAAGTGGTCACAGTGTACGGTGGAAGGAACTGCTACCTTACTTCTACCTGCGGACATAAATTGTAATAAGGCCATCTGCGCAGTTGCGTCCTGCATTGCAACGCGGTCCGGTGCAAAATCAACGTAAGATTTTCCTCTTTCAAAATTGGAGGAAGGAGTTCCTTCCCAAAGGTGAGAATAAAGGATTTTTTCGGTCAGAGTGAGAGGTCTGCCGACCACTTCTCTGGCTTTTTTAACCAGGTTCCCGAGTTTTTCATACCGGGCACGAATCATATCTATATCAAATGCCATTGTCATCTCCGATGATGGTTTCATCGTCTCTTAGGGTCGGGGTGCTTGTATAGGATTTTTCCGCCAAAAGGACAATTTTAAGAATACGGAATATCCGTTTACTATTAGATTAGACGAAAGAATATGGAGAAGTATCTGGAGTTCCTACCAGAAATAAAACGAAGGAAGAAAAGGGAGATAACTCCCCTTTCACTTAACGATTTGGATATCCACTCGTCTGTTTTTTTCCTGACTTTGCCCCTTCCCCTCGGAAGAAGAAACTATTTGAGAACCTTTCGCTTCCAGAATGAAACGAGAAGTTTCCAAACCATTCCCCAATAAATAATCTCTAACCATCTCGGCTCTAAGCTGGGAAACTTTCAGATTCACTTCTTCGGTTCCTTCGGAAGAAGCATGTCCAATCAAAACTACCTTAACATCCGAATGTTTTTTGAGAAGAAGTGTAAGGAAATCTAGGATCCTTCTTTGTGATTGAGGAATTTTTATATCATTCTTATCGAAAAGAATCGGAGAAGATTGGATTTTAGAAGCAAGCTCAGCGTCTTTTCCGGAAAAAATCGCAGGTTCATGTTTTTGAGAGAAGAAACCAAAAATGCTTCCCTTTTCCGAAGAGGAAGAAGTTTCCTTCTTCTCTTCCGCCACTTGCTTAGGTTTACTTTCTTTAACTTCTTCAGTATGATTAACGGATTTCTTTCCGTTGTTTCGGAATGCGTAATAGATCCCCACTCCGAAACCACCAAGAATGATGAGAGACAGGACCAGAACAGGAATGCTATTTTGTTTTTTCGTCTGTCCTGCAGAAGGAGTCGGGATATAACCTTTATAAGGTTCAGAATGTTGAGAACTCATAAGACTAACCGCTTCATCGTGAGAAGTATATTCCTCTTGTGGGGAAGATTTAGTGTGAGTATGAGAAGATTTTTCAGCAGCCCATTTGCGAATTTCAGTGCGAAACCACTCATCCGCTTTTGTAGTAAATTGAAAATTCTCACGGACATATTCCATCGTTTTCTTTTCGATGTCTGTATAAGTATTGTTATCCTTAACGGCATTGAGAAGTTTTTTTGCATCCGCAATCGAAATACGGCCGTCTTTTTTACCTGAGGTTGCCTTCTCGGCTAACTCGATCAGGCCTCGATCATATTTTTTGCCTTTTATAGTGACGTAATAATTCTGCTTCTTAGTCATATTCTCCGTCCGCACTAAAGGCCAGGATTTCTTCGATCGAAGAACCCTTTTCAGGGCAAATCAAATCTTAAGTTAAATTGATAGATGATCCGTGCAACAAAAGTTTTGCGAGGCCTATATTCATTATCGAACCTTCCATGATGCTTTCTTAATTCGAAATGAAGTCGGAACGGAATAAAATCCGCCGTTTTCAAATTTCTCGCCAATATGGGCTAACTTCTGAGAGGGAGTTCCTTCCCAAAAGTACCATTAGAAGACGATCCAATCCGATCGAAATTCCAGAACATTCTGGAATGCCTCTTTCTAATGCTTGAAGGAACTCCTCGTGAACTGGAAAAACTTCCTTCCCTAACTTTCTTCTCAATGCTTGCTCTTTTTCAAAACGAGCTCTCTGTTCTATCGGGTCCAAAAGTTCGTAAAATGCGTTAGCTAATTCTATTTTTCCAAAATACAATTCGAACCTTTTTGCTGCTCCGTTTTCAATTCGAGAAAGAGCCGCCATTTCTGGAGGGTAATCATAGATGAATTGAAATTCCGTAGCGAAGTTTGGCTCTAACAAGTTTAAGAATATTAAAAAAAAGCAGTCCTCATATTCCATGGAATTCAATGGGAGATTTGTGAGAGATAGTTCTGCGATCTTTTGTTCTAAGGAGCTTCTATCCCAATCTATGTTTGCCCAATTGGAGAGGAGTTCCTTCACAGATTTTCTCTGAAATGATTTTTCCAGAAGCGGAAGGCTAAGCTTATTGGAAATCCATCGAATCAATTCTTCAAGAAGATCCATTGCCTGGTGCAAATCGATACCAGTTTGGTAAAATTCCAGCATAAGGAACTCGGCAGTATGGTAGGAACTCCCCTTCTCCCCTGAACGAAACGTATGTGCAATCTCGTATACCTTTTCTGCACCTAAAGATAAAGCCTGCTTGAGAGAATATTCAGGAGAAGTAATCAGATATCCTTTCTCTGCCCCCGAAGGAGATCCTACCATAAATGGATCCAAATACGGCTCCATCCCTGGGATTTTTTTCAACGATGGAGTATCAACCTCGAGGAATCCTTTTTCATAAAAAAAAGTTCTCGTAGCATGTAAAAATCTGGATCGAAATGACAATATCTCTAAGTTATTCAGCTTCATCTTTGGATATGAACGCTCAAAATGGCAAACTAATCCTTTAGAAAGGGAAACTACTGTGGAGTATAGTCGAAAATACAGTTACTTTGAAATAAGAAAAAAGGCCAAGGCTGTAGAAATTGAACCTCTTCTTTCTGAAATAAACGATCAAGTCTTGGGAGAATTAAACTCTGTTTTAGCGATGGCCTTCTATGAAACAAATCGGCATGTAAAATTGGAAATATCGAAATTCGAGACTTTGCCATTCCCAGTAATAGAAAAATTAATCAAATATGCCTTGGATCTGCGTGAAAAGAACCGAGTGTTAATTCTTTCCAAACCGAGACCTCCGATCCGAAAATACATTAAAACCTTCTCTTTAGAAGAATTAATTCTGATCCTCTGACCTTCTCCTTCTTTCCGGAACATTCCATGCGTGAAAGGACAATTTTAGTCCAAGATTTCCAAGTAACAAAAGAGTTCTAGCGCTTAGCGCAGTTTCTTCTAAACTACCATTATTGAATTCAATAGAACAATAAAGTACGACATTATGTTTTTCGCAAAAACTTTGGAATTCTTTGCGACGGGGGGCTATTTTCTCCAATAATTCTTGAATATGATCTTCTAACGGGGCACTCGCGTCTCTTTTCGAGTGAATTTGCCATAAAGAAGAAGTAACCGATTTTCCAGAGATGGCAGGAACTCCTTTATTCACCGATAAGTCAGGTCGAATTCCAAGAGTCCTGGTTACTTCGTGAACATCCAATCCAGGCTCCGAAACTGCAATAAGAGCCCAACTCCGAGGAAAGGAAGGATTGCCGTATTTCATAAATTGCCCAAAGCCAGATTTTTCACATTAAGAAATAAGAATTCTCCGGAAATACCATTAGAGATAAACAGCAAAACCTTCAAAAACGCCAAACATATCGCATTTTTCGAATTTTTGTTTTCCAATCAATACATTTAAAATCCTATTTTTTGCTATGTTACAATTTTGGTGGGAATAATATGTTGTAATGAGGTTAAATTTAACATCCAATACACCTGAGGCGCTTATGAAGAATATTCTGGTAATTGAAGATGATCCGGACATCGGGAATTTAATACGAAAGTCATTGGATTCAGCTCATTACCGAACCACAATTCAAACTTCTGGCGAAGAGGGCCTTAAATACTATAAGGCAAACCACCCCG
Source organism: Leptospira selangorensis (assembly GCF_004769405.1). NCBI lineage: Bacteria > Pseudomonadati > Spirochaetota > Leptospiria > Leptospirales > Leptospiraceae > Leptospira > Leptospira selangorensis. Next base: position 55,360 of record NZ_RQES01000001.1, read on the forward strand.
ACCTCTTAATTTTAGATCTTTCCTTACCGGATATTGACGGAATGGATGTATGTCGAACAGTCCGAAGATCTGACGAGAATACACCGATTTTTATCGTTACCGCTCGAAATGAAGAAATAGATCGAATCATGGGCCTCGAGTTAGGTGCAGATGATTATATCACAAAGCCTTTCTCCGTTAGAGAATTGAAAACCAGAGTAGATGTGTTCTTCCGCAGATGGGATAAAAAAGCGGGTATTAAACCAAACATAGGAAGCGGTGGAGAAATTATCAGAGGATCTTTAAAAATCGATCCAGTTCGACGCAGGGTCACTTTGAAAGATCAGGTAATCAATATTTCTCGGAAAGAATTTGATATTCTACAGCTAATGGCAACTTCTCCTGGAAAAGTATTCTCAAGAGAAATGATCTTAGAAGCGGTTTGGGGAATGGAATGGGATGGATTTGAAAGAATGATCGACTCCCATATCAAGAGAATTCGCTCAAAGTTGGAAAAGAATTCAGCTCAACCTGAGTGGATTGAAACAATTTGGGGGATTGGTTATAGATTTACTGATAATTACGAGGGGATTGTAATTATAGATTAAGTCTTTCATCTTCAACTTAATGAAAGTCCGTTCTTAAACTATCTTAAGGACGGGCTCCTAAGGAGTTCCTTCCCAAAATAAATTCCATCGTTCAAATAAATCGCAATTTCTGCAAAAAATTCACTCCCTTTTTTCATTCCGAGACCCGTCTCTCATATGGAAAAAATAAAACCCACCTACCACCGCTCCTTCTCCCAAAACATAGCTTTAGGAAATATAATTAAGAAAAAACGTAATGTCTCTACCCTTCTTATTCCCCCGCACTTGGCAAAATATGTTCATAAACACGGCATCAACAACCTACTAAGAAAGACTCTCTCAAACCGGCGAAGAAGTTTTCATTCAAATAAACGTATTAATTCTGAATCAATATACACGAAATATCAAAACACTATAGGAAAATCGAAGGAGAATAGATATATAAAGTTCAACTTCAGACCAAGATCAGAAGATTGGACTCAACTTAGAAGTCTTGCCATTAGTCACGGAATTTCAATGTGTTATTTATTTGTGTTATTATTGGAAGAATATAAATCCGAAGGCTTTTCAAATTCAGAAAAAATAATTTGGCAGGTAAAAGCAGCAATACATGCAAATTTTGATTCAAAGATCTTCTTTCGAGAACTATGGATCTTAGAATACCAACTATCTAAATCTGACTTTAAAACGAAAAGAAAAAGTCCTCATGGACCAAAAATCGCCTAAAGATTCAGAGTATTGCTAATATATTAGAGATTACTAAAGAGATTTTCGGCAGAAATAGCAAATTGCAAATCAAAGCTGGACAATCCCTTTAGACTATGGGTATATAGTTCCACTCTCACAGAACTATACGAAAAAAGGATTTCCGGGTGGTGATCCATTTCATTAGCCAGGTTTGCTAAAACAGTTATTACTTTTATTCCATCTAGGTATTGAGATAATTTATATACTCTAGCAATTTTTGGAACTACGTCTATAGTTAGCACTTCCCAAGTGGCTGGGAGTTCCTTCCTAATTTGCTCGATTGAAAGCGGAACCGGAGAATTGCCCATGAAAGTTTAAAATTAGAGAACTTTTTTCAATGCTTGCTTGATTTTTTCCGCATCGTCGATCGCGCCGTTTGAAAGAGATCCTGCACGTGCCATTAAATTGACGGCCCCGTCCATTCTAGCTTTTAGCTCTTCGATTTTGTGCAATTGGTCGTTTAGAAAAGCGAGTTTAGATTCTATCTCCATTTCCTTTCTTTCAAGAAGAAGTTTATAGTTTTCTAACTCTTGGATTTTCTTGCGGGTTTTTTTCGCCTCGCTATCCACATCTTTACGATAATATTTCTCTAATTCTTTCTCTGCTTGCGCGTGACGATCAGCTTCTGCCTTAAATTCTCGCTTCAAATGTTTCAGAGCTTGGCGATATGCCCTATTGTATATTCTTTGTCTTTGAGTTCTTCTTATCTTAGCTATTTTAGATAATAAATTCATGTGCCATCCCCTTTTTACTTTGCATCGACCGGAATGGTTTTCGCTTCAATTTCTATCCGTTTGCCGGTTAGACCTAATATATCGACTTATTTATCCCTACGGTCAAATTTAAAGTCCTTAATTTTTACGATTGAATGATTCCAAGATGTAAAATTCTTGAAATTGATTAGCTATACTAACATAAAAGTATCTGGAGGGCGTTCTTATGTCTAAAGGTGATAATCTAAGCGAAGAACTCCAAATTTTAAAAGATAAGGCCAAGAAAATTACAGGTAAGGCCCGGGAGGAATACTTGGAACACGTATCTGATCTAAAGGAAAAATTAAAACAAGTTACTGGTGAAACCAGCGAAAAGGCCAAACAAATCATCGATCAAACAGGAATTTATATCAAGGAAAATCCGCAAAAAGCAACTTTGATCGGACTAGGAGTCGGAGTCGGGATAGGCGTGATAATAGGAATGCTTATCGGTCGTAGAAAATAATACGGAAATTACCCATTGGCCGCTAAAAGAACGGATTCAGAAGAAATTCCTTACGGAAATAACGAGAAGCAGGATGGAACTTCGTCTTCAAGTTTCGAGCTGAAGGAACACCTGCTCGCTTTCATCAATTCAATCGCAGAGTATTTCGAAACTCTTCTTCTATACGCAAAGAAAATCGCAACGGAAAAGATTGTACTAGGCATCCAGGCATATATATTCTTCCGAATTGCTCTTTTCTTCATTAGTTTAAGTGTAATATTCTTTCTCGCCGCCTTTTTCCTCTATTTGCAGAGGCAATTTGCGGGCGATCCGCTACCTGCGGCCTTAGGAACTGGTGGTCTTTGCTTCTTCATTTCTCTAATAGGCGTTTTCGCTCTTGCTCGAAAACTTAAAGCGTAAGAGTGGAAGGAACTCCCGCCAATATGAGCAAGGCTAAGACTAAAGATAATCGAATCTTCTCCCTGAATCCTCTTTCCGGAGAAGACTACACTCCCTGGAAAGACCCGTCCAAAATGAGCAAGGAAGAACTCCGGCTCTATCTACAGATCAAAAAACTCCAGGTTCGATTGAGTTTCGAGAGATTACAATCTTCCATTAGTTATACAGGAATGATCATTGAGGCCTTCCAAAGCCTGGGACTTCAAGATTGGGTCCTAAAATTGCTGAACCAAGAGGCCGAGAACACTTCAGAATAGTCTGGAGTTCCTACCAACCCTTACTTCACCTCTCTGATCTGGATCGTCTCCACCCGATCAGCACCAGCAATAATATCCGACAAAATTACAACCTGATCTCCATCCTTCACTCGGCCGCTTGATTTCAAAGTTTCAATCGCCAGCTTGATAGTCTTCTCAGGATCGCTGGAAAAATCGATCCGATACGGAATTACACTTCGTGTCAGCCAAAGTTTACGACGAACCGTGGTCATATTCGTAAACGCATAGATAAGCGGAAATCTTGGATGGAAGGAAGCAACATTCAGAGCAGTAGTTCCCCTTCTGGTAATCACAATAATAGCAGGAGATTTGATAGAATCCGAAAGCATAGCCGCTGATCGAGCCATTTCTTCCTTCTTGTTGGAAGGAACTCTTTCCAAAACATAACCTAGTCCCGGTGCCTTCTCCACTCTCTCCGAGATCTTATGGAGCATATCCACACAACGAACTGGGAATTTTCCTGCGGCAGTCTCACCGGATAACATAATTGCATCCGCTTCTTCAAAAACCGCGTTGGCAACGTCAGTCACTTCTGCGCGAGTAGGAGAAGGATTATTGATCATAGACTCTAAAAGGTGAGTCGCAACGATCACTCTTTTTCCTTTGATCGCACATTCTCGGATAATAGCACGTTGAATTAGAGGAAGTTCTTCAATAGGAAGTTCCACTCCAAGATCGCCCCTTGCTACCATAACACCGTCAGCAGCTTCCACAATTTCTAACATGTTCTTAACGGCTTCTTGGTCTTCAATCTTTGCGATGATATCTGTGTGACCGTTATTTTCCTCGATAATCTTACGAAGTTGATGGATATCTTCCGCAGAACGAACAAAAGAAAGAGCAATAAAATCCACATCTTCTTCTAAACCAAAAAGAATATCTTTCTGATCTTTCTGAGTAATAGAAGGCAAATTAACTCGGATTCCCGGAAGATTTATATGTTTGCGAGAGCCTAATTTCCCACCATCGACAACTTTACATTTCAAAGCAGTCTCTTGGATCTCTTCTACCACGAGATTGATGAGACCGTTATCTACGGTAACTCTATCCCCAATTTTTAGATCTTTTACGATGTCTCGATAATTTACGAAGACGGATTGTTCTTCCGATTCTTCACCAGGAATAATATGAAACGTAAAGGACTCGCCTACTTTTAAGTCCAAATGATCGACTTGCAGATCGCCAGTCCGAATCTCGGGGCCTTGGGTATCCAATAAGATTGCAATAGGATGTTTTAATACATCTTTATTCAGGGACTTGATGGCTCGAATTATGGATCTATGAAAATCATGATTCCCGTGGGACATGTTCAATCTAGCGATATTCATCCCAGCTTCCGCAAGGGATTGGATCATTTTTTTGTCGGCGGTTGCAGGGCCGATCGTGCAGATAATTTTAGTTTTTCTGAAATTAACTAATTCATTCTTCATGTATATTCGGTTTTATTAAAATTGCTCTAATGATCCGAGCTCAGATTTTAGGAAGGGTTCTGTTCAGAAAATCTTCGAAAGAAATATAAAAATCGAACTTTTCCTGTTCAGGCATACCCGCGTTTTTCTGCTCGTCTACGATCCTTTTCGCCTTATCCAGTAAGGCCTTGCCGTTCTTTTTCAAGAACCTTCTGCTAATAAGGATCGGAAAAGAATACTGCTCTTCCTGGTTTCTAACCATAAAGGAATGGATTTCCTTTTTTGCATTCTTTTTCAGGAAGTTGATCAGAGTATTTTCATCCATATCTCCGCCTAAAGCCTGTAAGAGATATTCCCTATCCGGAAGTTCGTCTTGGCCCCAAGCATGATCTATAACATCTAAAACCGCAGAAAGATTTCGTTTAATTTCGGCCTCTTGTTCAGAGCTAAGTCCTGAACTTCTTGCAGGAGCGTTCGACTCTGAATTCGCAACTGCAGCTGCAGCTCTCGCTTTTGCGGTCGCTTCGGCTACTTCTCTGTCTTTTACTCTTCTTTCAGCAAGTTTTACCTTCTCTTCTTGAGCGACCTTAGTTCTTGCTTCTAGGATCTTTTTATTCTGCTCGGAAGCAAGCCTTGCTCTAATTTCTTCTGCTTCGAATCTATGAACTACATTATTCCCAAATAGAGATCTGAAAAATCTGGTGATAAAGGGAAGATATTTAAAAAGAGAAGAATATTCCAATTTTTCAAATTGAGAACTTGCCTCCCGAGACTCCATCATGTCCCGGATATTCATTTTTGCTAAAACACGGATCTCACTGTCGTTCCCAGTAGCTGCAAAAACTCTTTTTGCGGTTTCAACTGCTCCGTTGATACAATCCTTATGAAGAGCGAAAACGTATAGGCCCTTTTTATCCGCAAAATCAGCGCTTAGGATCATATCATGATTGACGATCAAGTTTTTGACTTCTTCTTCGATAGGTTCTCCGCGGAATCGAAGATAATTCAGATCCACTAATCGATTTGCGGATTTAATATAGTCGAGCAATTCGGAAAGTTTGGCCTTCTTCTCTTCTTTTTCTTTTTTCTCCTTCTCCTCTTCTTCAAAATGGATCAGAGAAAGAAGTTCCTCAACTGCGGTTTTTTGATCACCGTACGCCGGGCTTAGAAAAGGAAGGACTTGTCCTGCAATAGCGCGAGTATTCTGAAGATCTTGTTCCGAAAAATTGCCAAGCACACCTATCCTTTGCAATTCCGGGATAATCCTTTCGTTCAGATACTTTTTATAAGCATCCAGTCTCGCGATAATCTCATCTTGGACATTATAATAAAAAACGGAACGGTTTCCCGGGCTTAAAGCATTCTCATTCCTATAAAAATATAGAATTCGAGAATCCACTAACTTCTTAAGCACAGGTTTCAAATGGATATTGATCGTGGTTTGTTTTAGAACAGGAGTAACATCGAAATTATCCTGAAACAAATTCCCGATCTCGGAAGAAGCGTAGGTCTCGCTTAATTTATTATTATCGATACAATCGTAGATCCATTTCTGAAAGCCTTCCTTTCCAGGGAATTGCCTCTTCTCCTTGACCCATCTTTGAATGGAACTGAAAGAAGTTTGGTTCACTCCATCCACATATCTATGACTAGAACCTGCATCTGTTTGAGAAGGTCTGGCAAATACGGTGATTAATCTTAGGAAAGATGCAATCCTTCCATCGGAAGAATCTCCGGTAGGATTATAATCCACCATACAGATCTTTTTTATAACGGGAGGGTTTTGGCGAGCGCTCATTTCTCTAAGATAAGCGTTTACCCTTTCCTTATCCAAGGTTAGCTCCCTGGAAAGTTGTTCCGCACTCGGAAGAATTTTATTCGCAACGAACTTTTCAGTCCAATCGCCGATGATCAGTACTAATTTATGAATTCCCTTGTACTGGAAATCCCCTCTGGCCTCTAAAGCTTGGGTTAACTGTAAGGCCGAGTTATAATCCGCTACCTTGAGTTCCGGAGATTGGGGATCCAGCATGAGTCATCCTCTTCGACTAGAGTAGGTTTTTCCGATACATCAATTCCGCGTTTAAAATCGCGGCACCGGCAGCCCCACGGACCGTATTATGACTTAGGACAACATATTTCCAATCTAAAATCGGATCAGGTCTGAGTCTTCCCACTACGGTAGTCATACCTTTCCCTGTCTCCAGGTCTAGGCGAGGCTGGGGTCTGTCTTCTTCTTGACGATAAAGAATCGGAAAATCCGGAGCGAGAGGCAACTTTAATTCTTGAGGCTCGCCTTTAAATGAAGACCAGGCTTCTAAAATTTCGGATTCAGTTGGCTTCTTCTTGAATTTCACAGAAACACAAACTGTATGTCCGTCGAAAACCGGAACTCGATTACAATGAGCGGAAATTTTAAAATCCGCATTCACTATCTTTCCACCTTCAGCCTTTCCAAGACATTTCAGAGGCTCGATCTCCGCCTTATCTTCTTCTCCACCTATAAAAGGAACTACGTTCCCCAAAATATCCATGGTAGGAACTCCCGGATAACCTGCTCCGGAAATCGCCTGCATGGAGAATAACATAACGGATTCTATACCGAACTTTTCGTATAGAGGTTTCAGAGAGATGGTCACTCCCATGATCGTACAATTGGAGTTAGTGATGATCTTGCCCGGAGTTTTTTGGCTGGAAAGCACATCCAAATGATTCGCGTTCACTTCTGCAGAAAGAAGAGGAACATTCTCCACCATTCTATGATTTTTAGAATTGGAAATAATATGGATGCCTGCTTGGGCAAAAGAAGTTTCCACCTCTCCTGCAACAGAAGCGTCCAAACCGGAAAACGCCAGTTTCACACCTGGAGTAACCTTAGGGTCCGGTAACGTGATAATTATGTCACGAGCGTATTTAGGAATATCTCCAGAGATCTTCCAACGCTTCTTCATAACGTCCGCATATGTTTTGCCTGCGCTATTCTCGGATGCGCATAGATGGGTTACCTGAAAATAAGGATGGTTTTCCAAAAGTTGGATAAACCTTTGCCCGACGGAGCCAGTGGCTCCCAAAACAGCTACGTTAATTTTGCTCATAGAACTTATTTACCGCTCTCAGACTTAAAGTCTGCATTTCATTGTTTTTCTCTATTTTTTTCTAAGACCATGGACTGTCATTCGACAAATTTAGATATGAGCGAAGCATACTTAGAATTCATCTTATGAGTTCCTTCATACGTGAGATGATGGAAGTCCCAAAAATCAGTCGAAGGCAGATCCCTGCTTAGATCCACAAAATTGTCCCCGCCACCGCTGATCTCTTTCAGGTATGACAAATGCTCTTTATACCATTCCGAATCCCCATACCAGGAAAGGCTAACTGGGTTCTCAGGATTGTTTATTAAGAGAAATGGCAAATCCTTCTCTTTAAAAAAAGAAATGAGCTTCTTCATATAACGAAAATGAAGAATGGGCCGGAACTTTTCCTTTGCGATCTTCTTCTTAGAGTCCGCTAACACCTGAATGTACTGTAAACCTGGTCTTTTTTTTAGATCCGTAAGAAGGCGAAAGTAAAAGTATTCTTCGTATTCCTTATCGGACATCCCTAGAAAGCGTAGGTCTTCCAACCTTTCCTCTCTCACCGGTCTTCTATCCAAAAGAGAAAGATCATCTTCTTTTCCGAAAATCTGCTGTAACCTTACTCCCAGGATATCCAGAGCCCAATCCTTATGTTCTGGTCCCGCAAAATAAGGGATCCAAGTATTAGAAACTTCAGCACGGATCCAGTGATCCTTCTCCCCTGGATCCAAAAATCTAGGATCCAAAAGAATTTTTTTCCAACCGGGGCTCTTAAACTCAAAAGTCTGCTTAACAGTATGAGAAAAATTTTCCAGCTCTAGGATAAACTTTCCATCCTTAAGTACTTCTTCCACTACCTGGATATAAAAACCTTTGCGAGCCATATAAGGTTTAGGTTGAAAAGAGAAAACTTTCCCGGTCCAACCCCGAAAGGTCACTTTCTCCGGAATGTCCACACCATTATACTCTCTGAAGCTGGTGTTCCTACCAAAACGATGTTCATAGAGAGAAGTAGAAATTTTCCAATAAATTTCCTTATAACGATAAGAACCAAAAATAGAAGCGGCTAGATATTCCGCACTTTTCTCCAATCCGATTAAATCCCAAAATTCAAGGAGACTTTCCAAAGGAAAAATAATCTTGGATTGGGGAGCGTCCCTAAAATCCAAAGCATCCAAGATCAGCTTTGATTCTTCCGCAGTTTCGTTCTTACCGTTTTTAGGATCCAGAACGTAAGCCCTGTACAATCTCCAATCCACAAAGTTCACAGGATATACGATAAGATCCGGAGACAAACTCAGGAATTGGTCCTTCATCAAGTACGCATCCAAGGGAGGCATACCGGCATAAGACAAAAAGATAATATCCAGATCTTTCCCAGTGACCTTACGAAGTTCCTTCTCTAAGTCTTTAGGGTTAATCGAATAACCTGTAACACTGGAACCTATTACTAAAACACGGAATTTCTGCTTCGAAATTTTTTCGAAAGTTTTAAACTCGTGTAAAAAATTATAAAAATAATCCGCTCCCCAGGAAGATTCGTTAGGCAAGAGCCAAAACGAGTATCGGAACAAGAAGAAGTCCAAAAAAATAACTGAGATAACAACGGAAAATAAGATCGTTAATTTGGAACGGGACACAGCTCCATAAACTGAAAGTAATTGCCTCTTTGTCCAGAAATTGTTTCGTTTTCTACTTTACCTTGGATGAGGCATTGGCCAGGATTCCCAAGTGGTTTGGCTCTGGACTTCTATAATTATTTTCCTGGCCTCACTTATATTTTCCCTATTTACCGCGCCTAAAGAAATTTTCTGGAACATGGAAGCCCTGTATCTTCCTTCCGTGTTAATAGATGTGCTTAGGGATGGTGGTTCCTTAAGGGCCTGGTCGTTCGCACCTACACCTTATTTTTTTCCGGATCTACCGATCGTTTTTATATTCGGTTATATCACTGAAAATGTTTTCAGGACATTAACACTCTACGCGATCTTCCAAACTTCTTTACTCGCATATCTTTTAGGAAGGTTCATCCGTGCAATGGAGCCAAAAATGCCCCGGCCCCAAAGTTACGTATTCAGCTTACTCATATTATCTTTCTTATTTCTGATCGCTGAAAAATTTCCGTTGTTGTACTTTTTATATTTTCCTTCCGTACATATCAGCGCATTTCTCACGAGTCTCTGGATATGGCCTTATTTAAAAAGAGAGAAGGTGCCGAAATATTCCATCTTCCCTCTGCTTTCCCTACTCACGGTTTCGGATAGGATCCTAGTTTTAGAATTATATCTGCCGACTTTACTTGCTTGGGCGAGAAGGTACGGTCGTTGGGGAGTTTCTTTCCCGCTGATCTCCATCCGATTTTTTGCAACCGGACTCATCGGGTTAGGGCTTCATTCTTTCATAAAAATATTTTTAGCAATCAACTCACCCAATAAACTTTCCACACTTGAATCAATCTCGCATTGGTGGACTGATTTTTATACCGCAATACTTAGCCTAAACCTTTCAGGGATCTTTCTCGCATTCGCGATTTTAGGCGGAATTTTATGTTTAAGAAAAGGAAAAGAATCCGGGCATAGTTACGGATTTTTAGGATATTTCCAACTTAGTCTTTGTATATTACCGCCATTACTCGGGCTATATTCCGGCCAAAATTCACTCAAATACAGCCTACCTGCAATCGTGATGGTCCCTGTATTATTTGGGATTTTACCTTCTATCAAGAACCAAAACTATTTAAGCCATTCCAGGAATTTCGCGTTTTTAGGACTGATATTCGGACTTGGGATATTCACGATATTTGGAGAAGGAACGGGACAATTCAGAGATCCATGGGAGTCCATCACCATCAGACCGCCAGAAACAGTCTGCGTAGATGAATGGAAAGAAAAAGATTCGTTTGTTTTTGTGCTCTCAGAACCTCGAAAAGCTAGACGAATCCTCACATACTCCGAAAAAAGAGTCCTGGCATACCCGATAGATTTCAGCACATTAGAAGGATCTTATTCAGTTTCCAATAAGGAATGGTTTTTATTTCCACCGGAAGGTCCGATCGCAATATTGCCGGAAGGACTAGGAGAATCCAGGATCAAATCATTCTATGGGGAACCTTCTCGCGTTCTAAATTGTGAGTCCGGAAACGGAAAAATTTGGATCTACGAAGATACAGCAAAGATCCGAGATTATCTACAAAGACCAGTTCAAAAAACAAAATAAATAAACGGTTGGGACTCGGAAGAGAATACGGCTCCTAATAAAAACCCAATACCTACCAAAACTCCGAAAATTACCGGATGTAAACCTTCATAAAACTTACGAAAACTACCGTATTTCTCGTCTCGATTTCCTATCCAAGTGGCGGCAAAAAACAAAAAGAATGCGATAGAGAGAATACGCAAAGAAGAAAGCGTCGGATCCGCTCCGTTCGAAAAGTGAAAAAGTTTTTCGAAAACGATCCCTGTAGTTTTCCAATCCGGAGATCTGAAAAATACCCAACAAAGAACAACACCTAAGATCACAAAGATCCTATACGAGAACCTTCCTAAAATCCCAGGTCCGTTTTCAGCGGAGAAAAAATCGGGGCAAAATTTTTTACCTAATCTCTCCAAACCTAAAAAAATGCCGTGAAATCCACCCCAAACCACAAAATTCCAACTAGCACCATGCCATAGGCCGCCCAAAAGCATGGTCAAAAATAAATTCACATAAGTTCTTAGTTCGGATTTACGATTACCGCCCAAAGGAATGTATAAATAATTCCTAAGCCAAGAAGACAAAGAGATATGCCATCTTCTCCAAAAATCAGAAAATCCGGAAGCGAGATAAGGCATCCTAAAATTTTCAGTAAGTTTAAAGCCGAGAAGAAGAGCTGAGCCTAAAGCAATATCAGTATACCCGCTGAAATCACAATAGATCTGAAGAGAATACGCAAAAACCGCTGCCCATGCATAGGCACTCGAAAACTCCAAAGGAGAACGATAAAAAGAATCGGGCAAAATAGACAGTTGATCCGCAATCACCACCTTCTTCCATACGCCAATTAAAACTAAAACAAGACCTTCTCTAAGAGGGAGTTCCTTCCAAGCCACCCAGGTCCTAAGTTGAGGCAAAAAGGTCCTGGCAGGAACAATTGGTCCTGCAACCAACTGGGGGAAGAAGGAAAGAAAGAGGGCATAGTTCCAAAAATTTTTCTCAGGCAAAATTTCTCTTCTGAACACGTCGATCGTGTAACTTAGGGACTGAAAAGTGTAAAAAGAGATACCTACAGGAAGCACAATGCCCCATACAGGAAGACTTAAATTTAGCCCAAATGCCGAAAATACGGCATTTCCAGACTGCATAAAGAAAATGAAATATTTAAAAAATGCCAAAACCCCTAGATTCAAAACGAGAGAAAGTGAAAGTAAGATCGCACGAAACCTTCCTTCCTTCTGATCCATTATTCTACCAATCCAGTAATCCAGAACTGTCGTCCCGAAAAGAAGGAGCCCGAATTTAGGATTCCAGGACATATAGAAGAAATAGCTTCCAGCTAATAAAAATGGCTTCGGAACCCATTCCGGAAGCATTTTCAGCCTGGGAAGAATCCATCTCAGCCCAAATATAAGCAAAAAGAAAAATAAAAAGAGAGGGGTGGTAAAATTCATTACTTAAATTTAAGCATTATTAAAAATTCAACATTCCGGATCATTTATGATCATTAAATAGATTAATATTAATCATTAATTAGACCAATAAAAATCATATCAAATAGTCCACTTGCAGCGAACCCCGCAATTTGGACAATCCGCCGTGATTTCTGCCTTAACTCGCTTTCCCTTGGGAGTTTCGACCTTCCCAATAGCCACAAATTCAAAGTTTACTCCCTCTGGAACGTAGTGTCCGCCGCCGTATTTGGCAGATCCTTCGATTAAATTTGAGCAGGCATGGCATTTTACTCTTAATTTGATTACTTCGGCCATTGGAAAAGAATTTACGAACCTTCCTCCTTCCGCAAGAAGAAAGCGATATAGGCCTGTCAAAACCACATGGGGATGTTGATTTGATACACATGACTTTATGTCATGAATATTTGGGATTTTGATCTATTTTTAATGCCAAGTAATGGCCCCATAACCCCGCTCTCTGGCTCATTTAATGCAAAGCTAAGAATGACAGGTATTTCTTTATAGGTCGCCCAAGGATGGACAGTTCTGTCAAAATAGGGCAGCAAAAGTTTCTCTAAGGGAAAAAGCGACGACGCCTCCTGATTAACGTCTGAGAGCGAATATTAGGCTCCAAACGTCAGTTTCCTGCCCTTTAAGGACAATTTGCAAAATATCCCCTTGGGTCATCCTGCCCTATTCTTCATTTCTATCGAATCCCCGGCATCCATTATAATCAGAACCAAATGCTCATATTTGGGCAGTGCCAATTGACCCCGGATAGGCGAACTATCGCCCATGCACCGATAAATTGCCCAATCTACCAACACGCCTAAGGCTTTATTTCACGGACGATTTAAGCGGTCTCCAGGCAGATATTCTGACTTGTTTTGCAGAATTGATCCGCGCCGCATTCACAAATTCCTCAAATTCCAATCTGGCAAATAGTGAACTTTTCTGCTTATGATTAGGCACTTATGTAAAAGCCATAATATAGGCGCCTAAAGTCGATTTATGGGCAGAAACTGCCTATTTGTATAAGCATCCACCCATATGCAGGCAATTAAAGGCTACTGCTGCCCTTTTCTGAAATATGAATTTTACCCCTGTGCGCAGCACAGGGAAGTTTTGAGAATTTAAGCTCTTTTGCGAGCGGGGGCTTGTTTTTTGGCTGGAGCGGATTTTTTAGGGGCTACTAATTTCTTTTTATCTTTTTTTGACTCGATAGCGCTTGCATCGAAGTTCACATCCAATCCCATTTTCTTATTTCGTTTCACCATATATACGAAATGTCTAACGTACTGAGCATAAGGTTCAGGCACAGATTTAGGATCGAAGTCTAAAGGATTTTCTAAAAGAGAACGAACCACAGTTTGATTCAGATCTTCTTTGCTAGTGACCATGAGAGTTTCTAATCTGCGAAGAATTTCGTGATCGTTCACCTCGCTAGTGACTTTCTTCATCGCATTCAGAAGCCTCTGAAAAGAGGTTCGTTTGATCTTCACGGCCATATTTGTTAAGTTAGAATTTCTGGGGTCGGACGACCAGAAGAAAATTTATATGAGTCTTGTCCGACCTTAGATGCTACCTTTTCGAGTGATGATCTCAATTCTTGGCTTTGGGCTAGAGCTTCCTGTTTCACTAGGAAGGATCCACTCCCCACTGGGCGCCCAATGCTAGCCAGTGCAGACTCCCCTATTTCCAGCCTATATCTTAGGGTTGCCCAGGAGAAGGTCCGGTTTTCGTAAGATCCCCCAGGAACCTGGGCAATGCCCTGTATTTGTCCGGATCTCAGGTTTAATTCAGGCCCCAGCGGATTCTCTGGGGTTTTCCTTAAATTAGCTGCCCCAGTGGTAGGAACTCCCGACCCTAATAGATGATTTCTTTGATTTTCGGCGGAACAGACCGGGCCGGTAGCGAAGCCTTCCCCACTTAAATTTAGAGAAAACATACCGGCACAATCGGATAGAAAATTAGCGTAAGAAACTCCTCTGACTGGAGAAGTCGCATTGTCTTGAGTTCGCCCTTGGACCTGAGCCCATGGTAGGAACTCCTGGCTAAACCCTCGTCCGACTTTCAAGTCGGGCAATAAAACATTCAGGCCAAGCAGGCAGTTTTGGGAAAGAGGCGAAGATACTGAAAAAATTTCAGAAGTCGATTTCCGATTTTGGATCCTCAGTTCAGAATTAGGATCATTCCCCTTCTTCACTTTTTTATCTTCAGAAATTTTTGCGACTCTGGTAGGAACACCTTCATCGGCCAGAAGAGAATCTAGATCCGGAAAGTCAGACAATCTTTCTTCTTCAGAATAAGAAATTCCTTCGGCAAGAACTAGATCCACTTCTTCTTGGTAGATTGATTTTAGTTCTTCCGAAATGGACTCTTCTGCTCCAGACATATTTTGAGAAGAATATTCCGAGTCGGAAACCTCTTCTGCGAAGGCAGAGCTCGAGCCCAAAGCCAAGGAGGCAATAAGCAAGAACTGTGCCAAAAAATTATGTCTCATTCGAAAAAACATGACAGTATAGCCCATTTTTAACCATTTTTGGAGGAAATGGAAGCTTTTTTTACTGTTTTTCTAGGATTTTAGGCTGTCTTTCGGAATAGTCTCTTGGCTCGGAGCTTCCATTCCCAGAGCACAATTTCTTGTTCTTTGTTCTCTGCTCTGTCTTGCTCTTTTTCTAAAAGTGCATAGACCATACTCGCGATATCTTTGGAAAAACCTTTATCCAGTTCTGCTTCGAATTCTTTTTCTCTGGTCTCTAAAATTAAACCTGCAAGTCGGAAGCCTTCATCCAAATTTTTTAATTTAGGCGCCCAGCCTTTCAGCTCTTCTTTATTTTCATCATTTCGGATCATCACATCCAAAAAAGTTCGAATGAACGCGACCTCTTCCGACTTCAATGTGAATTCCAGAAGAAGTTGTTTTACTTTTTCCAGTTCCATTTTTCGGAGATGGATCCTAGCTAAGAAAACCGGATTTTTGGAGTGCATATTCAGGTTTCCCTTCTCCAATAAATCCGTTGCCCGGACCTTATTAAAATCTACGATACTGGATTCTTCCCTCAGACTTTTTTCCAGCTCCTCTTTTCCAGGGGACGGTCTTTCCCCCACTGCCGCGATTTTTTGGGCCACCTTTCTTTTGATGATGAGCATGTTCAAGGAAGGGAACCTGATTTTCAAGGCCACCAATTCCTGACGTGGGAACTCCTCGTCCAAAACCAGATGGTGCATTTCTACACCTTCTTCTCTGGCTCTGAGAAGGCTATCCACTCGCTCATAATGATAGATAATTACTGGCAGAATATCGCATTCACTTCCGCTGTTTAAGAAGATGGTCCGGACTTCATTTCCGGAACTGGAATGCTGGTAAGGGATCACAAGTTTTCCCTGTTTTACGTTTACAAAACTCAGCTCCCCTAATCTAAAATGAGAGAGGTCAAAATCCTCTCCTAAAAATGCGATCCTAGGAACCGGAACCACGATGGACTGATTTCTAGCTCCTTTTGGGACTTCTGGCCCCCTGGAGGTAAAAACTACGTACGTCATTTTTCCCAGGCGGACTTTTACCAAAAATCCGGCCGGGGTTTTTCTTTCTTCGTATAAGGAATCTAATTCCAAAATTTTAACCCAAACCCAGGTTTTTTAATTTATACTGCAATGAGCCTCTGGAAATTCCCAAGGCCTTTGCCATTCGTATTTGGTTGCCGCCGAACAATTTATCTGCCAAAAGAATTTTTTGGCGCTCCACGGCTTCCACAGCTTTTCGCAAATCCAGGTCCTCCGGATCCGGAAGAGAAATCCCTTTTGAACCTTCTTTTTTAAGGTCCGAATTTCGGATCTCTCCCGAGCCGGAATTTAAAACTGCCTCTTCAATCGCATTCCGAAGATCTTCCAGATTTTGGCAGGAACTACTCTCCACCAAAGACTCGATCGCATCCTCAGAAAGCGCCAAATCAGGGCGGCCATGTAATTCACAGACCTCTTGGAAAATCGGCCGGACCGCCGCAATTTTATCCGATTTTACCCAGTCTTTCCAAGCAGGTAATTCTAACTTATTTTCGGCCAAAAGAGAACGAAAATATAAAAACTCTTCTATTGATTTTTTGCCTGAGTTTTCTAAAAAAATAAGACGGGATTTTCCGGACTTTCTCTGAGAATATTCGAACAAGATCCTTTGTTGGGCTAAAGAATAATTCTCTGAATTTTCTAAAATTAGAGTTCCAGACTCGGCCATTTTTTCCCAATCGATTAAGGCCTTTTCTAATTTGGATGCCTGCTCCGGAAGGATCGAAACCGTTAAAATTGGCCTGCCAGGAAACTCCCTTTTTTGGATCCATTTTGCTAAGGTTTTTTTTCCGGAAGAAGCAGGACCCGAAATACAGATGCTCTTAGATTCTTTGAATTTTTCTAGTTGGGAATTTTTCCCATTCCCCAATCTGAAAATCAGCTCCCCCAACGGATCGGGACTCACGTCCTCTGAAAGTTTATAAACGGTAGAAGGTTCCGATTCTTTTTTCAAAAGTCGGGCCACCTTTTGGGAGAGTAAATGTAAGAGTAAAATTTGTCTTTCTTCCGCTCGGTTTGGAAGTTCTATCAGGAAAAATCCGAACATTCTTCCATCCAATAAAACCGGAGATAATAAACATCCCAGGGATTCATCTCGAAACAGTTCCACTTCTTCTGATCTAGGTAAGAAGAAGGGAGATTTGCTTCCTTCTAAACGGCTCCGGATTTGAGACCCCTTGGTTAGGAAAGGATAGAAGAATCCATCTTCCCCATATCCCCAAGAACCCGCTTCTTCCAAGGAGGAAGGATCCGATTCTGAGACCAAGGTAGCGAGCCCGGCCAAACCATCGATTAATCTTAAACATTCCGGAAATGCGAGAGGTAATAATATCCTAAGTTCTTTAGGATTTGGATTCCCCCATATAAATTCTTCCGGAGCGGATAGCATAGAAGGGAAAATGTTTAAAATTAAGCATGGTGTCAACCATGTACCTGGACTTTCTTTCGAATGTCGGACGTCCGACATTTGGGTCCGATTTTTCTGCAATTTTTAGAAAATTTAAGAATTAGTTTGAATGCTTCTCCCCTTCTCCTTACATGGAAATATAGTGTTGGCTTCGGTCCCGAAGTTGACTTTTTAATTTTTATTTTTGTTTAAATTCCCCTCTTTATTCTCTCGATTTCTGAAGGTAGATATAAGGACGGGATGTCGGACATCCGACAATTGAGATACAAGGGAACAGAATGATTGTAGTATCTATCGCAAACCAAAAGGGAGGAGAAGGTAAAACCACTACCTCTCTGAATTTAGCTTGGGGTCTCGCCAGAAGAGGTAAAAAAACTCTGCTGATTGATATCGATCCTCAGGCAAATTCTACAGGGATTTTCCTAAATCCGGAAGGGTTAGAAAAATCCATGCATAATATTTTCCAATCCAAAGCGAAAATTAGAGAAGTTATGCTTAAAACAGAAGTGGAGAATTTAAATATAGCTCCCTCTCGCCTGACTCTTGCGGAAGCGGAAACGATTGCCGCAATCGTGGATGCGCCATATATTCTGAGAGACGCCCTTGCGGACTTGGAAAAGGAAATGGATTTTTGTGTAATCGATTGTCCCCCTAGCCTTTCCATTTTTACCATCAATGCACTCGTTGCTTCCAACTATGTGATCATTCCTCTCCAGGCGGAAAAATTTTCCGTGGATGGAATTTTAGGACTTCAACAAACAATTACTAGTATTAAAAAAAGAATTAATCCTAGTTTGGAAATTATGGGGGCGCTGGTCACTCAACTCAAACCTCAGACACTTCTTACTAAAACGATCATCCCTGTTCTTACCAAATATTTCAGAATTTTTGATAACAGTATTTCTGATGGAGTAGCAGTGGGGGAATCTCACCTGGCAAGAAAATCGGTCTATGAGTACAATAAATCCAGCCGCCAGGCCCAGGAATATGAAGGCTTCATTGAGGAATTTTTGAATGAGCTCAAAAAGTAAAAGATTAGGCTCTCTTGCAGATGTTTTCCAGGCAGAAAAATTAGAAGGTACGATCCGCAAGATCCGCCTAGATAAGATCCGTCCTTCTGAAAGCCAACCCAGACAAGAGAGAAAAAAAGGTGTAGAAGAACTTGCCCAGAGTTTGGACAAGGACGGACTCCTTCAGCCTATCTTGGTTACGAAAAAACCGGATGAAGAATTTTATACGATTATTGCCGGAGAGAGAAGATACCATGCAGCTAGCCTTCTCAAATGGCCGGAAGTAGAATGTAAAATTTTAGATAAGGACGCGAAGGAAACTTTCCGCCTAGCAATTATAGAAAACTTACAAAGAGAAAATTTATCTCCTTATGAAGAGATAGAAGCGATGACCCATCTTAAAACTTCTTTCTCTTATACTGATTTGGAACTTGGAAACCTGTTCGGGAAAAGTAGAAGTTATATGACCGAACTTTTGGGAATTTCTTCTCTTTCCAAAGAAGACCTGAAGATCTGTAAAGACGCAGGAATAGAGTCCAAAAACCTTTTAGTACAAGCTGCTTCTGCAGCCAAAAAAGGTACCCTAAAAGATTTTCTTGAAAAATTCAATTCAGGTGAATTGAAAACCGTAAAAGACGCAAAAACTTTTAACCGAGCAGAAGAAGGCGGATTATTCTCTCCTGGACAGATCGGAACTAAAATTGGATCCGAAAAACCGGCAGTTTCGCCCTACCCTTATAAGATCGTAAAAAAAGGTACAAGCGTTATCATCTCCACCGAAAACGAAGATTTTCTTTCAGAACTTCATAAGCTCGTTAAGAAAGAAATTTCTAAAAAATTCGGGAAATAAGATCCGGACACTTCTCTTAAGTTCAAATAACGCTCACTGTTAAACGAAATAAAATAGTACAAACATGTACTTAGCAAAAGATTTTATGAGACTTGGGCTTAAAAAATCGGGAATGAGTTGACGGAGCTGAAAAAAGCCCCAATATGTGACATAATATTCTAAACGGAAATGTAGTACTTTCTCCCAACCCGGAAGAGAGAGGGAAGAAACATTGCCGTCGGTCTGAGATAAAAAAACTCCCCTGGTTTGCCCAGGGGCCGGACCTTCCCGAAGGAATGTTGTTGGATGAGACATAAGTAACCTTATGTCGGATAAATGTCAACTACCTTCGAACCTTTTTGCTTAAAATTAATTTTTTTGCCTCCGGGGCAAAAGAGGATCCAAGGTATGGGCGAGCATTTTCCATATATAAAATTCCTCTCGGATATCATTGATTCCGGGGTTTGGGCCACTTTATCCCCAGCCGCAAAGACTCTTTATCTCGTCCTGCTTAAATTTAGTGACCAGACCTTTAAGCCAGTCTGGCCTAGCAACGAAAGCTTGATCCGACTCACTGGCTTAAAAACTAAAAAGTCCATTAATGAAGGAAAGAAAGACCTAGTAAGAGCAGGCCTTCTTCAATTTGTTCCTGGGACTGGGCATAAGAATTCCACTTACTATTTTTGTTTCAACTACCCCGGTTCCAGAATTCCACCCCAGGGGGTTATTTTTGGAAACCCCGGAGGGGGATTGGGATCGGCCCCAGGGGTGTCGGCAGATAGCCTGGAGGGGGGTCAAACTGGAAACCCAAACAATATAAATATAACCATCCATAATACCCAGAACCAAAAACCTAGTTTAGAAAAGAAAGAGTTGAGTTTAGATTCTTTAAGAGAACGTTACGGAGACGGTATCTTGTCCGAGGCAATGGAAATTGCGAAGGCACAAGGACTAGGAGATAATTTACATTATATTCGAGGAATTTGCAAAAATCTGTCCGGAAATAAACGGCCGAATTTTGAGCATGCCTCCCCCATCCAGTCACAGGGCTCGGGACATTCTTCAGGAAAAGAAGCTTCTTGGATTGGATTTCTAGAATGGTGTAAGGGGAATCTTTCTAGAAGCAGCGTAGAAGTATTGGAAAAACTTCAGGTAGAACCGGACGGTAAGACTCTTTTGGTAAAAGATCCACTTCCTGAGACACTTAGGATGATCATTACAAAGTACTTCACAGACAAAATCCACCCCTCGATACTGGTTATATTTTCTGCAAAAGCCGAAGAAAACCGGGTACATGTTTAAAAGGACCACGTTAAAGCTCTTATGAATGAAGAATCCATCCGGATCAGCCATCCTCGACAAGTTAAAGTAAACGAAATTAAGACCAAAGGTACGTTCGAATTTAAGGAAGGAGGACTTCGTTCTTATTCTGAGCAGTTGGACCATCCTGGAGTTGGAGTTTTAACCTTAGTTTTAAATCCAGGTTCTAGTTTTAATCAGATCAAATTACATCAGTCGGAACAATCCGCCACATTCTTCCCTGACTCTTTTAAATTCGAAATTTCTTTGGATGGAAAAGTTTGGGAACCTATCCTACAGGAAACCGGTTTCAGAAGATTGAATAAAAAAGTGGGACAATGGAACTTCTCCTTGGTCCGCGCTAACTTCCTGAAATTGGTCAGTAAGGTTTCTGAAAAAGAAGGAGCCAAATTCAAAGTTTCTATCGGTGCTTTGGAAGTTGGGATTTCAGGAGTCACTAAATTAGAAGTGAGTTCTGAAAAAGACAGATTTTGGGTAAAAGAAAATTTAATCGATGAAAGACCGGATTATGGCTGGTCTTCCGTAGAATCAAATCAACCTAAGGAAGAATTTTTCCTAATGGATCTTGGCTCAATCAGTAGAGTGAATGAGTTGAGAGTTCTTACGCCGAAGGATGGTCACTTACCTTTTCCGGAAACTTTTACCGTATATTATAGCGAAGACGATCTCACTTGGAACCAGCTTCTGGAAGAGAACCAATTCTTATCTGAGTTGGGAACATGGTATCAGTGGAGATTTTTACCTACGAATATTCGCTTTTTGAAATTCGTTTCTCGCCCTCGTAAAATCCAGAACAAAGAAAAATATTCTACAAGCATCGTAGAAGTGGAATTATATGCGGCTCCATACTTGAGCGAGCTAACTCATAAGCCCACTGCAGAACCTTTACCTTATGCAACTGTTCTTAGATCCGGACTTGTGAGACTTGCAATTGACGGAGAAACTTCTGAAGGTGCCGCAGTTCAGGCAAATGACAGAAGGTTAAGAGATGGTTCTACCGAGTATAAAGGTATCGTAGAACTTGCTTCCGATGGAGAAGATAAAGAAGGTGTTGTTGTCCAAGGTAACGACAGAAGATTAAAACATTCTACTGAGGCCGCTTATGGTCTTGTGCGTTTAGCTGGGAACGGCGAAAATCGGGCAGATAGAGTTGTTCAGGGAAATGATGATCGTTTAAAACCTTCTTCTACCCAAAGTTTTGGTATCGTAGAACTTGCTGAGAATGGTGAGACTAAAGAAGGGACTGTTGTTCAGGGAAATGACGATCGTTTAAAACATGCGACGAACCAAAAATTCGGTTTGGTCCAATTGGCCCCTCCTGGTGATGCAAGTCCTGGGAAAGTGGTCACTTCCGATGATCCGAGGCTAAGACATGCTACTACGGAAAGTACGGGTATTTTGAGATTTGCTTCCAATGGAGAAGAGTCTGCGGATGCAGCAGTTCAGGGGAACGATAAGAGATTAAAAATTTCCACTCCTCAATCATACGGGATCGTGAAATTAGCTCGTTCCGGCGAAGCAAAAGAAGGTGCAGTTGTCCAAGGAGACGACGAAAGATTGCGTAACGCTAGTACTGAATATCCTGGTATCGTAACAGTTGCACCTAAGGGAAAATCTATCCAAGGTCATGTGGTTTCTTCTGATGATCCTAGATTGTCGGATGCAAGACAGCCACTTCCCCATACTCATGATTACGCTCCTAAAGAGCATGATTTCAGTTCTCATACCGGATATTTGAGATTAAAAGGTTCCGTAGAAGCTCCTTATGCAAATATCTCCCCTCCTCCTGAAAATGCGGGACTTGCATATGCAAGAAATGAGAGCGAAAAAGGTGCAGGCATTGTAGGTTCCGGTAGATTCTCCGGGATCCTAGGCTTCGGAGAAAAATTCGGAGTCAGAGGTGATAGTGCTTCCGGAGAAAAAGAATCCGCAGGTATTTTAGGTCTGGCTAAAAGAGGATTTGGTGGATGGTTCCACTCTAGATCCGGCCATGCGCTGTATGCGAGTGGAAAAGGGATCCCGAGTTTGAACGAAACAGGTTCAGGCAAAGCGATCTTGGCAGAAGGTGATTCTGATTTCCTCGGAACAGTATATCTCCAAACAGGAAAGGGTACGGATTGTATCGCTAAATTTTTCCCTGTCCAGTCTTCCGACGTGATTGCGGAAGGAGATCTTCTTGCAATGGGAGAAGATGGTAAACTTCATAAATCCAGACAACCAAACGCTACGAATATAGTAGGTGTTGCGGTAAAGTCTGCAGCATTGGTATTGGGGGACAAACCTCAGGCGGAAGGACAATGGTTGGTCGCTATTGCAGGAGTGGTGCTTGCGAATGTAGAAGCCCAATCTTATCCTGTACAGCCTGGCGATCTATTATGTTCTGGTCTTACCGGAGGCCATGCGGTCCGAGTCGCTCCTGAAAATTTAAAACCAGGCGTGCTTGTGGCGAAATCTCTGGGCTTACAAAGAAACGGTAGAGGACCGATCCAAGTTCTACTCTGCTGTAGTTGAAAATTCTCCGTATTTTCGCGGGGAAAGGTTAGAATGAAAAAGATATTAGAAATTTATAAAACGGCAAAAACGCCGGTGTACTCTTTCGAGTTTTTCCCTCCCAAAACTCCGGAAGGAGAAGTGAAATTATTCGAAGCTGTGGGCGAATTGTCCAAGGTGGATCCGGGTTATATCACTGTGACCTATGGAGCGGGAGGTTCCACTCGCGAAAAGACTATCCGTATCACTTCCGAATTGGCTAAAAAATTTTCGCTCCCAGCTGCTGCACATTTTACCTGTGTAGGCGGAAATAAGGAAGAGATTAAAGTTATATTAAAACAAATCCGAGAATCCGGGATTGAAAATTTAATGGCGCTTCGGGGAGATCCTCCTAAAGGAGAAGAGGCATTTAAAAAGGTAGAAGGCGGATTCGGCTACGCGAGTGAACTTATCTCTTTTATTAAACAAGAAGGTTTTGATTTTTGTATGGGCGCCGCTTGTTATCCCGAAAAACATCCGGAAGCTGCAAGTTTAGAATCCGATGTGGATAATCTAAAACGTAAAGTGGATTCGGGCGCTTCTTACTTGGTTTCTCAATTATTTTTTAAAAATTCAAATTTTGAATCCTTCCTAAATCTGATCCGCAAAAAAGGGATCAATGTGCCGGTGATCCCTGGGATCATGCCTATTACTTCTTTCACTCAGATTGAAAGATTTAAGGCAATGGCTGCCTGTGAGTTTCCCGAAAAACTAGTTTCCGATCTGGAAGAAGTGAAGGATCAGCCCCAAGAATTTTATAAAAGAAGTGTAAACTTCTCAGTAAACCAATGCCGTGAACTGCTCAAAATGGGAGCTCCTGGAATTCATCTTTATACTCTAAACCAATCTCCTGCGAGTTTGGATATAGTTAGAGAACTGAAAAATTAAAGGAATAAGTCCTTCTCTTTTTCTGGAGGAAGTAATCCGGTCTCAAGGGCTTTTTGTTGTAATAAGCGAATTGCCCTTTCTCCTTCTTTTCCTAAACTTTTAGAAAATTCATTCACATACAGATCTATATGCGCATCCGCCACTTCTCTCGTTGTGGTTTGAGAATGTTTTAAAATATAGTCGTACATACTTTCTCTGTTTTGATAAGCGAGAGTTAGACTTTCCTTAATCGCCGAATCCAGGTCATGTTTTATTTGAGCGGAAAGATCTCTGCGGATTGCGATACATCCGAGTGGAATATGCGCACCTGTTGTGCCTTCCCACCATTCTCCTAAATCTTCTACCTTGGCGAGCCCTCTTGATTCGTAGGTGAATCTTTCTTCGTGAATGACGATCCCGAAGTCAGCTTCCCCGTTTTTTACTTTATCCAAGATAAGATCATAACGTGTGGGAACCGGTGTGAAATCCCCTTTTAAATATAGATGTGTAAGTAAGTTGGCGGTGGTCCAGAGCCCAGGGACTAAAATTTTTTTTCCGTTAGGAGTTCCTACCGAGGCACCTGCTTTTTTTATGATGATCGGGCCGCAGTTCCTGCCAAGTGCCGAGCCGCTATCCAAAAGAGAATATTTGTCTGCCACATGGAATAATGCTGCGAATGAAATTTTCGTGGCCTGGAATTTTCCTTTGTCCGCGAATTGGTTCAATTGTTCCACATCGTATAGTTCTTCTTGGATGGAAAACGGTGCTTTGGTTTTACCTGAGATTAGATGATAAAAGATGAATGTGTCGTTCGGACAGGGAGAATATGCCAGACTGAGTTCCATTCTTCCAGGCAATCAGTTTTGATTCTCTTGGAAACGAAAAAAGGGGGTGGTAGGAACACCTGCCCTTAGGTCTATTGGAAAAGAATCGCAGGCAGACTTGGATATTATTTCGAATTCACATAAATTCCCCAAATTGGACGGGCTTCTCCCCTTTCATACGATCGCTATGGATCTGGATGGAACACTTCTGGATTCTCGGGCTTCTATTTCTAGCCTGAATCATTATGTTTTGCAGTCTGCCTTGGACCAAGGGGTCGGGCTGATCATCGCTACTGGTAGAAGGTTCTCTTCGGCTCTTCCATATGCTCGGGAGTTCCGCGGGAATGTAACCGTGGTGGCCAATAATGGGCAGGTGCTACGGAGTTCTCCCGACGGAGAAAGAATATCGGAAACATATATTTCCGAAAAAGCAACATTTGCAGTTTTATCTTTGGGAAAGAAGAAGGGCTACTCTCCCCTACTGCATGTGGACCGCTTCGAAGAAGGGATCGATATTTTAATCGAGTCTCCGATCACGGATGAAAAGTATCATAATTATTCAGGCGGTGATATCGCGAGAACCCAAGTGGTTTCAGATCTTCCGGAACATTCTTCCGATCGTGTGCTCGTAGTATGTTATCTTTCCTTAATAAAAGAAGAATTGATCCAATTAGAAAAGGAGCTTCTGTCCTTGCCTGAGTCTTCAGAGTATAGGACAGTAATCACTAAAATCCCGGGAGTATCATATTGTTTAGAAGTTTTGGAGAAAGGAGTCTCGAAGTGGACGGCCATCCAATCTTATCTAAAAGTTTCCGGTTTGGATGAGGCTGGAGTTATCTCTTTCGGGGACGAGTTGAATGATAGAGAGATGCTTTTTTCTTCAGGATACGGATTTGCGATGAAGAATGCGGTGCAGAGTTTGAAAGAAGGCGCTTCTTATATTACTAAATATTCGAATAATGAAGATGGGATCGCGATGACTCTTTTGGAATTATCCGTGCTTTCGTTTAGATAAGGCTTTTTGATTTTTATCAATCTTTACTTCGCAACCGGAGCAAGCGGCTTCATAACAACCGAAACCTGTCTCCTTGATTTGGGTTTTGCTAAATAAACTTCTAATGGAAGAAACGAGCGGAAAGCTTAAATAAACCGCTGTAGAGCCCACTACGAGATAAACAATTTTATCTTGGAAGCCTATGTCCCAAACCATAAGGTCATTTTGAAATTCGTTCTCAACACATGCAAGAGGAATATTTTTCAGATCTCTCTGACAGTATTTTGACAAATAAGGCCCTGAATTAGGTATGATCGAAGATAGATGTGGTCCACATTACAAGTTTTTCACTCTGAATCTTCCGACAGGGATTTGCTTTCTCTTCCTGATGCATTTTCTTGGAAGACTTGTATGCGTACTGTTCTTGTTTCAGATTCTAGGATCCATCCTCATCCGGAAAATCTTCCTGCTCATTGGGAAAGTAAATCCGGTTACGAAGCGTATAGGCTTCTTCTCGAAATTATCTCAGGTTTAAAATCTAAATTGTTTGGTGAGACAGAAGTTCTCTCTCAGTTCAGACAAAGATTCCAGGAATTACCGGATCTTGCTTTCGGTGATTATCTTGCAAAACTCAGAGACAATCTGATCGAAGATTGTAGAACTCTTCGCTCCGGTTATTTGCAAAATTTAGGAGAACAATCTTATGGTGGTTTGGCGGATAAATATTTATCCGAAGCTGCAAATCCTCCTAAAGAGATCGTACTTTTTGGGACCGGGCAGCTTGCCGAAAAAATCCTACCTTGGCTTTCTCATTCTAATAGAAAAACTAAGATCGTAGGACGTAATCCCCATCGTTTGGAATTTTTATCTTCTGTTTCCGGTTCTTCTTCTCATCTGGTCGAAGATTGGTCTCCGAATGGAGAAGCTTGGGTGATCGCAGCGCCTATGGACTGCTCCGCTTGGATGGATCAATTGGCTCCGGGAAATCTGGTCCTAGATTTTAGAGAAGAACCTTTGGAAGGATCTTGGCCCTCAGATATCGTATATATTTCCTTTGCCCAGATGCTTTCTTCCTTGAAAGAAACGGAAGAAAGAACTAGAAAAGTAAAGGAAGAATTAAAATCCGTTTTAGACGAGCTTTTGGAAGAAAGAGAACTGGAAGCTCATCAATTTGTATTCGGTTGGGATGACCTACCTTGTCCGACGTTTTAAGAATCGGTTCCCGAAAAAGTTCCCTCGCAAAATTACAGACCTGCCTCGTACAAGATCAATTGCACAAATTGTATCCTGAGTTGGAGCTCCAACTTTTTTTCAAAGAAGCGAGCGGTGATCAAGATTTAACCACTCCACTTTGGAAAATGGGAAGCAGAGGTGTTTTCACACAAGACTTAACCAAAGAACTCGTCCAGGGAAATGTGGATGTAGTAGTTCACTCCTTCAAGGATTTGGATTTAGAAGGTCATGAAGGCACTGAAATTTTAATGGTGCTCCCTCGTGCAGACCAGAGAGACGTTTTACTTTTTAAAAAATCTTCTTACGAGAATCCTCCTAAAGAAATTAAGATCCATTCTTCTAGTCCAAGAAGGGAATATAATCTTTCCGCATTTCTTCCGAGTGCACTCCCCTCTCGTCTTCAGAATTTACCGATCAGTTTTCATCCTGTAAGAGGAAATGTACAGACTAGACTTCGTAAATGGAAGGAAGATCCAGAAATTTCTGGACTCGTAGTGGCAAAAGCTGCGATAGATCGGCTTCTTGCGGAAAACTTTTCTTTTTCTTCTACAGAAGAATATTCAGAAGTTAGAAAAGAAATTAGATCTGCTATCTCTAACGAACTATTTATGGTCCTTCCTTTATCAAAAAATCCGAATGCACCTGCGCAAGGGGCACTTGCTGCGGAGTTCAGAAAAGGTGACGAGAAGACTAAAAAACTTTTACTTCCACTTTCGGATCAAAAAGAAGAGGCAGCAGTTTTGGAAGAGAGAAAAATCCTCTCTTATTTCGGCGGAGGTTGCCACCAAAAGATCGGTGTTTCCGTGATCTTAGGAGGCCCTGCGGATTTTCTATTCGTTCGTGGAAAAACAGATTCTGGGTCAGAGTTAGATGCTTTTGATCGTTGGAATGGAAAAGAATTCCCGGAACCTTCTTCCTTGGATCTTGTATTTCCTAAACCAAGACAAGGTTTTAGGATGAAACGTTCTCCTGTGCATGCTCCCGTTCCTAAAGAAAAATTTTGGTTCGTATCTCGTGCGGACTCTTTACCTAAAGACTGGGAATTACCAGGCCTTGAAACGATCTTTATCGTAGCAGGTGCGAAAACCTGGGAAAAGTTGGCCTCCAGAGATGTTTGGGTGAACGGCTCCACTGACGGTTTGGGCGAAGAAGATGCAAAACAAATTGTTAGCTTTTACGAATCCAATCCTGACTTCATTAAACTCACTCATGAAGAAAGTGATATTATCGAAGGTGTATGGAGAAGGTTCGTAACCTATAAGGTGGACTTCGAATCGGAGCAACCTGATCTCTCCGAATACTCTCATTTTTTCTGGATGAGTGCTTCTCAATTTGATAGAGCTTATAAAAAAAATCCGGAAATCGGATCTCGCATTCATTCTTGCGGGACCGGAGCAACGTATAAATATATTAGAAAAACATTAGGTGATTCTGCGAAAATTTTTGCGTTCCCTAACTTTGAATCCTGGGAAAGAGCCTGTAAGGGCGAAGTTCCGGATTTTCTTACAAAAAGAGGTGCCGTATGAGTTCCGAGAGTTTGCTGGGCCTAAGAAGAAATCGTCTCAATGCCCCGCTCAGAAATTTAGTGTCTTCGGAGAGTTTGAATCCTAAAAAACTGGTCCAGCCGATCTTTGTGGCGGAAAGTCTGAAATCTCCGGAAAAAATGTCTTCTTTACCTGGAGTATTCCGTGATAGCCAGGATTCCATTTTATCTCAAATCGAATCGGACCTGAAAAATGGCGTGGAACATTTCCTTCTGTTTTTGGTTCCTGAAAAAAAGTCGGATGATTCTATTCCGAAATCATTTTATAAAAACGTAATTGGCACTATCAAATCCAAATTTCCGGAAACTTTTCTTTGGGTAGATACTTGTCTTTGTTCTTTGACCACTCATGGCCATTGTGGTCTTTTAGATCCGAAAGGTAGAATAGACAATATAAGCTCCGTCAGAAGACTTTCCGAGTTGGCTCTTTGTTATGCTGAGTCAGGCGCTGACGGTATCTCCCCTTCTGATATGATGGATGGTAGAATTAGGAGTCATAGAAATATTCTGGACTCTAACGGTTTCCAACATGTCCCGATCATGAGTTATTCTACTAAATTTAAGAGCCATTTTTACGGTCCATTCAGAGAAGCAGCTGAGTCCGCTCCCGGTCATGGGGATCGTTCTTCTTATCAAATCGATGTAAGGAACAGGGAAGATTCTATTCTTTCATCTATCAGAGACGCGGAAGAAGGCGCGGATCTCCTGATGGTCAAGCCTGGTATAACTTCTATTGATCTGATCTTACCGATCAAAGAGCAGACCGGGTTGCCTGTGGGTGCTTACCAAGTGAGCGGGGAATATGCATCCATTGCAATGCTCGCGGAAAATGGATTTTGTAAATTTGAAGATGCGCTTAAAGAGACCTGGCAAGTGTTTTCCAGAGCGGGCGCATCTTATCTGATTACTTACGCTGCAAGAAGAGGGAAGGAGATTTTAGGCTGATGTTTCCAAGTTCTAAGGAACTTTTTGAAAGAGCAAAAAAAGTAGCGCCGGGTGGAGTACATTCTCCGGTTAGATCCTTTCGTTCCGTAGGAGGAGATCCTATATTCTTCCAATCCGGAAAAGGCGCTAAACTTACGGATGTTTCCGGAAAAGAATATATAGATTATTGTTTAAGTTTTGGTCCCTTGATCTTGGGTCATAGGGACGAAGATGTCCAAAAAATAGTCTCTGAAACCGCAGAACTTGCTTGGAGTTTCGGAGCTGCCGAACCTTATTCATTAGAACTTGCAGAATGGATCGTGTCTAAGATCCCTTGGGTAGAAAAGATCCGATTTGTAAACAGCGGAACCGAAGCAGTAATGAGTGCATTACGTGTGGCTCGTGCTGCGACCGGTAGGGACAAAATCCTAAAATTCGACGGATGTTATCATGGTCATTTGGATGCATTGCTTGTAAAAGCAGGCTCTGGACTTGCGGGAGAATCTTCTTCGGATAGCGCAGGGATCGGTTCAGAGTTAATTAAAAATACCTTGGTCCTTCCTTTGGACGATGAGAAAGCAGTTGAGGAACTTTTTGCGAAAGAAGGCAAAAATATTGCCGTGTTGGTGATAGAGCCTCTTCCTGCAAATTACGGTTTATTAATACAGAGAAAAGAGTATTTATCTAAGATCGTAGAGATTGCGAGAAAACACGGGAGTCTTGTACTTTTCGACGAGGTGATCAGCGGATTTCGGGTCGGATTAACAGGGATGAGCGGAGAATTGGGAATTGTGCCTGATCTAGTGACCTACGGAAAGATCATTGGCGGGGGATTTCCAGTCGGAGCTTATGCAGGTAGGGCCGACTTATTGGATCTGGTTGCTCCTCAAGGACCTGTATACCAAGCAGGAACGTTAAGTGCTAGTCCTTTTGGAATGAGGGCCGGTCTTGCTACCCTCCAAAAATGTGTAAAAGATAATGTGTGGAACGTTTTAGAGAGTCGCACCAAATCTTTTGTTTCCGGAATGGTCTCTATTTTGAGGGAGAGGGATCCTGAGGGAGATTGGGACTCCAGCTTACATTCTTCTTTGTTTTGGTTCCATAAGAAGTCCTCCTCCCCTATCCGAACTGTGGATAAAATTCCCGCAGGCCATAAAGAAGGTTTTGCAAAAGTTTTTCATGCACTTCTTGCAGAAGGAATTTATTTGGCTCCTTCCGGTTACGAAGTCGGTTTTTTGAGTTATGCTCATTCTGAAAAAATACTTTCCGAAACTTTGGAAAAAGCGGATACCGCATTAAAAAAATTGAAAGTATGAAGGTCTTCGATTCTAAAAAGATTGTTTTACCGGTTATCTGGGTTGTGACCACGGTCTCGCTCGGAGTGTGGTGGCTTTTTTTAGGGTTAAGACAAAATAGAATGGCGACTGAACTTGCCGCTCGTTTGGGATCTCAGATCGGTCTCGATTTTTTGGAAAAATTAGAAAGGCAAAGTGCCATGATCAAAATGGAAGGCACCTTCTTTCTATTTTTATTGGTAAGCGGCGGAGCAACCTTAGTTTGGCTGACTTTCCGGGAAGAAAAAAGAAATAAACTTATCCATGATTTTTTCTCCACTGTGACTCATGAAATGAAAACTCCTTTGGCAAGTCTCAGGCTACAAGCCGAGAGTTTGTTGGAAGAAGGTGTGGATGCAGGAAAAGACAAACTTCTTCATAGATTATTAAAAGACTCGGATCGTATAGAATCTCAGATGAACAAGGCATTATACCTGGCAAGTCTCATGAGATCGGAGGGATTATATTTAGAAGAGTTGGACCTCCGACACTGGGAAGAAAGTCTAAGAGAAGAGTGGTCCGAATTGGACATCCAGACCGAATGGAAAGAGACCAAAGTGTTAGCAGATAGAAGAGCGCTCGAAAGTATTTTCAGGAATCTTTTGGAAAACTCCGTGCAACATGGAGGAGCGACTAAGGTAAAAATTCTTTCGGAACCGATTTCCGGAGATAAGATCAAATTCAGATTTGAAGACAACGGAAAAGGTTTCTCCGGTGATTTTAAATTATTAGGAAGATTGTTTTTAAGACATACAAGCACTAGTGGTACTGGAGTCGGATTGTATATCGCAGAAAAATTAGCCGGAAGAATGGGGGGGAACTTCTCCGTTCGAAATTCTGAGTCAGGAGGATTTTTGGCAGAGCTTATTCTCCCCTCTTATCCTTCTCAAAGGAGAAACGGTCTATGAAAGCGAAATTATTATTAGTAGAAGATGATCGATCTTTAGGTGAAACTTTAAAAGAACGTTTGGAGAAAGAAGGATACGAAATGGTTTGGACCGTTTCTGCTCAATCGGCAAAAGTTTTAGCGGCGGAATCTAAGCCGGATCTGATACTTTTAGATGTACGTCTGCCGGACGGAGACGGATTCGAATTAGCCGAAGAATTAAAATCCAGAAAAGATTGCCCTCCATTTTTATTTTTAACTGCACATTCAGGAGCGCCGGAACGTTTGAGAGGATTCGAACTAGGCGCAGAAGAATTTATACCTAAACCGTTCCACTTAAAGGAATTGTTAATTAGGGTCAAACACGTATTAGAATCTCATAAACATTCCATAAAACAGGCTAAATATTCTTACGAAGGTTATCTTTTGGATTTTTACGGATATTGTATCCTTACTCCATCCAAAGAAGAGATCCATCTTTCCAGAAGAGACTGCGCTCTCTTAAACTTTCTGGTAGAAGAAAGAGGAAGAACAGTTAGCCGAGATGAGATCCTAGATCGCCTCTGGGGAGAGGAAAAATTCCCAACAAATAGAACTATAGATAATTCCATTGTTAGATTGCGCCAAGCCTTCGGAGACAGGGGCGAAGATGCGATTCGTTCCGTGAGAGGAGTCGGCTACCAATGGATCGGAGACTTAAAAAATGTCTAATACTAGATTTCAGGCTGCACTTAAACTTCAGCCACAATCCACTCCTCCAATTTGGATGATGCGTCAAGCCGGTCGTTATCATTGGCATTACCAAAATTTAAGAAAAAAACATTCTTTCGAAGAGTTATGTAAAGTTCCCGAACTTGCCGCAGAAGTCGCTTTTGGTCCCGTAGATGATTTTGATTTTGATACCGCAATTTTATTCTCTGATATTCTTTTTCCTTTAGAAGCTTTCGGAATGGGCTTACGTTTCGGTGACGAAGGTCCTAAACTTGGCTGGCATCTTTCCACATTAGAAGATTTGAATAAGTTTTACCCTTTAGAACAAGCGGTGGAATTTATGGGATTTCAAAAGGACGCGGTAATCCAGACCAGAAAAAGGATCTCCAAAGATAAATCTTTGATAGGATTTATCGGAGGGCCTTGGACCTTGTTCTGTTATGCTACCCAAGGGAAACATGATGGAAATCTAATACTTCCTAAAATTTCCGAAAAACTGAGAGAAGGTTTTTACGAGAAGATACTTGCTTTATTAAAAGAGAATATACGTCTACAATTGGAAGGTGGAGCGGAAATCGTAATGATCTTTGATACCGCCGCCGGAGACGCTTCTCCGGTATTCTTCCAAGAGGCGATATTGCCTACCATCCAGGTCTTGGTAGAGGCCTTCCCGGGCAAGATCGGTTATTATGCCAAAAATCTTGCCCCAGGTTCTTTACAATCTCTTCGAGAAGTTTCCGGTCTGACCGGATTCGGAATGGATCATAGGACTGATATCGTCGGCTTTTTAGGAAATGGTTCTCATTTTGTACAAGGGAATTTTGATCAGGCATTATTATTCATGGAGCCTGGAGAATTTAAGAAATATTTAAATCATTGGATCAGGCCGTTTTTAGATCTGGTCCCTGAAAAAAGAGCAGGATGGGTATGCGGTTTGGGACACGGAGTCCTTCCAAAAACCCCGGAAGCGAATATTAGAACTTTCGTAAGTACGATACGTGAGGCATTCGTATGAGTTCCAAATCTGATCTAATTCGAAAATATGATGTTCCCGCGCCCAGGTATACTAGCTATCCTACTGTGCCGTATTGGGAGGACAACCCTACCCGAGAAGAATGGATAGATGCGCTTCGCAGAAGGTTGGTCCCTGACGATTCTTCGGTAGCATTATACCTTCATATTCCATTTTGTGAGACTCTTTGTTCTTTCTGCGGATGTAATACTTCTATCACCAAAAACCATTCCGTAGAAGATCCTTATGTGGAAACGGTTCTGCAAGAATTTCGAAAATACCAGGAAGAACTTCCTGAGTTGACTAAGCGTGAGTTAAGAGAGCTACATTTAGGCGGAGGATCTCCTACTTATCTTTCCGAATCTAATTTGGAAAGTTTGTTAAAACCAATTTTAGATTCTTGGAATGTTGCTGATTCTCCCGAATTCTCCTTGGAAGTAGATCCGAGAAGGACCAGACTTTCACAGTTAGAAGTTTTAGCAAAATACGGATTTAGAAGGATCAGTTTAGGTGTACAAGACTTCGATCCGGAAGTACAAAGATTGGTAAATCGTATCCAGCCTTATGAATTGACTGCCGCGATTACTCAGGGTTCTCGCAAATTAGGATATAATTCGGTAAACTTCGATCTGATCTATGGACTTCCGAAACAAACTAAAGAAAGTATGAAGGAAACGATCCGGAAAACTTTGGAACTTAGACCTGATCGTATCGCATTCTACAGCTACGCTCATGTTCCTTGGATCAAGGCTGCACAAAGATTATTCACCGAAGATGATCTTCCTAAGGGAGAAGAAAAAAGAGAACTCTATGAGATTGGAAGAGAACTCTTTTTGAGCTCAGGATATAAAGAAATTGGAATGGACCATTTTGCTTTGGAGTCCGATTCGCTGTATGCCGCTTATCAAAACGGGAATCTTCATCGAAATTTTATGGGTTATACCACCAAGTCCACTGACCTACTTTTGGGATTAGGTGTGTCTGCAATTTCGGATAGTTGGGATTGTTTCTATCAGAACGAAAAGATCCTGAAAAAATACCAAAGAAGAATTTCGGAAAACGGACAGGCAATACTCAGGGGACATAAATTGAATTCTGAAGATTTGATCCAAAGAGAACTCATTCTAAAACTTTCTACTTTGGGGAAAGTAGAGGTTCCGGATTCGATTTTTGAAGAGGTCCGCCTCTATTTGGCCAGTATGGAAGACGATAATTTAATAGAGTGGAAAGGAAAAACCCTTGTTTTAACAGACCTGGGAAAACCTTTCTTAAGGAATGCATGCACAGGTTTGGACATGCGTTTGAGAAGAAAAAGTCCTGAAACCAAGGTATTTTCTCAGTCTATTTGACTCTCTTCTGAAATATTCGGGTCCAATAGCTGTTTCTACCCTTAGAAAGGATTCATTTGGAAATTAATTTCTTTTCGTCCAATACTTTGGGGACTTTAGTGGCATAACACTTTTTCGTTTTGAAATGTTATCTTTGCATTTAAAAAAAATTATTCCGATCCTATTGATCGTATTTGCTCCTGTTGGGATTTTTCCTGTTACTGTTCTATTGAGAGAAGGTGGAAAAGTAAAAGGTGATATCATCACCCAAAACCAACATTCCGTTCTTCTCCAAACAGAATCAGGAAAACGTAAAGTAGATAAAGATCTAATTCTTAAAATACTTTTCCAAGACATAAACGACGACGAAGAAGAGAAGATCCGTAAAGAGGAAGAAGACAAACTCGCTTCTGACAAAAAAGAGCAAGAAGACAAGGAAGCTGCTCAGAGACAACTTGAAGAAGACAAACAAAAAGAAGAAGATCTAAAAAAACAGGCAGCAGCGGAAGAAGAAGCGCGTCGCTTGGAAGAACTTCGTAAACAAGAAGCAAAACGTCCTTTGAATGCACTCTGGAGATCCGCGGCAGTACCCGGCTGGGGTCAATATTATACTGATAGAAAGTTCCAGTCTCTTCTCTACCCTACCCTATTCGCTATGACTGCATTTGTTGCTTATGATAAATTCAGAGTGTATAGAACTTCCGTAAAAGAGTACGGAGATCTTGGAAATCCATATACGAGAGAAAGTCTTACACTTGCTGCGATTGGCCAGGCCCAAGCTGCAGTTACCCCATCTTTATCCCCAGTTGATGCATATTTTGCGAATCAAAGAAGTCAGGTTCAGTTAAAAAGAGAAGAAGCAGACAAAAACTTCAGAGAATACCAGGGCGTCTTATATGTGTTAGGCGGAATTTATATCTTGAACCTGCTGGATTCGTATTTTTTTGCAAATTCCGTCAAATCCGTAGTCCAGTTTTCGGACGGGCAAAGTAAGGGGATGGTAATCTCGGCTATGCCTTCCAGCGTTGGAGCAGGAAGTGGATTTTCCAGCAACGGAACCTTTTCCGGATTGGAAACCAAATATACGATGGGTTACAGATTCGATTTCTGAGCTTGATAAAAACTTTTCTTCCTTTTGAAAGAAAATCTAGGATTTTATTGCCAATAGTTTCTATCCCATTACTTTGTATCCGTGGCGAAATGGGTTCCGGATCATATAGTAATTGGCGCAGGCTTTACCGGCCTTCTGCATGCATTCCTTTCCTTGGAGGAGGGTGAGTCCGTATTAGTACTGGAAAAAAAAGAAAGTTCGGGTGGACTCATACGTTCCGTCCGCACCGAATACGGGATCGTAGAAAGAGCGGCAAACGGGATCTTAAATTGTTGGGAACTGGAAAGTCTCGCTTCCCGCTTAGGGTTGGATATCCTACTCTCTAATCCTGCATCTAAAAAACGTTATATATTCTCGGATGGAAAGATGAGAAGAATGCCTCTTTCCGTTTTCGAAATAATCTCTCTTGTATTCTCCGTATTGACTGTTCCTTCTCAACCTCTCCCAGGTGAATCCATTTACCAATGGGGAAAAAGAGTATTAGGAGAAAAAACGCTCAGCAAAATTCTGGAACCAGCATTAGGCGGGATATACGCGGGTGATCTGGATGCAATGTCTGCAGAACTTGTTCTCGGAAAATTTTTACCCGAACAAGCTCCTCTTTGGAAAAATATTCTACATCTTCGAAATTCCAGAAAAGATAAACCGAAACTTCTTCCGGGAAGAAGGGGAACCGTAAGTTTTAAGGGTGGTATCGGAACTTTACTGGGAGCTTTAGAAGCAAGAGTATCTTCTCAAGGAAAGATCAAATATAATCAGGATATTTCTAGCTTAAAAGAATTGAGAGCGACTTATCCTAAATCCAAAATCACGATTGCGACCAATCTTGGAACTGCGTTGAAACTTCTGAAATCGGAGTATAAAGAATTCAAATCCTACCAAGGAATGTTGGACACTTTGCCTATAGTAAGTGTGACCCGTTTCGGAAAAGATTCTATCTTGAACGGCAAAAAAGGATTCGGAGTATTATTTCCCAAAGACCATAAAAGTTTTTCTTCCGAATTAGGAATTAGATCCAGAGGAATCTTATTTAACGATTTTATATTTGCCGGTAGGACCTCCGACGGGATCCATTCTGAAACTTTTATTATGGGTGGCGCTGGAGACAGAGAAATTTCTTCCAAAACGGAAGACGAGATCATCTCAGTGGTAGAAGAAGATCGTAAAAAATTATTCTCCGAAAGTGGAATACCCTTAAATCATTATGTGACCGTTTGGAAAGATGCGCTTCCTGTATATGGGCCTCAGCTTCATGCATTCAATCGGGATTTGGATAGAGTTCTGCCTGCTGAGATCCGAGTAGAAGGGAATTTCAGGAACGGGATCGGTTTAAAGTCTATTCTAGAACGGGCCTTCTACCTTTATAACCCGGGTCTTTCCGGTTAATTAGCGAGCAAATTTCTTTATTAAAATTTCTTTAAGTTCTTCTAAGTCTTTTTTGATCCAATTGGAATCTTCTTCGAATTTTTCAGGAGTCATTCCTTCCGTTTGGAATAATGTAAAAATCAGCTCACTCCCCTCTTCGTTTTCTATGATCCTGAGCGGATTGTAAGAAATATTTTCAGGGCTAAATATCACATAATGGTCCAAAATTCCGTATGGATTTTTATCCGTGAATTTTGCCGTCAGTTTGCCCATAGGAGAATCGATGGACCATTCCCCATTTTCTAAAGGAGAGATAGATTTACATAAACCGGAGGCCCATTCCGGAAAATTTTTAGGCTCTGAGAGATATTCGTAAGATGTCTTTTGGGAAACTGGGATAGTAACGCTAATATGTTTTGTATTCTTTGTCTTAATCATGTGTTCACTTTGAGAATTGATCTATCTTTTTTTGGATACTAATTTTGGCCTGAGATGTTTTTGCAAGTGAAAGTGCTTTACGAAAATTTTCCTCTGACTTAATTGTATTTATATCTAAATACAATTCTCCTAAAAGAGCAAAATAAAAATGATTTTCTTTCAGCTCTAATTTTTCGGCCTCGATGATCGCTTCTTCTTTTCCATTTGCTTTAGAAAGAGCATATGTTCTATTTAAAGCTGCAATTGGAGAATATTGTAACTGAAGTAGACGATTGTATAACTGCAAAATATTTTCCCATTTTTCTTTTGTATCTTCCTTTTGGGTATGCCAGTATGCAATTCCTGCTTCCAAATGATAGGTTGTGAGTTTGGTTCCACTAGCTGCTTTGTTTAGAAAAATTTCTCCCTTTTTGATCAATTCATAATTCCAAAGATTTGTGTTTTGATCTTGGTAAAGGATTTGATCTCCATTTTCGTCTTGTCTTGCTTCGAATCTAGAAGTATGAAAACACATCAATGAAAGAAGTGCATATACTTGCGGTTTACTAGTGATTTGATTCTCCACAAGCATGCTACAGAGACGGATTGCTTCTAAACAAAGATCTTTGCGTAAAGTTTTGTTTTGACTGATGGAATGATAGCCTTCGTTAAATAATAAATAGATCGTGGCGAGTACCGTATCCAATCGATCTTCAATCTCTTCCGGTTTTGGGAGTTGGATTAGGATCTTTTCTTCTCTTAATTTCTCTTTCGCTCTAAACAATCTTTTGTTGATCGTTTCTTTATTTGTTAAGAATGCATCGGCTATTTCTTCTATCCCGAATCCGCAGAGGATCCTAAGAGAAAGCCCAACCTGAGCTTCCGGAGAGATAGAAGGATGGCATACTGTGAACATCATACCAAGTTGGCTATCGTATATATTTTCCGGAGATAGATCTATTTCGGATTCCGAAAGTTCCGGTTGTGATTTGGTAAGTTCCGGTAGGATCTTGTTTTGAAAGATCGAGTTTCTTTGCAGATAATTTTTAGCCTTATTCTTTGCGACTGCATACAACCAGGCGGTGGGATTTTCCGGATTTCCTTTGATTCCCCAGGCCTCGGTTGCGGTTAGGAAGGTTTCACTTGCGATCTCTTCTGCGATTTCAATTCTTTCAAAACCTAGATGTTTGCAAAGAACGGAGACTATTTTAGTGTATTCATTCCTGAATAAATGGGGCAATATCTCCGGACTTTGCATAAATTCGGGGCGCCTACAGTGTTTCGGTTAACGTGTATTGTCCACGCCGGCTATCTTTCTCACTTCCACACTATTTCCCGGTCCATTTAGAATAGGGCATTCTTTAGCAATATTAGTAGCTTCTTCAAAATTTTTGGCCCTGATCGTGATAAAACCTGCTATGGACTCTTTTGTTTCGGCGAATGGTCCATCAGTGATGATCTGTCCTGATTTGATAACTTTGCCTTCAGTAGATAGTCCTGTTCCACCTACGAATTTGTTTTGAGCGGCGATCCCTCCTACCCAATCTTGGTACATTTTCATGTACACTTGCATTTGTTCCGGAGAAGGTTGTGCATCCTTTGTGATCAGATCCAATCGCATTAAGATTAAATATTCGTCCATTTGTCTTTCCTATAGTTTGTTCTTTTTATATATCAATCGAGATTTTGGAAATAGGACGTATCCATGAAAAAAGAAAAAAATAATCTACATTCCGAGCTTGTAAAACAAGCCCGAAACGGTAAATAGGGAGTGAAATTATTCGACTAATTTCTCCTCTAAACTTGTCTCAAAAATCCCACGATACATGATCTTATAAGGTTTGAATCCATCTGGAATCGAGAAGATGGCCGTAATAGTTTTAGAATCCCCTGGAGCAATGAAACCAGTGCCGTTTTGAGAGCGAGTATGTGGCCCTCCCATAGGTATTCCGTAGTTCCCTCCGACCAGAAGAGCGGAAATTAAAATTTTATTATCCATCTTCTTAACTGGAAATACTAATTTGCCTTGGTAAGTATTTATTGGAAGCCTAGCATCTACGGAAGGCTCTAATAGAAAATCAATTCCAGGAAAATATGTTCCGTCAGGCTCCATATGGAATGAATTGGGGTTATTATTATATGCATTTTGCAGATAAGGGTTATCTTTCACAAGATTATGAATATTATGCCCTTCTTTAACGTATTCGACTATCCCAAAAGTTCTAAACTTGTCGGATTTGTTAGTAACGGTTATCTCCGCTCCGAAATAGCGATCGCCCCACCAGTTACCGTTAACTGGCCCTAGAAAACCTATTCTTTTAATTTTTATATCCCAAATGTTTGATTGGTCGAGTTGTTTCTTAGTAAAATAGAATGGAGGTTTAAGGGAGACACATGAAATTGAGAGTGCCATTAGAAAGAATAAGATCGGAAATCTTTTTATCATTTGTTAATTCCTGTTAAATATTAAAAGATACGTTTTTACATTTAGTTTAACGTTAAGTTGATGGAAAGGAGAAAATTCAACTTCGGAAAGATGATATTTTGCGAATGTTTGAGCTTATGGATAACAATCACAGGTCACTTTTTCTTTCTTCGGGTTCCAGCCTCCGGAAACCTTGCAGATACAACTTAGTTGTCTGCCATTTTGAGCCGAATATTTTGCCTCGAATACGAATTTTGCTAACGCCTCTAAGAATGCAGGGTATGTTCCCGGAGCAGGGATCCTATAATATTCTGAGATCCCGTTTTGGAGAGCATGGTCTCTGATCTGAACTCCAATTTCTTCCAACGTTTCCAAGTGATCGCTGATAAAACTGATCGGATAAACTGCGACTCTTTTGGTTCCTTTCTGTCCCAACTCTTGTATCATGTCTAAGGTATTCGGAGTGGTCCATTTGCTTGGGCCTACCCTACTTTGGTAAGATAAATGTATTTGTCCTTTATAACCTTTTTCTTTCAGAAGAGAAGTTAGAACATTTACATTTTCTTCGATCTCTTTCGTATAAACGTCACCTTTTTTGATTAGGCGAAGAGGGATGCCGTGAGCACTGAAAACTATATCCAAGTTTTGCCAGTCAGGGATTGGTTTTTGATCGATATGAAGAAAATCTTTTTCAGAAAGTTTTCCTTGGAAAAAATCCAAGATCAAATCTCGGATGGACTCTAAATATTCTTTTCTGTCTGAAAATGGTCTTACCCAATTTGGATTAGAAGCAGGGCAGTACCCTAATTGTTTTTCCATGAGCATTGCCGTGGAAAGAACCGTGGATCTTGAAAAATGGGGAAATAGTGGAAGAAGTACCACTCCTTCTTTAGGATCTGTCCATTCGGAAGGAAGTTCTCTGATGTCCGGATGTCCGCAGCACATTGCCGTTTTAACTTCCCATTTTTCTCCTGACTCTTCTAAAAGTTTTTTTAAACCTTCCGCTTGTTTTTCAGTTTCGGAAACAAGAGGGGAGCCTCCTCCGAATCCCATGGAAGCATACGTCTCTTCTACTTTTTTAGCTCTTGTCTCTGCAATTTTTCTAGCAAGTCTGATCCTTAAAAATTCAGGAATCGGGAGGTCAAATACCAGTGGGTCTTCGAATAGATCTTTCAAAAATTTAGGGATTTCTTCGGCGTTTCTGGGTCCGCCCAAGTTGATGAGTAAAAGTCTGTTTTTCATAAAAAATGGCTCACTTGGAATTCGACGGAGTACTGTTTTGTGCTCAGATAATTTCTATATCTTCCCGAATAATTTGAAATAATATCCTCTCTACTCAAACCTCCTTGGGTTTGAAAACTTCCTTCTCCGTACAATCTATG
This sequence comes from Leptospira selangorensis, assembly GCF_004769405.1. Lineage (NCBI taxonomy): Bacteria > Pseudomonadati > Spirochaetota > Leptospiria > Leptospirales > Leptospiraceae > Leptospira > Leptospira selangorensis. Next base: position 96,755 of record NZ_RQES01000001.1, read on the forward strand.
CTCCGTTAATTTTACGAAAAATAACCAAGAGGGGAGAATGTATCCTGCTCCTAAATTGGTTTCCACTCCGAAGCCGGAAGAATCTCCGATGAAGTTTAAATTTCTTTGGTAATGATAATCTCTGAAATGTGAATACCAAACATTTCCGGAAAGACTCGCTTCTAACATCCAAGTTCCATTGGAGTATCTATATCCGAACCCGAGTGGAACTTCCCAAGTAGAAATGGAATAACTAAGTCCGATCCCGATCGGACCGTAGGTCACCGGTGCAGTTGCAATCCATTGCATCACATCGTATAAATAATATTTATAATATGTATAATAAGCGCCACCCGTAAGATAAAAACCTGAGCCGGGTTTTCTAGGATCCGGATTTGCTGTGCCGAAATATTTTCTGCCAAGAAAGCCGATCCGATCGTCTTTCATTTTCAGTTTTCCTCTTCCATCCGCAAAGTTTTGGGTTCCGGTGAACGTATAAGGTGTATCGTAAAAACTTGTGTTCGCGAAATCTATCTTTGTTCCCTTCTCCCTGCTCACACTGCCAAGAAAAAAGTCTTCGTCCCTACCCTCTCCTGTTCTTTGGTTCTTAAATGTGGTCCTGTATTCCAGATTGATCTCCCAGGTTTCCCACCAATGTTTTAAACCGATCCCGCCGTACTGGAATTCTCTGTCATAAGTGATCCTGGATCCTGCTTTGAGTCCTGATAGGTTCGGGAACTTTGTGCCTGATTCGAAAATATGTTGGCCTCCATTCTCTCCCATAAGTCCTGTGATAGAACTTCTGGTCATTAATTCGGATAGAAGTGCCTGTATTTTGGTTTGGGGAGCCGTTGTTCCAGGAAGATTTGTTTCCGATCTTATCTCTTTGGGAGATTCCGGCTCTTGAGCGAGTATGTTGGCCGTGGCAAATAGGCAGAATAGTACGATTATAATTCGAATCTGAATTTTCATTTCATCCTAGAATAGGGGTGAAATGATTTCATCCCTAGTGAATTCCTTTTCCGAGAAGAGACCTTAGCATTTTCCCCTCCCCTATCGTTTCAATTCGGTTTTTTCGCTCTTAAATCAATATGAGACATAGGTTTTCTTGACAAATTGGGTCTTAAAGAGGATCTATTATCAGGGTCAAGGTCTGAAGTGAAAGCCAAGGTTTTAAGTGTAGAAGAAGTCCTCTCCGAATACGTTTTAAGTTCGGAAGATGAGTTTCTGGAGAAGGCGGAAAAATGGTCCCTGCCCAAAGATAATAAGGGCAAGTACAAGACTGAAGTTTTGGACAAGTACTTCTCCAAAAAAACGAAACACTCTTATGAGTCTGTGATCATTGCGGTTTCCAATCAAAAAGGTGGAGAAGGTAAAACCACGGTTTCAATCTGCTTGGCTGAAGCTTTGGCAAAGGCGGGTAAAAAAGTTTTACTTCTGGATTGGGATGCTCAGGCAAATATCACCCAGTTATATGTTGGCCAGGCGGATAAATCAGTCTTTCATTCTTTAGGTTATAAAGAAGAATCTAAAGTGGATATTTCTGAAATTATAGTGAACTTGGCTCCCGGTTTGGATCTGGTTCCTTCTTCCATTCATCTGGCGAATTTTACTACACCATATGAAAGAGATGATTTCGATCTTTTGAAAGAGGCATTGTTGCCGATCCGTTCTTCTTATGAGTATATTATTATAGATTGTCCTCCTTCTCTCGGTTTGATCCTGGAGAATGCTTTGATCGCGGCTGATCTTGTTTTGGTCCCGATTCAGACTCGTGCTTTTAGCGTCCAAGGTCTGAAAGATCTTCATGGCACAATCGAGAAGATCAGAAAAAAAGCGAATCCTGGTCTCGGGCTATTGGGCGCGGTGTTAAATCAGTATGAGGATTCGAGAGCACTTTCCGGACTTGCTGAAACTGTCCGGAAATATTTTCCGGTGTTTGATTCCGTAGTGTATAGAAGAGAAGCAATACCTCAGTCACAGGCAAAACGTAAACTTTTATCCGAATATGATCCTAAAGCGATGCAGATGTTTTCTACTTTGGCGGAAGAAGTAATGAGGAGAGCAAATGGCAAAAAGATCTGATTTTGCAGGGCTGGATTTATTAACAGCTTTCGGTGGGGATGAATCCCTTAAAAAAGAAATTCTTCTATCTGATATTATAACTAATCCGGAACAACCTAGGGTTTTCGGCAAAGAAGATGTGAGTGATCTTGTAGAGTCCATGAAACGTTTGGGTCTGATAGAGCCGATTGTGGTTCGTAAATTAGGCAAGAAGTTCCAGATCGTAGCCGGAGAAAGAAGGTTTCAAGCCGCAAAAGTGATCGGATGGAAATCCATTCCGGTTGTGGAAACTGAAGCTTCCGAAGACAGATGTTATGAGATCGCCTTGGCTGAGAACGAAAAACGTAAAAGTTTAAATCCTTGGGAAGTGGGAAGAGCGATCCAGTTCCTGCGCAAAGAAAGAAAAAAAACAGCAGAAGAAGTCGGTAAGATCCTGGGTTATACGGAAAGATATGTGAAACAATTAAGTTCAATTGCAAGGTTGGACCAGAAATCTGTTTCGGAATTACTTAAAAGCGGAAGCGATCTTTCGGTTAAAAACTTGGAAACCCTCCTGAAAAAGAAGGAAGGACGGGGGGGTGAAACGATTTCACCCCGCAAGCCTGGAGAAAGGGTTACACTGGATCTTAAACCTTTGACAATTAAAAATAGAGAATCTTTCTTAAGAGAACTTTCTAACCTAAAGAAAAAGTACGGATTGAGCTAAGACAATATTTTTCTCGTTGGAGAAAAGTAGAGGCTCTCGAACCTGTTCTCATACGACAGTTCGGGCCGACTTTATTTATCATCGCCCGGGTTTCTAATAAAGGAATAGAATGAAAATTGGAATCATAGTTGGCTCCCAACAAAAAGTATCTCAGTCCGCAAAAGTAGGTGAATTTTTAAATTCTAAATTGAAAGAAATGTCCGTGGAAACTTGGACATTAGATCTAGGAAAAAATCCTCTTCCTCTCTATGATTCCACTCAGACAAATGATGATAAGCTATGGACAGATCTTTGGAAACCTATCGATGAAAATTTAAAAAGTTCAGAAGGTTTTATTATTATCACTCCTGAGTATGGAGGGATGGCGAGCCCTGCTATCAAAAATTTCTTCCTTCATGCGGGACTTGTTCAGCTGGGTCATAAGCCTGGGCTTCTTGTTTCCGTTTCTTCAGGTAGAGGCGGTGCTTTCCCGATCAACGAGATGAGAGCAAGCAGTTATAAGAATACTAAGATCTGTTATATCCCTGAACAATTGATCTTTAGAGATGTGGAACATCTAATTAATGGAGGAGAGCCTGTCTCTCCTGAAGATAGTTTTATCAGAGAAAGAAGCGGATTTGCTTTGAAGATCTTAGTCGCATACGCGGGTGCACTTTCTGAGATCCGTGAATCCGGAGTGGTCCAGGATCCAAGATTTAAGAACGGAATGTCCTGATGTGACATAATTCTGCGAACGCCTTATGCCAACGAACTGGAAGGGGAGGGGAGTTCCTTCACCCCGGGAATTGGCTCAAAGATTGTCTTTTCTGACCCGATGATATATTCTGGAGGCTGTTGGAATTAACGCCTCCGGTTAGGAAACGTAAAGTTTCGAAGTCAGATAGGACGGACCGGATCTTTAGATGTCTCGGTCTAAATCGAAAGTTAGGAATTCATGAATAAAATTAATATCCAGGCCGGCCAAATTATTTTCAGAGAAGGCGAGTTGAACAACTCGATGTATATCATTACCTCTGGGACTGTTGAAATATTTTTTACTCATAAAAACTCAGCCACTCGTCTTGCTTTGATGAAGAGGGGAGATTTTTTCGGTGAGATGGCTTTGTTCAGGGCCAAACCTAGAACTGCGACTGCAAGAGCAGTAATGGATACTGAAATGGTAGCGGTGGAATCCAAACAACAATTGGAGAGGTACCTTATCGCGAATCCTGAGTTTGCGGCTAAGATGGTGAGAATTTTGGCGGATCGTTTGGCGAATACGAACGAACTTTTGATCTCTAAACTGAACGAGATTACTACGAAAGAAATAGAATACCAGATAGAAGAGTAGTGGTCAGGTATACGTAATGCGGTCCTTGCCTGCCGCCTTTGCTTCGTAAAGTTTTGCGTCGGTAAGTGAGTATAACCTATTGCTCTCGTCCGCGTCTGTAGGATACTCTGCTACTCCTCCGGATACTGTGACTTCTATTCCAAAATCGTTTTTAGAGGAATTTCTTAAATAAGTCCTGAATCTTTCGATAGCCACTTTTGCGTTTTCTTTGCCGGTTTCCGGTAGGATAACAGCAAACTCTTCTCCTCCCACCCTGCAACTGATGTCCTCTGTTCTGAAGGCATACATCAAGGTTCCGGCTACCAGTTTTAGGATATCGTCCCCGAAAGAATGTCCTTTTGTATCGTTAATTTTCTTAAAATTGTCCAGGTCGAATAGGAATAGGCAGAAACTTCTTTTGTATCTTTTACTTCTGGTGATCTCTTTGTTTAGGACCAGGTTGAAATATCTTCTATTATAGATCCCTGTTCCTTCGTCTATGACTGCATTTAGGATAATCTCTTCGAAGGAATAAATATCCACGATCTTAGGGTTTTCGATGAGACGGTTCTTTAAATAAATATAATCTAGGAGGGCGACTACGAAGTTCATACTTCTGCCCAATTGTTTGCTCAGTCCCTCTGCGTGGGCGTAGATCTCTTTCCAAAGAGATCTGGCTTCGGATTCAGGTAAATCCAGGTTTGCGATAATTCTGAAAAAGTCGGAGTAGAAATAATCGTCCTTCTTTCCCATCTCTTCGAATTTATTTGCGAGGCTGAGAAGTGGAGCTTCCTTATCGTTTACTATCTCTAAGATTGCATTTTTTCTTTCTGAATTGATTTGGCCCAGACCCTTGAACCTGTCCCTCATTTCTATGAGTTCGTTCCTAGCTAGATTCGCTGTGGTCTCGTGAGCATTAAGGGTCTGCTCGGCAGTAAGTAATTCTACTTCTCCCAGCTTGGAAACTCTTTCGTAAAGCTCCAGTAGTTCCTTGAGTTTTTGGATTTCCTCGTTTTTTTCTTTTAGTTCTTCTTGTAGATTTCGCATTTTGGTTCGGGGTTATAGTCCAAGATCCTAAGGTAGGAACTCCTAACTTTCCGGTTTGTTATGGAATACTGGTAAAATAATTCTTTTCCACCCTAGGGGTAAACCAATTTAATGAATTACTTGGCGGTTTCATCTATGTCCAAAGGTCCTCATAAGAAAAAAGTTATTATCACTGGAGCTAGCTCGGGTATCGGCAGAGAGCTCGCTTTATTATATGGAAAAGAAGGTCATGATCTGGCTATCACTTCCAGAAGGAAAAATGTTTTAGAGGATATTGCAAAAGAGATCCGCTCCTTTAATAAAGGTGGTAAGGTGATCCTAGCCTCCTTGGATGTTTCCGAATCGGCGGACAATTTTAAAGTTCTTCCTAAACTTGCTAAGGAACTTGGTGGGTTGGATCTGTTCATTGCGAACGCGGGAATTTCTACCAACTCTTCTTTCGGTCAAAAAAGTTTTGAAGCTGATAAGAAGGTGATCGATACAAATTTGATCGGGCTTATGGCCGGCATCTCTGCTTTACAACCCATCTTCAGAGAACAGAAAAGCGGTCAGATCGTAGGAATTTCTTCGGTCGCTTCTTTCAGAGGTCTTCCCGGTTCGGCAAGTTATTCTACTTCTAAGGCAGCAGTTTCCACTTATCTAGAAGCTTTGAGGGGAGAAGTTCGAAAATTCGGCGTGAAGGTTACCGTAATTCATCCGGGATTTATAGATACCCCAATCAATCAAAAGTTGGAAACCCGTCCTTTTCTTGTTTCCGCAGAAAAAGGCGCTAAAAAAATTTACAATAGGATAGAGTCAGGAGTTCGATCCGCTACTGTACCTTGGTTTCCTTGGGCAATGATCGGAGTTCTGATGAGATCTCTTCCCGAGTCTTTATGGGAGAAGATCGGGCCTAGATAAAGGTTTTTGAATATGGTAGGAACTCCAGATCCTTCGAATATCTATAAGGTTCTTTTCGTATGTTTGGGGAATATCTGCAGATCTCCTGCGGCGGAAGGCGCATTCGTGGATTTAATAGAGAAGAGGGGACTTTCTTCTCTATTCGAAGTGGATTCCTGCGGAACTTCTCGCTATCATATTGGCGAATTAGCCGATCCAAGGACTAGACAAACGGCCCGCAAAAAGGGAATAGAGCTCACCCATAAGGCGAGACAATTTAAAAGATCCGATTTTGAATATTACGATTTTATTTTAGCGATGGACAGATCCAATAATAAGGATCTCGGAATACTCGCTTCGAATGAAGAAGAAAGAAAAAAAATTCATTTGTTCAGAAAGTTCCAAAAGGGCCAAGGAAAAGATTCCGAGGTTCCCGATCCATATTATGGAACTTTAAAGGACTTTGAAGAAGTCCACCAGATCGTTTCCGAGGCTTCGGAAGGATTCCTGGAATACGTTTTGAGTAAAAATGGAGTAAAGAATGCCTAAGGGTGAAAAAAAGAAAGTAGTAGTAATCGGAGTAGGTTTCGGGGGATTGCAGGCGATCAAAAAATTGTCCAAAGAAGAAGATTTGGAAATTATCGCTATCGATAAAAAAAATCACCATTTATTCCAACCTTTATTATACCAAGTGGCGACTGCAGTATTAAGTCCTGCAGATATCGCAATTCCTACCAGATCTCTTATCGGAGACAAAAAAAACGTAACGGTTTATTTGGGAGAAGTGGAGAAGGTTGATATCCAGGCAAAAAAGGTCACCTTCCAAGGGCATTCTGAAGATTATGATTATCTAATATTGGCTGCGGGAGCTAAATCGGGCTATTTTGGGAACGACCATTGGAAGAAATATTCCATCGGTTTAAAATCGCTGAAAGATGCACTTTCTATTAGGACAAAAATTTTAACTTCTTTCGAGCATGCGGAGCTTGCAGGAGATCCTGAGGTAGCTAAAAAACATTTAAATTATGTAATTATCGGCGGAGGTCCTACAGGAGTGGAGCTTGCGGGCTCCATCGCGGAACTTTCTCATGAGATCGTTAGAAATGAATTTCATACGATTGATCCTGCTTTGGCAAAAATCACTTTGATCGAAGCCTCTCCTAGACTTCTTGCAGCATTTGCTCCTAAGTTAAGCGAATTTGCAAAGATGCGTTTGGAGAAGAGGGGAGTAGAAGTCCTAACCGGAACCAAAGTTCTGGAGATAGACCAAAACGGAGTCAAGATAGAAGGTAGAACAATTGCTTCTTCCACAGTGATCTGGGCCGCAGGAGTTCAGGCAAATTCTATCGGAGCATCTTTAGGAGCTCCTACGGATAGAATGGGAAGAGTGATGGTGGATGAGTTCTGTAATATAGAAGGTCATCCCGAAGTTTTTGTGATAGGTGATATCGCGAATTATTCCAAAGGTTTAGAAAGACCTTTGCCTGGTGTTTCTCCTGTTGCGATGCAGCAGGGAAGATATGTTGCTTCTCTTATCAGAGGAGATCTGAAATCCAAAAAAAGAAAACCTTTCCACTATTTGGACAAGGGAAGTATGGCGACTATCGGAAGACAGGACGCAGTTGCCCAGGTTGGAAATTTCAGACTGAGAGGATTTTTCGGATGGTTTGTTTGGTTATTCATCCATATCTTCTATCAAGTAGGATTTAAAAATAAGATCTCCATCTTCATCACTTGGGTTTGGTCTTATATTACATTCCGTGCAGAAGCAAGATTGATCCAAGACGAGGTTGAAGCAAGCTCAGTCGGGTCTTCTACGCCGAATTAAAGCCGAAAATAATCCTTGAATAGGTCGTACATAATAAAAGAATAAGCCCGATGCGGACTGATCTTTGGAAAGGCAAAACAATCGTGATTACCGGAGGCTCTTCCGGAATAGGAGAAGCTTTATTAGAAAGTTTATCCCGGATCCAATGTAAGATTATCAATCTTTCCAGATCAGAGCCGGAGCTTGTTCGTAAAATTTCTAAGAAAAAAGAAAAACGTGCTGCGGAAATTTTCCATATTCAGGCGGATCTTTCTTCGGAAAAAGAGATCAACAAAGCAGTCGCTAAAGTGGCGAAACTTGCTGATGGGATCGATGTTCTTTTTAATAACGCAGGTATAACCGCTCATTCTAGATTCGATCAAACTCAAATAGAAGCATTCCGAAAGGCGTTTGACGTGAACTTTTTTGGTCCTGTTTTTCTTATGATGAGACTTCTTCCTTTTTTGAAAAAGAATAAGGGAGTGGTTATGGTAACGTCCACGGTTAGCGGTTTGTACGGAGTTCCTGCAAGAAGCGCTTATTCTTCTTCCAAATCTGCGTTACACGCTGTTATGGAATCTGCACGTATCGAGCTCTCCGAAGAAGGTCTTAGATTTATTATATTCTGTCCTCCTTATACCAAAACAAAACTAAGAGCGAATGGTATAGATGGAGACGGCCAGATATTGGGAGAATCTCATTATTCCGGCAAAAGTAAAACTCCGGAAGAAGTCGCAGAAAAAATGATCCGTTCTATCGAAGATCCAAACTCAAGACTTGTAGTTATGGATAAAAGCGGATTTTTCATGAAATGGATGAGGAATATTTCTCCTTCATTTTTGGAAAATGTATTATATAAAAAACTTTATAAGGACTTTCATTAAAGGACTTAAGTCTATATGGAAACTAGAAGCATTATTAAAGAATTCAAATATGATTTTCCTTTGGAAAAAGTTTGGAGTGCAGTTACCGTTAACGAGGAATTGATCCATTGGTTGGCGGATAAGGTAACAGGGCGTCCCAAACTTGGCGGTACTTTCTCCTGGACTTGGAACTTAGGTCCGGAAGGAGAGCTTACTTCTACAGGTATTTATAAGAAGATCGTTCCTTTCCAAGAGTTAATACTCCAATGGCAAGATCATCCAGCGGGTGATATAGAGCTCAAACTAGAGTTCGAAAAAGACGGAGATGATGCTACTCTTCTGAAACTCACCAACTCGGGATATCCATTGGGAGAAAAATTCGATTATTGGATCGAAGCCGCTTCCGAAGGCTGGGATGAAGAAAGTATGCATTTGCTCCAATACCTCAGGAAAAACTAAAATATCTCTTTAGTGTTGGATTATGTTTTCGGTTTCCGCTTGAACTCTCGGGTCCTTAAAAAAAGATGACATTAGAGCCCCGTTATAGGGTGTTCGCGGTCTTTTCTCCATAAGAGACCAAGGCTGCGAGCTGCTTTTCAAGGCGGTATACAGTGAACTTACCAGAACTAGACCCTTATTTCCAAAGTCTTACGGATATCACGGATACGATTTCGATCTTAAACTCACCTTACGAGTCCGAATTCGATTCAGATATTTCTAAGATGGAGAACTTCTTGAATGAGATCCAATCTACAGATTGGCTCGCTACAGAAAAAGAATACTTTAACTTATTCACCAGCCACTTTTCCTTTCATATCAAAATAGTAGAAGAGATCGTCCGCGAAGCTAGAGAGATCTTGGATCCTGAGCGTCGTATACATGTAAAACGTTTGGTAGGATATTGCAAAACAACCGAAGAATGGTTGGCAGATCTTCAAAAACGTCGTAGAGCTACCGAAACTCTAGCAACTGCTTGATATAATCTATTGACATCCCCGGTCAGCCGGGGAGTCTTGAGTTCGTGTCCGAGAACGAACTTCAATCAAAAGAAAAAATTAATTTTTTCACCCATCCTTTTTTATTCTACCCCGTACTCCTTTTTATATTCATATTCGCTCTAGACAAAATTTTCTTTTTGGATAAGGTCAGAGACTACGTAAAAGTAGAATTAACCTATATCTATTACGATGTTAAACAAGATCTTCTAAAAGAGATGATCTCAAAGTTCGGTAAGAACGCAGAGAAGAAGTCCGACAAAAAATTAGTACTTCTTATGGGCTCTTCCAGGATGTTATACTTCAAAAACGAAGAGATCGTGGATTTCTATCCCGACTGGGAAGTGTATAATCTTTCTTCCGCAGTAACTACTCCTGCATATTATTTATACTTTTTAGAAAGATTATTTGAAGCTGGTGTAAAACCCGACTTTCTGGTATTGGAAGCGGATCCTTTTCAATTTAATGCAAATAGTACTACATTCAAAAAATCAAATTTAGCGAATAGTTTCGATCTTAGATTCGTTCTTTCTAATGCCTGGACTCTTGGTAAAGAGAATGTGAACTATTATCTGGGGAATTATTTTTTCGGAGTTAGTAAGAACAAACCTTATATCACTAACGTTTATGCTCACCTAACCAGTAAAAAATTCGAAAAAGCGGATCTAATCAAAAAGCTGACCGTTGATTCTCTACATAAAGATAAAGGGAATGCGATCTCTCCTGCAGGTGGTTTTATGGAGAAAGATTTCGGCAAATTAGAAGCAAGTTCCGTTCGCACAATCGGTTGGATCTATCCTAAATATTCTCCTTCCGAGATGCAATTCTCCTTTTATGAAAAGATCCTGGATAGAGTGAAAGTCGAGGGAATTCCTACCTTAGTGGTCCGCCCTGAAGTTTCTCTTCCTTTGGAAAATCTTCTCAAAGAACTGAATATCCCGGCTCCTTGGTGGGAGCGGATCCGCCCGATCAACCAAAAGTTCGGTATCCCGATCATAGATATGGCAGAAGTATCCGACTACGATTGTAATACTTTTGCGGATAGTGGTCATATGGCGGTGGACTGTTATCGCCCATTCTTACGCTTTTTAAGAATGAGATATCCCGGAGAGTAATCCTTCCTTTTATTCTATTTTTTTCGCCGGGGAAAGGAGGTTGACGAGAAGAATTGTCTGCCTTAATTTTGCTTCGTTAGATTTCCCCCAAAAGGCGAACCCATGAAAAAAATTATATCTACAGCGGTTTCAATTTCTCTTTTGATCGGTTGTTCTTCTGCGAGTGTCGTTGAGAACAAAGGCAAAAATGTCGAGTTCCAAATTTTAGAGCCGAATATCAGAATAGAAAAATTCAAAGAAACATTCAATATAAAGGCAGAAGGTCCGGTCAATCTGGACTGCTCCGGTAAACCTTGTACTCCGGACCAAGCCAGTGCATTAACTCCTGATCAGATCAAAAAACTAAAACGTAACGGCTCCTGGAAAGAATATGTGGAGAAGGAAGATCTTCAAAAGAATAAATTCTCCGTCCTAACCCGTGTAGGTGATTATAAAGACGATAAAAGAGAAGGTATCTGGAAAACATTATACGAAACAGGAGAAACTTTAAGAGAAACTCCTTATGTGGCAGGCGTAAAAGAAGGTGAAGAGAAAAAACTCGCAAAAGATGGGACCCAACTTGAAAGCACAGTCTACAAAGCTGACAAGAAGAATGGACCATACTGGTCTAAAACAGACAAAGGGATCTTAAGCGACGAAGGTGCATACGCTGACGATAAAAAAGTAGGGACCTGGAAAGATTATTATAACGAAGACGGAGCAAAAAAATCCGTAATCGAATTCAAAGACGGCAAAAAAAGCGGCAAAGAAACGAATTATCATAAAGACGGGAACACTGTCTCTTCCGAAGGAAACAATTCGGATGATCTAAAAACGGGTTATTGGAAAAACTATTACGACAACGGAACTCCTCAATCAGAGGGTAACTACGCTCCAAAAGGTACCGGTGCAGATAAAAAATCCCTTAGAATAGGCGCTTGGAAAGAATATTACAAAAACGGAAAGGTATTCGCGGAAGGACAAAGAGACCATACTCGTAAGGGAGATTGGACTTTCTATTGGAGTACCGGAAATCCTGCGTATAAAGGAACCATGATGAATGAGATGATGATGAGTTCTGCGGAAGTATACGACAAGGACGGAACGATCGTCGGAAAAGGAAAACTCCTTTTCGATCTTCTTCTCATGGATGAAAAAACGGACGAGCTAAAGGCGAAATACAAGCCTGATTTCCCGTTTGCATATTATAAAAACGGCAAGAAGTCTTTTGAGATCGCTGCAAACGGTACTGCGGTCGAGTATGACGAGTCCGGAGCAAAGATCGGACAAGGGCCGATTATGCCTGGGACAAACCAAAAAAACGATTGTTGGACTACGCCTCAGGGTAAAAAATATTACGTGAACGGTAGAGAAAATCCTAAAATGGGAGAGTTACAAGGCTGTAAGTGATCTTTAGCTTTAAGTAACTCGGTTTCTTAAGTATAAAAAGCTCGGGGGAAACAACTCCGAGCTTGCCATATTTAGAAAGGCTTTTCTCACTATAAAATTCTTCTCTGAACTGTGTTGGAATTCCAACATGGATCCGGAAAGGAAAAGGGAATCCTCGCCTTGGAAAAAATTATCACAAATAACGATCTCAAAAAAATCAGCCTAGGGATACTGGTCGCTGCTCCTCTATTCTTCCTATTAGGATATTTTCTCAGAGGGTGTAGCTCGGTAAACCGTCAGGCAAAGGTAACCTATAGTGGTTCCTTTACGGAAGGGACCTTAGTTTCCTTAAATTCTAAAAATGTAATATTGCAAGATCCCGATTTTTCTATCCCTCTGGAAACGGTGGAAAAGATAGAATTTTTGGAAGATGCTCAAAGTTTAAATCCGAACCAGGTACCTTTGAGTGATTCAGAAAAATCATTCGTAGGGACTTATAAAATACAAATCGGGACTCATAAGGGCGTGCTGAGTATCTTTCCTCGCAAAACTGGAGGAATAGGAGCCACTTTACGTTTTACGAATTGGGGGAAAGGATCGAATGAGATCCTGACCGGTATTCGAGTCACAGGTAAGTCGATTCGATTTGTAAGATCTTGTGCAGGAGCAAGATGTTCAGAGATAGGAAGTAATGTTCCTTTTACCCAAACGTATAGCGGAGACTTGGACGGTAAAAAGATCCAAGGGGCATACCAAGGCACAAATAGTTCCGGCCGTTGGCTTGCGGAACGTTAATAGGAAATAATATGGAATCCACCGCCAAAGATCGAGAGAATATCCCTTTATCCGAATCAGATATCTATTTTGCAAAAGATACATTAGATAGGATCCGCCAAGAACTGACTGGAGAAATTACAGGCCAAGAAGCAGTAGTTAAAAATCTGCTTATTTCTTTGGCCTGTCAAGGTCACGTTTTGTTGGAAGGAATGCCTGGACTTGCAAAAACACTTCTGGCAAAATCTTTATCTTCCGCATTAGACCTGGATTTTAAAAGAGTACAATTCACACCCGATCTTCTTCCCGCAGACTTGATCGGAACAGTTGTATTCAATCCTAAGAATGGAGAATTCACCACACGTAAAGGTCCCATCTTTACCGGAGTATTGCTTGCAGACGAGATCAACAGAGCTCCGGCAAAAGTGCAATCGGCTCTTTTGGAGTGTATGGAAGAAAGAACAGTCACCATTGGAGAGAATACTTTTCCTTTAGAGAGACCTTTTTTGGTACTGGCTACCGAGAACCCGATAGATCAAGACGGGACTTATCCATTGCCGGAAGCACAGATGGATCGTTTTTTTATGAAGGTTCTCGTGGATTATCCTGATATGGATGAGGAACTCGCGATCCTTGAACAACATGGTAAACTTGCAGCAGGTCCAAAACGTATTAAAAAAACTGCAACTGCTAAGGATGTCCTAAAGATATCTTCGCTTGTGGATAGGGTTCATGTGGAACCTAAATTAAAAAGTTATATAGTTCGTTTAGTGCGAAATACTCGTCCGGAAGAAAAGACTGTGCCGGATCTTCTACCTTATGTAAAACATGGCGCTTCTCCTAGGGCGAGTTTAAGTTTGCTAAAAGCATCCAAAGCAAAAGCTTTATGGGAAGGAAGGGACTATGTTGCTCCGGAGGATGTGAAGGCGGTCCTTCCTGAGATACTTCGCCATAGAATTTTACTTACTTTCGAAGCAATTTCCGAGGACGTAGGGATCGAGTCAGTGGTCAGAATCGTTTCAGACGCGACCCAGGTGCTCTGATCTAATCGACTAAAATGTTCCGTAAAGAATACCAAAACCTGATCCAACTTTTGGATTTTAAGGAGAGAGGATTTTCTCTTCGGAGTAGACAAGGTACGGCTACGAGTTCCAGAAAGGGTAGGGGAGTGGACTTCAAGGATGTTCGCCCTTACGCAGTCGGAGATGATACAAGACTTATCGATTGGAATGTCACCTCTAGACTCGGAGAATTGCATGTAAGAGAATTCTATGAAGAGAAAGAAAGACTGGGAGTTTTTTTCTTAGATGTTTCCGAGTCTATGGATTGGAGTAGTTCGGAATGGACCAAGTCGGAGAATGCTTTCCAGGTTTTAGCTCTATTAGTTTTACTTTATGTACGAAAAGGGAATCTGGCTAAGATCCTATTATATTCCGATCGATTAGAATGGGAAACCGGATATATCCGAAATACTGAAGAAGCTCTTTCTTCGCTGGAAAAAGTCCGATCTTATCCTCATCGAAAACTAAAAACGGATCCTAAACTCCCGTTTATACTCTTAAAAAATAGGATCAGAAGATACACCGATTCTTATATACTTTCCGATTTTCACGGACTTCCTTCTTTAAAAAAACTCACAGGTCTCAGGAGATTCCATACTTTACATGCGATCCGATTTAAAGATCGTTTGGAAGAAAGTGCTCCTAGAGGGTTTTTCCAATTTTTCTTACTCAAAGATCCTGAAACGGGCGCTATTCCTTCTCCTGTAGGTGGAAGTATTAAGAAAAATCTGGAATTCTTATTTAAGTCCAGATGTTTGGAACTAGAAGGAAAAGATACGGATCCGAACAAACTTCTTGAATATTGGAGAAGTATGTCATGAAGGCGGGGGGAAACCGTCCGAGATCTTTGGATCGTATTCAGTTTTTCTACTATCTATTTTATCTATCTCTGCTGCTATTTTCGGTCCCGTCTTTCGCTTGGAAAGAAGATTGGGAACCTAAAGAAGTAGGGATTGGAGAGCAGGCGGAATATCTGTTGGAGTTCCAACAGGGAGAAATCCAGGATCCGGAAATACCTTCTAAAGGAATGGTTCCTGATCCGGATTCTCCGGATCTTCCTCTATTCGAAGTGGTCTCTTCCGAAGTTTCGGATACGAAGATCAAATTGAGTGTAGCATATTATACTTCTGGAAAATTTTCTCTTCCTATTATTTGGAAGGATAAGGACGGAAAAGAATTCCATTCGGAAATCGTTCTGACCGTTCGTTCTTCCTTAAGTGAGAAGGATAAAACTCCTGAGGAAATACTACCGCCTCTGGAGTTTTCCGGGAAATACGGCTGGAAATTAGCAGCAATCCTTGCTGGTTTAACCGCATTAGGTTTAGGAATTTTCTATGCCTGGTATCTGAATCAAACCGCATCTAAAAGGACCATGGATGCTCTTGTAGAAGCCGACCCATGGGTTCAAAAAATTCTAATATACGAAAGTAAATTGGATGAGATCATTAATTCTCCTCCAGTATTTGCCAGGACCTTTTATAGGGTTCTTTCCGGTTATATCCGAGAAAATATGTCCAAAAAGATGAATGCTCCGTTTGCACATCTAACTGAAGCAGAATTATTTCAACGTATTTATGATTCGTTCGGATTGGAAGAAGAGGAAGTTAGAAACTGGGAGAACACTTTCCGTAAGGCGCAATATTCCGGAGAAGAAGTCGAGATCTCTTCTGACGAAGCATTGAAAGCATGGGATTATTGGAAGGAGGCGCTTTCCAGATGACGGAATGGGAGTCTCCATATTATCTTTTTCTAATTATCCCGATCTGGGTCTGGACTTTTTATTCTTATTGGATAAAGGAGCCTGCATTAGGGATAGAACTTAGGATCCCAGGAAAGGTTCAATCTACAACGTTCTCCTTAAAACGATTTTTATCTTCTATGGCGCCTTTAATCCGCCCGATTGTATTGACATTGTTCGTGATTGCGGTTGCAGGCCCCGGAAAAAGATATAGATTCCTTCCGGATGAGACCAAGGGAGTGGATATCATTTTGGCATTGGACGTCTCCGGTTCCATGTCTAAGAGTAGGGATTTTTTACCGGAGACCCGTTTGGGAGTTTCTAAAAAATTACTCAAAGAGTTTATTAGAAAAAGAGAAAATGATCGTTTAGGTCTAGTCGTATTTGCCGGAGGAGCTTATCTACAATCTCCTTTGACAAGCGATCGAGAAGTATTAGAAGAGATATTAAGCCAAGCGGAAGAAGAAACAGTTCCAGAACAAGGAACTGCTATTGGAGATGCACTTATCCTCTCCTGTTATAGATTGCGTAGGTCTCCTGCAAAATCAAAGGTGATTGTGCTTATAACGGACGGTGCCTCAAATACCGGGCGTATAGATCCGGTGACTGCGACCGAGATCGCGAAAGGTGTAGGAGTTAAAATTTATTCCATAGGCATAGGAAAGGAAGACCAATCTTACGAAGTAAATTTTGAAATTTTGGATATACTTTCGAAAAGAACGGGAGGAGTATTTTATAGGGCGGAAGATATAAGCGAGTTAAGAGAGGTTTTAGCTTCCATCGACTCTTTGGAAAAAGATCTTTTGGTCCTCCCTCCGGAAGAAGTTAGAGAATCAGAGTCTTTAATTTTTCTGACCTATGCACTTGCGTTATTAGGTTTGGATCTACTTGTCCGATCTTGGGTGTTTCGGTATTACGTATGAGCGAAACTTTTTTAGAATCTTTTTGGATCTCGCTTGGACTGATCTTCTTTGCTTACTCTTTGTTTAAGCTTGTATTTTATTTTTATTGGAGCCGTTGGAAAAAGTCCTATCCCGGTTTGCCGAGAGAATCCAAGGTTCCTCCTTTTTATATAGTCCTTGCAAGGATCTTATTACTCGCTTCCGTATTCTATCTCTCTTATTTTGCCTATCAAAGAACCGAATCGACTAAGTCTAAGGAAGAGGAAGTCTCAAGAGGTGTGGACTTTCTATTTCTCGTGGATGTAAGTCTCTCTATGCAATCTGTGGATACTCGACCTTCTAGGATCACTAGAGCGAAGGAGACAATTTTGCGACTTCTTCCTCAGTTGAACGGAAACAGATTTGGTATGATCGTTTTTGCCGCTTCTCCATTTGTATACTGTCCTATGACTTCTGATGCTCGTGCATTTTCGGAGTATGTAAGGGGTTTAGACGTGGATATAGTGGGGGACAGAGGAACAGATCTAAAGTCCGCGTTTAGAAAAGCGGAAGAAGTTTTGAATTCCAATCAGGTATTAAGGAATCGTATTCTGATCTTAATCTCTGATGGGGAAGATATGGATTCTCCGGGTATTGTAAAATTTCCCGCAGAGGTTTGGGTTTGGTCCGTTGGAACTCCAACAGGAGGGCCTATCGGATATTCGGAAGATGGTTCTCGTGTGTATGGCTTCTTAACTAAAGACGGATCTTTAGCTCCTTATGAAAATTCTCCAGGTGTTATTATCTCCAAATCCAATCCCGGATTCTTAAAAGAACTGGCTTCCGCAAATGAAGGCAGATTTTTATCCTTGGATTCTGAAAGTCCAGAGATCTCTGATATAAGATCATGGATCGGTTCTATGGAAAAAAATACAGGGCAAAGAATTCGTAATGGACGAAGGGCAGAAGGCGCCAAAAAGTTTTTAATACCTGCACTTCTACTTTTGTTATTTGATTTTTTTGTATTGGAATTCTGGGGAAAATTTTTGATCCGAATTTCTAAAAAAGTCGCTCCTGCTTTATTAGTTCTGTTCTCACTTTGGGGAAGAGATGTTTACTCTTTCGAATTAGATCCAGGCGGAAATCGGATCAAGGAAGGCAAAAATTCCTACGAACAAGGTGATTATAAAAATTCTTTAGAAAGATATAAAGAAGCGGATCCGTATTTTCCGGAAGATCCTAGATTGGAATTCAACCGGGGAGACTCCGAATACAAATCCGGAAATTTAGATAGAGCAATACGTCATTTCGAAAAGTCGGCAGATTCAAAGGACCCGACTTTAAGAGCGCAATCTCATTTTAATTTAGGAAATTCTTATCTAAAGTTAGGAGATCGTAAAAAAGCAGCTGAACATTATCTTAGATCTTTAAAAGAAAATCCTAATTTAGAATCCGCCAAAAAGAATTTAGAATGGTTGCGTAAGCTCCCTCCTCCGGAAGGAAAAGAAGGTTCGGAGAATAAAGAAAATACATCCGAGGAAAAAGAAGATAAGTCTTCTTCATCTAAACAGGGTTCCAAAGGAAAAGAAAAAGCGGAGAAACAATCCAAGTCCGGGACAGGAAAGGATCAGAAAGATAAAAACAAATCTAAGATGGAAGATGAATTGGATCGAATCATGGAATCCATGGATTTGGATTCGGTAAAAAGAAGAAGTCCAGGTTCTCGGAATAAAGAGGTATTCTGGTGAAACGATTCCTTCTTCTTTTATTATTGGGAGTTTTTCCATTATTCGCACAAGGCTCCAAATTTTATCTTAGTCAAACTAGAGCAGATCTTGGAGACGCGGTATTTATCATTTTAGAAACGGAAGGTGGTGCCCAGGTCCGTTTAATAGAAAAGGAATTTAATGGCCAAGGTATAAAAGCGGTTTATTGGGGAACCGAAGAGAATACCACCATAGTAAACTTCAAAGTATATCGTAAAAAACTAATTAAGTACAGGCTAACAGTTTCTGCTCCAGGACGCTTTTCAGTTCCGGAAATAGAGATAGAAGTAGACGGACAAAAAGTAGAGTCAGGAATGATGGCCTTGGAAATTTCTCCCAGAAGTTCCACGGCTAACAAGTCTTCCGGATTTTTTTCCAATCGTTACTTTTTCAGCGAAGAAACGGAAGGACCTGAAGATGGAGACTTAAAGGTATTATTCAGGACAAACAAAGACCAGGTCTGGGTAGGGGAGCCAATTTTAGGATTTTTCACTCTATATTACAGAAACGCGATACGTCCTTATATAGACCGGGATTTTTCCAGCTCTATCGAATTTCCTTATTTCAGGAGTGAGGCCCTTTCAGGGATCAATCTTTTGATACCGGAACAGGTGATTTACGAAGGATTAGAATTCGAGACTGCGGTTTATAATAAGGAAACCTTTATCCTGACACCATTGAGAAAAGGGGAGTATTCTTTAGGCTCTACCGTATTTCATTTGGAAGGAAGACAACAATCGTTCTTTCATATGAGAAGTATTAAGACTGTCCCGAGTAAAATTTTCGTAAAGGATCTACCTTCTCCTTCTCCCTCCGAGTTTAAAGGTGCGATCGGTAATTTTAAAATAGGTTTAGAAGAATACCCAAAGGCCGCATTTTTAGGGGAACCGTTCCAGTTTAAGCTCACTATTTCAGGGAATGGAAATTTATCTTCTATTAAAGATCCTTTATTAAGTGTATGCGATCCTAGTTGTTATCCCGAGATTACATATTTGCAAACAAGACAGCAAAGAGATTTCAGGGAGCTTGGTCCGGGAGAATTCGGATTTTATCTAAATCATTCTTATCATTATTCTGTTCTTCCTAAAAAAGAAGGTGTCTGGAAACCGGAAGATCTGAAATTTACTTTTTTTAATCCGGGTTCCGGAAGATATGAATCGGTTTCTCTTCGTTTTCCAGGCTTGGAAATTGGACCTCCTAGACCGAAACAGGAGATAACCGCAGAAGATACCGGAAACAAGGGAGGACCTTTTCTATTAGTTTCCATTCTTCTTTCTTTCGTATTTATTGGAACCGGTGCATTTACTGTTTTGACACTGCGTAAGAAGTATCAAGCTGAAGCAATATTGAAACGGCTTGACCTCTGGATAGGTTCCAAAAGAGGTTTTGTTTTGAAACATTCTATGATGACCAAGGGATTACCCGAGGAAGAAGCAAGTCTTCTCGCAGGTTGGAAGTCCGACACGGCCCCATTGACCGAAACCTATAAAAGTTTGGGACCTTCTTCCAAGGCTACTCTAATTAGGATCTCGAATTGGTTGTCTGATAAATTGAAAGAGGAGGGATCCGAATGAGCGAAGAAGTAAAAGGTAGGATTTCCGTAGAAACGGAAAATATTTTCCCTATCATTAAAAAATGGTTATATTCTGAAAAAGATATATTTTTGAGAGAGTTGGTTTCCAACGCGTGTGATGCGATCGCTAAACTTAGAAAAATCTCCTTGAATGAAGAATTCGAAGGTGGGACCGACTATCGGATCGATTTGGACTTCGACCAAGAAGCCAGGATCTTAACAATTCAAGATAACGGGATCGGGATGACCGACGAAGAAGTGAACCGTTATATCAACCAGATCGCATTTTCCGGTGCAGAAGAATTCGTAAAAAAATACCAATCGGAAGGGGATAAACCTGAGATCATAGGCCATTTCGGTTTAGGGTTCTATTCCAGCTTTATGGTTTCTTCTAAGGTAAAAATAGAAACCAAATCGTATAAGAAGGGAAGTGTTCCCGTCGTTTGGGAAAGTGAATCGGGTACTGAGTTTTCCCTAAAACAGGGTGATAGATCCGAAAGAGGGACCAAGATCAGTTTGTATTTGGACGGAGACTCCGGAGAATATTTAGATTCTTGGAAACTGAAAGAGTTGGTTCGTAAATATTGCGACTTTCTACCTGTTCCGATTTATGTAAAAGAGGAAAAGGCGAATAAGCAGACCCCATTATGGAGTGAACAACCTTCTTCCGTAAAAAAAGAACAGTATGATGAGTTCTATCAGTATCTATTTCCTTTTGCAGGAGAACCACTGTTTCATGTTCACTTAAATGTGGATTATCCTTTTAGACTACAAGGGATCCTGTATTTTCCAAGACTCAAACATGAGTTAGATGCGAATCGAATGGGGATCAAACTCTATTGTAATCATGTGTTTGTATCGGATGAAGCTAAAGAGTTAGTTCCTCAATTTTTAACCGTTCTTCAGGGAACTCTGGACATCCCGGATCTTCCTCTGAATGTTTCCAGATCTTATCTACAAAATGATCCTTTGGTAAAAAAGATCTCTTCTCATATCGTCAAAAAAGTTTCGGACAAACTACAAGAAGAATGGACCAAAAACCCCGAAGAATTCCGTAAGAACTGGGATGAAATCTCCCTATTCGTTAAGTACGGAATGATGACGGATGAGAAATTTTACGAGTCCGCAAAAGATCTGATCTTTTTCCGATCATCTAACGGTGATTTAACGAAACTGGAAGAATATGTAGAAAGAAATAAAGAAAAGAACTCAGGCAAAGTATATTATGCGGGAGAAGCTGAACTTTCTTCCGTGTATATGGACCTTCTTAAATCCCAGGGACTGGAAGCTTTACTTGTAGATTCCCGTATAGACAATCATTTCCTGCAGTTTTTAGAAGGCAAAAATCCGGATTGGAAATTCCAAAGAGTGGATTCTGAACTGGCCGATCAAGTTTTAGATAAGGATGCAAGTCCCGATCTTGCGGACCAAGATAACAAAACTACTGAAGATAGACTTAAGGAAATTTTCACTAAGGCCATTGCTAGAGAAGGTGTGGAGATCAAAACGGAGGCGTTAAAATCCGAGGATATTCCTTCGGTGATTTTATTGCCCGAACACCTGAGACGTTTGGCGGAGATGGGCCAGATGTACGGCCAAAAGCCCGGGGATTTCCTGAAGAATCATACTCTTCTTCTGAACCGCCAATCTAAATTGGTCAAAAACATACTTGGTCTTTCTAAAAGTATTCATCCGGAGAAGGCGGAAAAATTGGCCCGTTCTGTGTACGATCTGGCTTTGTTAGGTGCTAAGCTGGTTGGGGAAGATGAATTGAGCGATCTGATCCGCCGCCAAAGGGATCTACTGGAAGATCTTTCCTCGGATTAATCCCGAAAAAAAAGGGGGGAAATCGGGTATCGTACCGATATCTTTATTGGTACCGGTATGCGGACACCGATTTTCCCGATTTTAATTATTTCTGTTTTATCGTCTTTTGGCGATTTGTATTCGCAAGATGCGGGGAAAGGGAAACCTGTCGAAACGGACGGAGAAGTCCATAACGATCTAAAGTCCTTGGACAAGGAATATTACGAATATTATTTCAAAACTCTCCCAAATACGGATATTATCGAAAAAGAGAAATTAGAATATAATTTGATCCGTTCTCTAAAATTCGAACTAAGAAAGATCGATCCGGAAAAGATGAGTCCGGAAGAATTGAAAAAGGTTAATTCGAGTTCGGTGCGTTATGAAAGGGTGTTTGAGGATTCTATTTGGATGCGCGGTATACGCAAACAAATGGGGTTTATACGTTTTAGAGAATATATGTACGTGATCGTGTATGACAAATACTATTGTTTTATTTCTTATGAGATGAACCCTTCCAGATATATCCAAACTCCGTTCCAAGTTCAATTGATCTTTAAAAGAGATAGTAATTATAATACTACTCTACCTCAGCCTTAAACGTTCTGAAATATAGACTGACTAAAACCAGTCCGAAAGAGAACAAGATCCCGAATAATAAAAAGTTCTGCATAAAGCCGAAGCCGGGAGGCGGGGCAGTGTTCCCTACAATCCTGCCTAGGATCTTTGTTTTTCCGAAACTATTCCAAACTAAGGTGCGGACCTGAACCGTATCTCCCACTCTCATTCTTCTGTTGGTGGTTTGATCTACTTCTTCAGTCACCTCGTGTTTTTTACCTTGTTCGTCGGGTACCAAGTAAGTGTACACGTTTACGGTTCTGCCTAACTTATTGAGCTTTGTATTTTCCACCAAAACACCGAACTCTTTGTTTCCGGGAAGAGATAAGTTCTTATAGATCGATTCTAAACTTTTGTTTTCCCAATAAACTGCGACCGAAAGAGGAAGAAAGAACGCAAGAGAAATCCAGCCCATGATAAAAAGGATTTTATAGAATGGGGTAGAGTTCGTTTTCATTCTCAGGCTTTATCATCTTTTTTGATAGGGATTATTACAACCAAGTTTCCTTTTTCTGTAGGAAGAAAAAACGAATGGTCCAAAGAGTCAGGTGCATTATTTTTAGGATATGAAGGTATCTAGATCCGACTTTTTGAAATATATGGGAAAAGGAATGCTTGCTTTGACTGCAGTCCGGACTTTGGATCTGTTCTCGGAACCGACAAAACAACCTTCTAAAAAAGTTCATTCTACACATACTACTTCTCCAAAAACAAAAAAGGAGATTTCTTCCAAAATCCCAGGAAGTAATTTTAAACCTCTAAAACCTAACACTCAGGACGATCTGATCTTAGCGGCCGGTTTTACATACGATCTTATCGCAGTCTATGGAGATAAGATCAATTCTAAGGGAGATACTTTCGGTTACGCCGCTGATTTTAACTGCTTCTTCCAATTCCCGAATGATCCAAACTCGGCTCTCCTTTGGACCAATCACGAGTATTTAAACGAATTAGAATATTATGTAACCGGTTATGATTATAACCAAAAAGGTCCGAATAATAGAACACCCGAACAGATCGAAAAATATCTATACTCGTTAGGCGGTTCAGTGATCGGACTACATAAATCTAAGGGGACTTGGGTATTAGATCCGGAATCTAAATACGGAAGAAGGATAAACGGAAGGTCGGAATTCCAACTTAAAGGCCCTGTGGCAGGCTCTGAAGCTATCTCGGGTAAAACAAAAGTGTATGGGACATTTGCAAATTGTTCCGGTGGGCAAACATTATGGAATACTGTCCTTTCCTGCGAAGAAAATTATGAAATGGTGGTAGAAGACTGTAAGCTGGAAGACTCTAAAGAATACGGTTGGATCATAGAAATAGATCCTTTTGATCCTTCTTCCACACCGATAAAACATACTGCACTCGGAAGATTTTCACATGAGAATGCAGCATTAACTCTTTCTCCTTCCGGAAAGTTAGTCGTGTATATGGGAGACGATTCCAAGGATCAATGTGTTTATAAATTTGTCTCCGACAAAAATTACGATCCTAAAAAAGGAAAATCGAATTCAGAACTTTTGGATGAAGGGACTTTATACGTAGGTAATTTCGAAAAATGTGTATGGGTTCCATTAGATCTGGAAAAAAATCCGAATCTTAAAAATGCAAAAGATAAAGAAGGAAATCCTAAATTTAAGACCCAAGCGGATATCTTGGTATCATGTAGAGATGCTGCAAAAACCGCAGGCGGGACCCCGATGGATAGACCGGAAGATCTGGAAGTCCATCCATTAGATAAATCTGTTTTTGTATCTTTTACCAATAATGATTCTCATGGGAATTTTTACGGGCAGATAGTTCGTATCAAAGAAGAAAATTCCGATGCCGAATCTGTTCGTTTCGAGTTCGAAGTTTTTGTCGCTGGGGGAGGGAAGAGTGGATTTTCTTCTCCCGATAATTTGGCTTTTGATTCTTCCGGAAATCTATGGATGGTGACCGATATGACAACTCGTTTGCTTGGTAAATCCATCTTCAAAAAATTCGGGAATAACGGTATGTTCTTTATACCTACAAGCGGAGAAGATTCTGGAAAAGCATTCCAATTTGCTTCTGCCCCGATCGGAGCCGAGCTCACTGGGCCATGGTTTACACCCGACGAAGAATTTTTATTCTTATCCGTGCAACATCCAGGAGAAGATACCAGAGATTATGATCTTCCTACAAGCCGTTGGCCTGGAAGAACGAAGGGTGATATGCCTAGACCAGGAGTGGTCTCGATTAGGAGAGCTTAGTTTTTAAGACAAGCAGCGATTGCGTCTTCTTCTTTTTCGAAATGTGCAAAAGGTTTCCAAAGACCTAATAGATTAAAGATCTGTATAACCTTCTCTCCTGCTTCGGTAAGTAGAAGTTTTTTGCCTTCGCTAGTAAGTCTGTTCTTTAATTCGAAGATTGCACGAATTCCGGAACTGGAAACATATTTAAGATCGGATAAGTTCAGGACAGTATTGTTTGCATGACTTACATCCAATACTTTTTCCTTAAATAGAGGGAAGGTGGATTCGTCTAGTCGGCCGGAAACCAAATACACTCTGATCTCTTTGCCGGCATCCTGTTCTAGAATTTTCAAACTATCCATGTTTTTGCACCACCACCCGCAATCTTTCCGGAGAAACGGAAAAGTCCGCTTTGGCCCCGGGAGGGAAATCGTAAATACGTTCCGCCAAGGAATCGATTGAGATCCCCCCGCGCATTTCGGATATCAGACGGAAAGAGTTGTGAACGGTGAAGTGATCCAGCTTGTACTGGAAACTTTCCTTCTTACGCAACTCTCTACAGTACACTTTGAAATAAGGCTCCTGCTTGTCAAAGCTTACGTCTTTATTTTCGCAAGACATAACCCAACCGGTAGAACCCGCTCCGGTATATACCAGAAGGCCCGAACATTTCTGTTCTTCCGAGACTTGCTCGTGAGAGATCAGAAATCTACTCGTTAAGTCTGGGCTATTATTACGGATAGAAATCTCGCTGATCCCTTGGAATGTTTCGATGGCTTGGCCATTCGGGTATTCGATCCTAACATTGATCCTGGGCCATTCTTCTATGATTATGTTTTCCCAATTAAGAGAAACTGCCTTTGAGATATCGGATGTATGAAAGGATAGAAGGGCGCCTACCGAAGTTTCGGGATCCGAATTACAACCTAGAACTAAATTGTCCAAGGCATGATGTGCAACGTAAGTGAAATGATTATCTCCACCTAACGCGATCACCAGATCGTAATCTGCAATATTTATATTTTCTAATTCTTCTCGGAAGATAAACTTTCCATTCGGGAAAGTAAGTTTCAATTCTTCTCTGCTTTGGACTTGTCTGAGATGGGAATTATAGATCCGAGAGAAGGAATCGTTTTGGATCTCCGCTACTCTTTTGAATTCATCCAGAGAGCCGTAACTCTCCAGATCTAATTCGTATTTTGTTCTTTTGATGACTACCAGAACAGATTCGATTTTTTTTCGCTTTTCCGCCGACATGGATTACCAATTTGGACGGATCTAGGTCTCCTAGAAAACGAAAAAAATCAAACCAATGCGGGTTCCGAAGAATTATTTGCCTTAGGATCCGAGTCTGCCAGGATCAATTTTAGAACGGACATAGTAGCCCTAAACTTCATTCGATTTCCGGTAAGTCTGTAAAGAGCCACTAAATGTTTTAGATTCCTAATATTTTCAGGCTCTCTCGATCTAAGTTTTTCTGCGAATTCCAAAGACTTCCAATAATCTTTGGTTTTTCTAAGACAATAGGAAAGATAGAAGATATACTCGTTGTCGAACGGGATCTTAGAAAGATAAGCCTCGGTATATTTTGCACCTTCTTCGAATTCTTTCGCGTTGATACATATCCTGGCCATCTGTTTATAAAGAGCAGGATCTGAATCGTCTATTGCTAATGCTTGTGCAAAAACTTCCTTAGTCTTTTCGGTATTTCCCTTTTTGTATTCTTTGATACCGATCTGTAGAAGCCTATTGTATTCTTCCGAAATTGCTTTTGTGCGAGAAGAAGAAACTTCTGCTTCTTTATAACCGATGCTTAAAAGACTTAGATCGTCTGAAATTTCTCCGGCAGCGCTGATCAATCTTTCTAGATCTTCCAGATTTCCACCGGAAAGTTCTACAAATCTTAAGAATAAGAACTCATCTTCGTTCATCACAGGCTCGGGAGAATTCGGATCATAAAGTAGAATATCATCTCTACCGTCGGATCCTAAGAAGATCTTATCTCCAGCTTCTAGTTTATCCACTCTTACCAATGGTTCTGTGGTGTTTTCTGAGAAACCTAATTTGCGGATAGGGAAGTCGGAATCTAAGAAGCCCGCTTTTGCATCCCTATATAATACCATATTAGGATGTTCTGCATTAATAGAATATAATGCTCCTGTTTCTTCATCCAGAAGGCAAAGTAATGCGGAAACAAGCATCGTACCGTCGAATGTAACGAATACGTTTTGTAATTCCGTATAGCAGTCTTTCAGCCATTTTTCAGGAGTTTTTTTCTGGTTACTTCTGGAGAGTTGGGTCCTTGTTACGATTGCCTTGAATACTGTTCCCATAACAAGTGCACCGCCGGCTCCTTGTATGGATTTACCCATCGCGTCCGAGTTCATGATACTCAGATATTTTTTGCCGTACAATGTGATCTCGCTGATGGAAACTAAGTCTCCACCGATATCCGCTTCTCTCTTTCTAAATACGAAGGTTTTCTTTTGTCTTAAAATACCGCTGATCTTAGTATTTGGACTTTCATATTTAGTAGTAGCAAGAGGACGAAGTAATAGGGAGGTTAGATAATAATCCCCGTCTTGTTTTTCTTTTAACGCTCGAAGATCATCCAGAGTTTCCTGCAATTCTTTAGTCTTCTCTTCCACCTTCTTTTCCAAGAACATTTGGTGGTCTAAAAGATCCTTTTTCATTTCGATAAAAACTTCCGCCATCTCTCCCAATTCGTCGGAACGATTTAAATCCACAATTTTGGATTCGTCCTCGTTCGGGTTTTGCATTGCGAAATTAAGTGCCTTAACTGCGTCTATAATATCCCTGGAAAATCTATAAGATGCGAATAAGATCCCGCCGAAAACCGCGAGGGCGATTAACCCGCAATACAACCAAAGGTTCCTAGTGGATTCGTAAAGTTCGGTTTCATCTATCAAAAGAACGAAATCTAATTTAAGATTACTTAATCCTTGGTTTTCGTAAGGGACCTGAGTGAGATAATAATGTCTTCCTTCCAAAGTGAATCTGGAAATTCCCGATAGGTCCTTCGGCTTTCTATCTCCTAAATATTTGGAGATTGTAGCGTCTGAAAATGAGATCAGTTTATCTTTTTCATAAATGGCAAGATGAACATCTTCTGAACCAGTGATAGTTTGGATAAACTTATCATCCACTACCTGGCCCACCATCATGATCCCGCCGTTTTTCAGTGGGGCAGTGACCCTAAGACCAAGGCCGCTATGACCGATCTCTAAGGTAGAAGCAATTCTACCTTGCAGAGCTTCTTGTACGATCTTCTGCCCGGATTTATCGTCTCCATAATCTGCCGGTCTATGAAATCTAAAGTAAACATGTCCAGTCTTATCATGGATCTCGAAGATAGAAAGACCATACTGAGTCATGATCCCTTTGATATATTCCAGGTTCCCCTGGAGGATACCTCTGTTTCCCAAACCGTTTTCTAAAATGGAAAGAGTCTTTTGGTTTCTTTCAATTTCTTTGAGAAGAAGTCGGATCACTTCTTCCTTATGTTTGAGTTCCTTCCTGAACTCCAGGGAGCGGTCTAATGCTCTTTTGTCCTGAGGTTCATTTTTAACTTGGTCGATCATTTGGATGAATGTGATCGCAAGAATGAGTACTAATAGAAGCTGACTTGCTCCCAGAATGAGAAAAATTTTTTGTCTAAAGCTCATAAATTGTTCCGGAAATGGAATCTCCCTAGATCGGGAAGGCGCGCTTTGTATTTTTAGCCTTTTTCTCTTCTTTAAAAAAGAGACCCAAAACTTACACTGGGAAGATCCCATTCGTACTAAGGTTTCGTGAAATTCAGGTTACAAAAATGTTCGCCTAATGAGTAGTTAGCCGGTTGTTCTCTCTGCTTGACCGGAATACGGTCGGTGGAGACCCTAACAAGATGGAAGATCAGGAACCTAAAAAACAGGGATTTCCGTTTCACCCTCTGGAAGACTTCGTATTAGGAGAGGTCCTTGGTCGGACCTTAGTCAAATTAGGACATTCTAAAGAAGACATTGATAAGGCGATTTTATCTCATTTGCCTGTCGGGCAGTCCGAATTCCTTTTTACCCCGAACGCAAAAAAACAACTTCTATTACAAAGTATGCCGGTCGAACTCAGAAGTTTTCTGGAAGCAGGAAAAGAAAAAGAAGTTTTGGACATCTTCCGCAAAACAATCCAGGCAGAAGGTAGACTGGACCTGGCATTGGAACTTTTAGAGTGGATCTTTACGGGTTTTGATAAACAGGAACTAGTCCGTTCCTTATTTTCCTTAGTCTTAAATAATAAAATAGAATTAAGCCCGGAATTTTATCCTCTCTTAATGGAAGAATACGACAAAGAGATGAGAGGGGACTTGGACAGGATTCGAGAAGAATAAAAAAGCCGCCTGTTTCCAAGCGGCTTACAAAACTCACTAAGTTAAAAAATCTTAAGCTACATCAGCCAAAGGAGAAGGTGCCGTACCGGAAAGTTCTTTTCTTCCTTTCTCGGTCCATACCGCTCTCTGGATGGTGATGATTCCCATAAAATGTAGTACCTTCATCACTTGGTAAGTAAGATCCAACTCGAACCAACGGAACGCGAAGTTTGGAGAGTTCGGGTGAGCGTGGTGATTGTTTTGGTATAATTCTCCCATGATCAAGAAGTCCACAGGAAGAGTATTTTTGGAATTGTCCGGATTTTTTGCGTGGTTGCGGTAACCATACATATGTCCACACCAGTTTACCACTGCACCATGAGTTGGTCCCATTAGATAATGGATTGGTAATAAAGCATATAACCAAACTGCGTCTGCAGGAACGAAAGCCATATAGAATAGAGTATAGCCGGTTCCAAAGAATAAACGAATAAACCAAGAATCAGCGAAACGATCGAACCAAGGGATTTCCGGATAATTTCCTTTGAACTCCTTCTCCACTTCTTCTTTACGATCTAAAATGTTTTCATAAACGACTGCGGTGGTCCACATCATATCTAAAAATCCTTTAGAAGCTACAGGAGAATGAGGATCTTTTGCGGTGTCACTGTAAGCATGGTGTCTTCTGTGAAGAATTGCATACGCTCTCGGATTCAAGAATGAAGAACCTTGCACAACAAAAGTAAAGAAATAGAAGAACTTTTCCCAGAAACGGTTCAGTTTGAACATCTGGTGAGCAGAATAACGATGTAAGTAGAACGATTGAACGAAAGCGGCTAAAATCCAGTGTGCCGCAAAAAAACTTAGAATGATTGCCATGGAGGGCTCCCTTTTTTTCTAAATGATACGAGTCATTTTGGGAGGGTAGGTTGCAAAAAATGTGAGGGGGAATTTGAGATTTATAGGCGATTATGGTCTCATTAGAGGGATCCCCCCGCAAAAAAGGCAGATTTTGAGCGACGCCTGCCCGGGACCGGGCGGCTATAATGTAGTACCTTCTACTTTTTTAAATTCGGGATATTCGGTTTCTTAAATGCGGCCCTACTTCTGGTTCCGCCTTCTTTTTCCAAAAACTCAGCGATTTCTTTACGTTCATAAGCGAGAGCCATGGACAGAGGAGTGTAACTTTCTGCCTGAGCATTAATAGATGCCTTTTTACGGACGAGTTCTTTCACTACATTCGGAAGATCGAATACGATCGCAAGATGGATAGGCTTCCATCCTAAATAATCTGCATTTGGATCTGCACCTTTTTCGAGAGACTCCAAGGATTTGTTTTCATTCTTATCATATAGGCTCGAGATCAAGATACGATTTTGTTTTAGTCTCTCTTCTTCTGTTATTTTAGTTTCAGTATCAGTGTTAGAATTTTCGGATCTTAAAATATTAGAAGGATTTCCCGCGAAAGCATAATCATAAACAGGTTTAGAAGCGGGAGGTTTAGTGTGATAATATAAAGAAGATCCGGAAGAACTAGGATGAGAAATTTTAGTCACTTCCTGAGGATTGGTCTGACTGAAATAAACATCCCCATAGTTTTTATTCGTAAATAATAAAGCTAGAATTGTCTGAGCCGTCCAAGGTGCCCAGGTAGCATAATAACCTTTGAATCCTGTCTCCAGAAAAGGAGAAGAATACATAGAGATCCTTTTTTTAGTTTCTTCGTCTCGGATCACTCCCATATCGTAGGCCATATTTCCTGCAGTAAAACAAGCACCTAAAAATAGGACGATTGCACCTGGCGCAGGTTTAAGTCCCGAAGAAATTTGTTCATTGGAAACGAATTCTTTTCCTAAATAAAATCCACCCACCGATCTTTGGTCGTAAGGAGGTTGGTCCAAATTGGTTCCAACTCCATGTCCGGCATATAAAACTATATTCACATTTTGTGATGCTTCTTTAATTCCGGACCATGGATTATTAGGAGGATAAAATTCACTGACAGAGACCCCTCTGTCTTTTAAAACTTTTACAAGACCTTTGATATTATTTACATATTCTCTGGTTTTTGGGCCTTCGTTCCCGTCCACTTCTCCAACTATGGCTACCGCTTTTAAACCTGAACCGGAAATAGTAGGGGAGGGGAGTTCCGCTCTTTTTTTGATCCCGGAGAGATTTTCACCGATTGCGGTTTTTGGATGCGCTTGTTGTGCTGAGAGAGGTTGTAGATTGAAAGAAAATAATAAAAGGACTGAACATCTTAATAGATAGGTTTTATCAATAAATTTCATTCGCAAAACCCTATATGGATTTTACCGGATGTCAAGACAGAAGTAGTAAATATTATGATGAAAATTATAAAGAGAATTTAATCTAAAATCCGGATCGCAGGCAAATTACCGATTTTAAATCTTTCTTTTTCATTCTTGGAAATGAAAGTTTCTAAACGATCTAAAACTTTCAAATTACACATCTCGGAAAAATTCTCGATTTCACCTTCGAAAACTATATATTTGATCTTATATTTTAGAATGTTCTCAATCATCCTAGATTGAAATACTTCATGATGTTCTTTAAATTTATCGGACGGGATTGTAAGGTCGGTGTGAAACCAAAGAGCAGGAAAGAAGGATTGTTTTCCTGATAAGCCCAAGAGGATAGTCATATCACCCAGGTATAAAATATTGTCCGGATTTTTTCGGGAAAAATTTAAAAAAGAATTATAGTCGGAGTATGAGATTTTTTTCTCATAGATAGTCGGTAATTTCCATTTAAGATCAAGATATCCTAAAGAGATCTTTGTCTCCGAATGTTCGTACATCATATCATTTGCCATACGGGTACGATTTACATTAGAATGGAATTCACGGGCTATTAAGAGGGCGAAAATTAGGAATATAAAATAGAAAGGATACTTTGAAGTATTTGTATTTGCCAAACAAATAAATGCAAAGAAAAAGAAGAATTGAATAAATCCGATTTGTGGTTGGTTCTTGCTGACCATTGAATAGAAAATCGCAGAAAAAAAGAACAAACCTCCTAAAACTATTTGAGATAAATATTTTTTCGTATTTATCTGCTCGTTTCTTGCCTTCCAAGCTGTATAAAGAATTACACATACGGAAATTATTAGAAGGTAAAACAGTTTTACCGAATATTTAGAAGGATCGAAGATCAAAATATAATCGAAAAGGAATTTTAGTATAAAAAGTAAAGAGCTTAGGTTTATACCTGCACCTCCATTCGATTGAGAAAGCGCTTGGATCCCTGAAAATCTATCTTGGCCCGTACCTAAAGTGATTTGGAATAAATAGAAGAACTCTTCTTTCCAATCTATTCCGAAAATTAAGTTTATTAAAAGAACAAATGCAAAAATACCGATGATTGTCGCTACGCTATAAAGTAAGAATTTTTTAAGATCCTTCCTTTGTAAGCGGGTCATCAATATAGGAATGCCGAATATAAGCAATGCGGTTGGTATTTGTTTGCTTAAAAACCCTAAAAAGAATGAAACAAAAATCCCAACGATATAGATCCATCTAACGTTTTGTACCGCTAAACTTGTTAGAAATAATGCTAATATCGAAAAGAAAAAAGAATGAGTTTCAATAAACGGAAAACCGACAGGCGGATAAAATAAAATAACGGATAATAAAGAAAGTAGAGTTGATAATAATACATTACCTCCTTCTTTTCGGAACCAGATATAAGAAATCGCTCCTAACAGTCCGTTAAATAAAGAAGAGTGAATTAAATAAGAAATCCAATTCACCCCGAAAATTGAAAAAAAGAAAGCCTGGATTAACGAAGGTGTCGTTCCCGCAGGAGCAGAAAAATCTTTAAAGGGTATTTGCCCGTTTAATATTCTCCATCCGCCATCGAATACTATGGAACCATCCAAAGGTTGAAATCCGATCAAAGCAAAATATAAATTATAAAAAAAACCGAATATAAGGATAAAACATGGAATAAGTATATTTGAAAAGGGAGGGTTCCAGGATTCGATACTAGTATTTGTTTGAAATAATTTCTCTTTTAGAAAATCGATTCGGCTTTGTGCCCAAGAACTCGTCATTTACACTTTTCCTTTGAAATAATCGTATTATCCGGAGGATTGAGAGGATTATTTATAATTTTTTTCGATTTCGATTTTAGCTGATGCTTCTACTTCTTCGAAAGATCCCTTTGGATCGAAATGAGTTTGAGATAGGATATTTAGTCCGAAATTCCCATACTCGGTCTTGATCCATTTTTCGATCTGGACTTTGGTTTCCCCAGATCTTTTAGTATGAGGTTTACTCTTCAAAACAAAATCTAATAGTTCTTGGATCCCTTTTTTGGTTTTTACGCTGGTCAGAAAAATAGGGGGGATACTTCCTCCAGGGACAATATCTCGTAAAAACTCTAGAGTAGTAGAAAGAGTATGGTAACTTGCTCTGGCAAGATTTTCTTCATCACATTTGTTTAATATGAATGCATCGGGGACTTCCATAATCCCACTTTTCATGAATTGGATCTGGTCTCCGCCTAAAGGAACCATGACTAAAAAGGAAAGATCTGCCAGTTTGGAAACTTCTATCTCATTTTGGCCGATCCCTACTGTTTCTACGAATATAAGATCGAAAAAACAACGTAGTAATCGGATCACATGATATGTATAAGGATTCAAACCTCCCAGCTCCAATTGGCTTGGTTGGGATCTGAAAAAAATCCTCTTCTCTCTTACCGGTAGAGAAAGTCTGGTTCTATCTCCGAGTAAAGATCCTCCGCTGATATGACTGGAAGGATCTATGGCGACTACAGCCATTTTTTTGTCAGGTACTGTTTGTAAGAAGTTTGTGGAGATCTCTCCTAAAAGGGAGGATTTTCCTGCTCCGGGAGTTCCTGTAAATCCGATGGTGACTGATTTGTCTCCATTGAAGCCGGAGTTTTCTAACTGTTTGAATAGAACTTTACGAAATTCGAATGAATCCGGTTTTTCCAGTTCGCTGATCAGCTTCGCAAGAGGATATTTTTCCCCTTGGGAAGCTTCTTGGATCAGTTCTTTGAGTTCCTTTTCTGCAAACCGTACGGTCATGCCTAAACGGAAGCTGGGATCTTCGCGGATACGATGTCTATGATACGATCCATTACATCCATTAGATCATAATCTTTAGGTGTGAAAATAGCTTTCACTCCGATGGAATGTAGTTTTTCGAAATCAGGCTGAGGGATAATTCCTCCGAAGACCACAGGTATATCTGCTTTATAATGTTTTAATTCTGCGAATATTTGTTCTGCAAGCTCCACATGGGATCCGGAAAGTATGGATACTCCGATCACATTTGCGTTTTCTTCCACAGCGGATTGTACGATCTCTTCTGGAGTGAGTCTGATCCCTGAATAGATCACATCGAATCCTGCATGTTTTGCGGATACTGCGATCATTTCTGCGCCGTTTGAATGGCCGTCTAACCCAGGTTTACCGACTACTATCTTAGGTCTTGCACCGGTTGCTTTTTGGAATTTCTCTACTTTAGTTCTGACATTAGCAACTTTGTCGGATTCCAAATTGAGTTTTTGTCCTTCTACTCCGGTAGATGGACGATATTCTCCGAATATTTTTCTGAGTGTATCTGCCCATTCTCCAGTAGTCACAAGAGCCTTAGCACATTCTACGGAAGCGAACATCAGGTTCTTTCCGTTTTTAGCGTCGTCTTCCAATCTTGCTAGAGTTTCCGCGACCTTCTTCGCATCTCTTCTTGCTTT
The DNA here is from genome assembly GCF_004769405.1 of Leptospira selangorensis. Lineage (NCBI taxonomy): Bacteria > Pseudomonadati > Spirochaetota > Leptospiria > Leptospirales > Leptospiraceae > Leptospira > Leptospira selangorensis. Next base: position 131,437 of record NZ_RQES01000001.1, read on the forward strand.
TACATCGGAGAGTACTTTGAGAGTTTGTTCTGCGGATTTAGGATCTACTTTGAAAATCCCTCCGTCAGGATCGTTGGTAAGAGGGGAAGGGATCCCGTCTTTCCATTTGTTTTTTCCTACGATGATTAATTCGTCGTTATTGATCTTAGCGAGTCTTTCTGCCTGGGATTTTACGAGTTGGGCTTTCATGTAACCGTTCTCGATCGCTTTAATAGCTCCGCCCATTTCTTTGATCTTTTGGATCTCTTTATTTGCGTTCTCGATCAGATCTTTTACTTTACTTTCTACAACTCTGGAACCTTCGAATAGGTCCGGATATTCGAGTAAGTCTGTTTCGTAAGCGAGTACTTGTTGTAAACGAAGTGACCATTGTTGGTCCCATGGGCGAGGAAGTGAAAGTGCCTCGTTCCAAGCCGGAAGTTGGAGTGCTCTACATCTTGCATCTCTACTTAAGGTGACTCCTAAAGCTTCGATCAAAATTCTCCATGCGTTGTTTTCAGGTTGTTCTTCCGTTAATCCGAGTGAGTTTACTTGGACTCCATAACGGAATCTGCGGTATTTTTCGTTTTTAACCTGATAGATCCCTACAGTGATCTCTTCCCACATATCGGAGAAGGCACGCATCTTGCACATTTCTTCGATGAATCGGATACCTGCGTTTACGAAGAAGGAGATCCTACCAACACATTGTTCGAATTCTTCGTGAGTAAAACAGTTTCTTTCTTTCACTGCATCTAAGATTGCCATCCCTGTTGCGAGTGCGAATGCTAGTTCCTGGACAGGAGTAGCTCCTGCTTCTTGTAAATGGTAAGAACAAATATTGGATGGGTTCCATTTCGGAATTCTTTTCAAACAATATTCATACATATCCACGATGATACGGATAGAATGTTCAGGAGGGAAAATATAGGTCCCGCGAGCCAGATATTCTTTGATTATGTCGTTTTGAGTGGTCCCTTGGAGTTTAGAAACGTCTTCTCCTCTTTCTTCCGCCAAAGCCACATATAGCGAAAGTAACCACATGGAAGTGCCATTGATGGTCATTGAAGTGTTCATTTCTTCGATCGGAATCTGATCGAAGAGGATCCGGAAGTCCTCGAGAGTGTTGATTGGAACTCCTACTTTTCCGATTTCCGGCCTAGCAATTGCGTGATCTGAGCTATAACCGCATTGTGTGGGAAGATCAAAGGCGATGGAAAGGCCTGTTTGACCCTTTGCCAGGTTTTTTCTAAAGAGTTCGTTGGACTCCTTTGCGTTTGTATGACCCGCGTAAGTTCTGAAAATCCAAGCCGGCTCTTTGCTAGGATTTCCGGTCTTATCGTAAAGGATATGGTCTTTTTTTTCCATCTTCTTGCCCTCGGAATATGCCTCTTAGTTTAGTTCAAAATGTGTTGGTATAATTTCACCTAAATTTTTAACGTAGCTCCGAAATACGTAGGAGAAGAATTCCGCCGCATGGACTTGGAAAGAAACAGAAAAGCAAACCCCGCGCTCATTTCACTCTCGACGCTGTTTCTCACCGGTCTTCTGACCCTTCTCTATTCCTGGCACGGCGACCCGTCCAACGGAGAAAGTTTCCGGACATTGGCAGAATTACGTTCTCTTTCGGAGGACGGAAAATTTTTCTCCTTCACCGAACCTCTTCCATTTTTGCTTTTATCTTTTTGGAAATCCGTTTTTGGTTTAAATTATATACCTGCTTATCTCTCTTTTGCGGCATTTGCCTTAAGTTTAGGGATCCATCTTTGCGCATATATCATGGAAAGAGAAACCTGGAAGCTGAATCATTATCTGTTCTGTTATTTAGCTGCGATCAATCCATTCTCCTATTTAGTTCCTTTGAATATGTTGGGAGAATTAGTTAGCTTTGCGTTTTTATTAGTGTTATTTCTTTCCTTCCGAATGGAAACAGTGGTGGATCTTTTGATCTTAGTCTCCTGCACTGTCCTTGGGTTTTTCTCTCATTTCACTTTTTTCCTGATCGGATTTACAATTTTTGTGATCAAGGCTGGAACAGTAGGAATAAGAGAGAAGAAAAAACAACAGTCCGTATTCTTCAAACGAAGAAACCTTCCTAAACTTTTCCTATTCGGGTATCTTTCCGTTCTTGTGCTCGGAATTATTTTATTAGGAAATCTTAATTTTTACGGAGCCCATTCTTTCGGATATATGGGTGGGGCTGTTTGGAGATATCTTTTAGGTTTCGGCTCTTTTATTTTAATTTTGTTTATAGCGAATTTTTTACTACGTTCCGAGAAAGAATTAAATTCTCTTCCTGCTTCTATCGGGATATTTGCGTTAATTGCAGTTTCCGGTTATTTTACGATCCGTCCTATTTTAGGAGTGGATAAAATAAAGTTAAACTCTCTTGCTAAAGACGTAACATCTTTAAAAGGAAGATTGATCGTAGATCAGGACGAAAGGATTTATGTTTCTCCTGAAACTTCCGCCTATCTATATTTTGTTTCTAAACAAAAGACTCATTTTACTTCTTATCCTGAAATAAGAGAGAAAGATTATATTCTTTTATCTGAAGTTTGGGCAGTAGACAGAAAACTTTTACAAAGAGAAGTAAAAGCGAAGAATACTCCTTACCTGTTTTTATCCGGAGAAAGAGTGTTGATCAATGGATTCTTATGGAAAAGAATACAAACGGATCCTAGTTTAAAAACTCTAAAGGCCAGATCCATCGAAGCTAAGTCCGAACTTTCCGACCAAAAAGGTTATGATGATCTGAAAGCATTCTTTATATCTTGGCTCTCTTCTTCCAAGGCTCCTGATGTATGAGTAAAAAACCGCAAGACTCCGATTATATCGCTTACGGAGCTAACGGTCTACCATTCGAAACTTCCTATTGGGACGAAATTTATGGAAGCGGGAAGGACGTAGATGCTTCTTTCAACGCGAAAGAACATGCAAAATATATAAAATCTGTTTTTGATCTAATGCAGGTCCATCCTAGGAGTATTGCAGATTTCGGTTTTGGGAAGGCTCTACTTTTAAAAGAATTTGTAAAAATATTCCAGCCAAATCGCGTATTTGCAGTAGATCCTTCTGAAGATATGATAGATGCCATTGCAAAACAAAAATGGATCCGTTCTTATAATCTTTCTTTTTTACATTCTACTATCCAGGATCTGGAGTTGAAACATATTCATCTTCCTCCATTCACTCTGGGTATTTGTAATTCGGTAGTTCAGTATATTGAAGATAAACATCTTCCTAAGGTTTTTGAAAAACTACATAAGATCACGAATTATCTCTATTTTACGGTTCCTACCAAAAATGATTACACAAGAATGAAGAAGGAAATCTATTTTACGGATCCTTATGCCCATCAAAGATCCAAAAAGTATTACGAAAAACTAATTCGTCCTTATTACAGAAGAGTTGCCTTCAATCTTCTGGAGAGTAGGATCACGAAAGATAGCCCGTTTTGTGACGAGCTGTTCGTGGATGATTGAATTTACTTATAGGCCTAACGTTACATCTGATTATATTCTAAAATACGGATTTATTTTCATTGAAAAAAGAGTTTTCCGAGTGAGCGAGCATATAGTAATTTGCTCTCTATGAAATCCAAAATCTCTGATTATAGATTGTTCTATAATTTTTTTATCATTATTTCTTTTTTAGTTTTATTTTCCTGTAAAACAGCGGATACGAAGCAAGGTCGCTTCAAAAACCTTCCTCCTGATGTTAGTCCTGATAGTCCTGTGAGTTTGCAATATAATGAAGAGCTGGAATCCGACAGTCAATTTCGTTATGTTACTGTTAAAGGCAAAACGTACATGGTAGGTAGCCGAATCCCTACAAATCTGGACGGAGTGAAATTTATCTGTCCGAGATACAATATGGTGATTCCGTTTATAACGGAGCTAAATGAGTTATTTGAAGCAGGAGAATTTAAAGAGGATCATTATAAACTTCCAAATTCACAGGTATGGACTGCTCATAAGCCTACAAAAGAGACCGGCTATTTCCATTTTATCACTTCTAATGGAGGGATTAGCCAATTGGATACCCCTTTAGCGCGAGTGTATTTCGTTTGTGTGAAAGTGGCTCCTAAAGACCTCTTTCCCCAAAATCGACTTAAATAATATAATTTATTCACGAAAGACAGCCCATTTTGTGACGAGCTGTTCGTGGATGATTAGATTCTTGCTCTCTTTGAATATTAAGTTTCGATTATATACTTTTCTTTCGAAAGAAATACACTTCTCCCTTTCGAGACCCTAAAAAGAAAAAAATATCGACGTATGACTTAAGTGCTAAACCAAAAATCGGATTATATGTCGCTAAAACCCTGTAAGAGGTAAATATTCGAATAGAGTTTTATTCTTCGATGGATACCATGTGCCAAAAGATGTCTGCAAATTAGCCCGGAACGAATATAGAAATTGTGAAAGAAAATGAAATAGATAGATTTGTAAGGGAAGAATTCTACTCCCAAAATTATAGGATAGCCTCATATTTTTTCGGGATCGTATGCGCGATCACCATCTGGGGAGCGATCCTGGAATATGTTCGATCCAATTTCCTTCTACTCTATTTGGATCTGATTTCCGCCTTTATCTGTTTGTTCAGTCTAGGAGTGATACGGTTTTACTCCGAAAATTTCTTTAGAAAGAACCTAATCGTATTCGGTGGACTTTTTATTCTATTAGTTTTAGAAGTAGAAACACAGTTCCACGACAACGAATATTATTTTTATGATAATAATATGTGGATCACCAACCAAGTGATCCTGTTTTTGGTAAGCCTGTTCTTTAACGGAAGACCGATCTTCTATACGATCTATTCTTTTTCTGTAGTTGCATTTTATATTCTTAGGATCTTTCCGGAAGGAAGCGGATATTTTTCCGATCGAACTCTGTGGGTGCAGATCAGCAATATGAGCGCACTACAATTGTTTATTTGTTTATGTAATACTTGGTGGTACGGCTATAGAATTGAACATCTGAAGAAGACCAAAAAACTTCAGGAAAGATTATACGACGAAAGAGAGGCGATCACTAGGGACCTTCATGATTACCTAGGAGCAAAAGTAACCGATCTGAATCTTTTAGTTCGTTCTATCCAAGGTTATAAAGACGGAGATACGGATGCGCTTCTCCAGCTAGAAAAATTATCCGAAGATATTTTTAAAGGGATCAGAGAGATCACTGCAAGTATCGCAGATGTTAAGCTGATCTCAGAAGATATCTGGAGTGGGATCAGGGTATTATTATTGAGAAGGTACGGTAACGCGGGAAGAAAAGTTAGATTCACTAGAGAAGGAGAAGAAGATTTCCATATAGATACTGAAAAGGCAGAACAAATATTAGGGATAGTAACGGAGATATGTTCTAACGACCTAAAATACGGTTCGGGCACTTCTCATTGGATCTTTTCTCCTAAAAAAGATTCTATAGAGATATCAATTCGAACCCGCACAAATTTCCAAGAAATGAGAATAGGCTCCAAGGGAAATAAAACCATCCAATTCAGGACCTCTGCTATCGACGGAGAATGGAAAGAAAATTTAGAAAATCGGGATTTTAAAGGATTTCTGGAGATCCCGATCCGTCAATTGCGGAGAATTTGATTCGTGAAATTATACAAAATTGCGATCTTAGAAGACGACCCTGCATTTGCGAGTCAGTGCAAAGAAAGATTAAAAAAAATGAATAGAGTTACTAAGGTAGAAGTTTATAATTCTGCCGAGGAGTTTCCTAATGAGGGAGATGCTCCTTATGACTTAGTGTTCGTAGATGTAGATCTTCCTGGCAAAAGTGGCTTGGATTTTATTTTAGAAAGACACTCGACCGATTCCAAAACAAATTATGCGATTTTATCCGCATTTGAATCCGAAGAAGCATTATTCAAGGCTCTAAAAGCGGGAGCAATAGGATATATATTAAAAAAAGATGTAGGAGATATCCAAGAAAAAGCGGAGATACTTTTAGAAGGGGGAGGGATACTTTCTCCAGGGCTTGCTGCAAGAGTCATCCATTCCTTCCGTAAAACTTCCCAAAAAGAAGTGGAGATATTATCCAATCGAGAAAAGAAAGTGTTGGATATGATCGTAGACGGCAAAAAAACCAAGGAAATTGCGACTTTCTTGGGTACTAAAGAAGGGACAGTAAGAGTCCAGATCAAAAGTATATTCAGAAAATTGCATGTTAATTCCAGATTGGAATTAGTTAGAAAATTTTCTTAAACTATTTTACTTTTTCCCACCAAGATTCGGAAATTAGATCCTTTTGTAAATCCAGCCATTCTCCCGGTTTAGGCGTTGCTAAACGGACCCCATTTTGATCCGCTCCTTGTTTTGTTCTTAAAATAGGTTCATCCCAAGAGTGAATTGCAAGATTGAAAGTTGCCCAATGTACAGGGAGCATCGTTTTGCCTTTTAGATCTAAATGAGCTTGGACTGCACTTTCAGGATTCATATGAATTCCTTCCCAGGTCCAATCATAAGCTCCCACTTTTATAGAAGTCAGATCGAAAGGTCCTAATTTTTTGCCTATCTCGGTGAAATGAGGGGAATAACCTGTATCCCCGCTGTGAAAAAATTTATGTTTAGGTCCGATCAGGCTCCATGAAGACCAGAGTGTGGACTTACCGTTGAAAATACCTCGTCCGGAATAATGAACTGCGGGTGTACAGACAATTTCAATATTCTTAATATTTCCTTTCTCCCACCAATCCAATTCTATGATCTGGTTTTCCGGAATTCCCCAAGATTCCAAATGAGCGCCGATACCTAAGGGCACGAAATATTTTGTACCCTTCTTCGCTAAAAATTGAGCAACACTCATATCTAGATGATCATAATGATCGTGTGAGATTACAACTGCATCTATATTAGGAAGTTCTGATAGTTCTAATGGTAAAGGAAAAAGTCTTCCGGGTCCGATACTTTCGAAAGGAGAAACTTTTCCGGAAAAAACAGGATCGGTGAAGATGCGTATCCCGTCTATTTCAACCAATACGGAAGAATGTCCAAACCAAATCGCTCTTAGTCCGGGTGATACAGGATCTGAAAAAGTTTTTAAGTCGGGTTTTTGAACGGGAATAGGAGCAGGGGGGGTCCTTACCTCCGAACCGAAAAATTGTCTTTTTAAAACTCCTATATAATCTCCGGAGCTAAGCATAGGAACGAACGGATCATTTTCGAACTTACCATCATGGAACATCTTAGAAGTTTTCATTCTTTCCAGTCTAGTTCCGCTAGGGCTTCCTCCGAAGGAACTCAGACAAGCTGTTTGGCATAAAACCAATAAGAATAAACCGAATAGAACGAAAGAAGTGTAAATCGTGACTTTCCGTGCTTTTTTTCCGAACATATAACTCTCTCTGTAGGAGGTCCTACAAGATCTTATTTTCTAATTTTTTAAAATCAGAAAATTTGAGTTAGCCGACTTTTTTGGGAAGAAGTTTGACAAGATTTTTAGAGAAACTATGATCTGGGCCCTTGTATAAATTACATCAGCTCCGGTAGATTTGGTATGCAAACTTATTTAGAAACCCCTTCCGAATGTTTTTCCGACCTAAAGGATTATCCTTTTTCTCCTAATTATATTTCCATAGGGGAATTCAAAATGCATTATGTGGATGAAGGTCCTAAGAATGCAAAAGAAACGCTTTTATTATTACATGGAGAACCGAGTTGGTCTTATCTTTATAGAAAGATGATCCGTCCTTTATCAGAAAAAGGTTATAGAGTGATTGCACCTGATCTGATCGGTTTTGGAAAATCGGATAAGCCTACGGATCTAGAAACTTATACTTATAAAAACCATGTAGACTGGCTTAAAAATTTTATTATCGGTTTAGATTTACAAAATATTACTCTCTTCTGCCAAGATTGGGGAGGTTTATTAGGTTTAAGAGCGGTAGCGGAATTGGATTCTCGGTTTGCAAGAGTATGTGCTGCGAATACTTTTTTACCTACCGGTGATATTCCTCCTAAAGAGGATTTTTTTAAATGGCTTCGTTTTTCCCAAGAAGTCAGTAAACTTCCGGTAGGAAAGATAATCCAAAACGGATGTGTGAGTAAATTGAGTCCTGATATTATTCATGCTTATGATTCTCCTTATCCGGATGAATCTTATAAAGCGGGGGCTCGAAAATTTCCGACTCTTGTTCCTATATCTCCTGATAATCCTGAAACGGAAAGGAATCGTCAGGCTTGGATGTTTTATAAAAATTTCAAAAAACCTTTTATTACAATGTTTAGTGATGGTGATCCTATCACAAAAGGTGGAGATATATTTTTTAGAAGGACCATCCCGGGAGCAAAAGGACAGAAGCATACGGTGATCCAAGGTGCAGGTCATTTCCTTCAGGAAGAGAAGGGTGAATTACTTGCAGAACTTCTCTCTGAATTTATCCGTGACAATCCCTAGATTCAGGCTTTCTGTTTAATCGATTTTGCATATTCCGTAACTATTTTTAAGAAGTTCGGATTTTCTAAAAATTCTTTGAATAGATCGAATTCCTTTTTTAAATTTTCATAAAGATTGCCCTGAAAAAAATTATTCGAGATCTCTTTTTCGGCTCGGATTAGTTTTGGATCCCACTGAGAGAGCTTTTCCAATACTTTTAAACCTTTTGCGATTGGATCGCCTTCCGTTACGATTTCATCTATGATTCCTAATTTTAATGCGTCTTGGGAACGTAGAGGTTCTCCAAGTAATGTAAGAGATAATGCTTTTGTAGGACCAACTTTTCGAGCCAGAGTGGTGATCAAAGGTGGACCTCCGAATCGAATTTCTGGTCGGAATAGGAATGTTTTCTTTTCTGAAAGAATATAATCTCCTGAAAGTGCCAGATCAAAACCTCCAGCAGAACAAAAACCCTTTAATACGCAGACTAGGGGTTTTGGAAAAGAATAAAGCCTATAATGATATTCTAAAATACGGTGTCTGAAAGAACCTAGTTTTGTTTCGACTACTTCTTCTAAATCATAGCCGCTACAGAAGTTTTTGCCGTTTGCTCCTAAAAGTATTCCTCTGATCTTAGGATCTTTTTTAGATTCCGAAAAGACGTTTTCTAATTCGTCTCTAATCCTTATATTCAGCGCATTATTGGATTCAGGACGGTTTAATAATACGATCAGCAATCCATCCTTGTTTTCTACACTCAGATGTTTATAATCCATAGTGAGCTTTGATAAGACTTATTTCTAAAAATTCAAATGAAAATGGATCCTTTTTTTACATAAATTCGGTAACCTTTTTGGTTCGGAGTAGAAACTAAAGGAAATGAAAGGAGCCTGCTATGTTATCTAAGATCCGATTTTTTGCTTTAATTTTAGCCGCACTGACCCTTGGAATGAGATTTGCACATGTGATGGAAGCTGCACCCAAATTGCATTGGGAAGCTGAATTATATTTTCAAGTGCAGACTAGTTTGTATAAATATTTTGCGATCGTTGGTCCTATTGTGCAGATAGGTTCTATTCTTCTTATTTTTACGATTGCTTATCTTTCTAAAGGTACGAAGTCTTTTCGTTATACGATTTTGAGTGCATTCTCCTTTATTTTTTCTTTAGGAGTTTGGTTCTTTTTTGTGGCACCTGCTGCTTCTCAAATCAAAGAATGGACCGTTACTAATACGATCCCGGAACATTGGAATAGTATAAGATCCGCATGGCAATTCGGGCAAGTAGGAGCATTCAGCTTTGATCTGATCGCATTTTGTCTTCTGGTAAGTTCCGTCCTTTTTACAAAAGAAGACTCTATTCAAAAATCTTAATCAAAGGAATAGCTAGCTCCTAATAATATCGCAGGGATATCCGATCTTAATGAATGTTTGAATTCATTTACTCGGATATCATCTTTGGAAAAGACGGCATGGTTGAAGTTCCAATCTGCCGAACCTCCATTATAAACTCTTACCGGAAGATAATATAAAAGTGTAAAATCGAATTTCCATTTTCCGGTAGAATATCCGAATCCACCGGAGACCAGATCTTGGACCATGATACCTGCTTGGAGTGCATTTGTCCCTTCTGATCTTAAAACTCCAGAGTTATGCCTTGCACCTAATCTATAGGTCCAATCGTTTACGATCCATTCTCCTCCGATTCCTAACGCCCAAGAATCATGATAACTTAAATTTTGAGGGATCACATTCGTTTGCCCGAATGCGGTCGGGAAAATTGGAGCGGCCAATGTTTGTTTATAGGTAGAAGTATAAGAAGCATAATTATAATATAATGCATCTACTCCGATCTTGAACGTATCTGTTCCATAAGAAAAACCTAAACCATGTCTTTCTGGGACCGCAAATGTTGCAGAAACTCCGGTACGGCTCGGATAAGAACCGACTTGCATACTTCCGTCCAAGGGAATTTTTGCAGAAGTTTGGTAAGAATAAGCAATTTTTAATGTATCAGTGATCTGATAAGTAGTTCCGAAAATGCCGCCTAGTGCATATGCATTTTTACTTTTATAATCGAAACCTTGGCCGGGAACTTCGATATTTCCCGTAATATCATGAAACTTTTGGTAAGCGATCTGCCTAGAATAAATTCCTTCTATTCCTAGAGCTATTGAAAGTCCGCCGATCTTATAAGAGAGTGCATGTGTGGATTTGACTAGATAAAAAGTAGAAGAATAACTTTCCTGTATTCTTCTGGAATCTCCTATAGGACTAGGGAGTTTCATCCCTGACCAATCGTTCAAACTTTGGCCGTTTGGTGTGATCCTTGTGAGTCCGGAAACTTCTCCATTTCCGCCGCCCGGTATATAAATCCCTCCTCCATATGTCCATTTTTCGCTGATTGGAATTCGGATCGCGAAATAGGGAAGTGGGGCGAGCACGTTATAGGATTCGGAGTTTTCATAAGAAAGATTTGGGTCCGGATCTGAGAACTTGTCTTTGTATACTGTACGGATGTACGGTAAAGAAATTCCGAATTCCAACTCTTTTCGATTTTTGAGACTTAAGTTAGCCGGATTCGTCCCTATGTCCATAGGAGATCCTCCAATTGCTAAATTTACTCCTCCCATACCGCCGTATCTCGCATTATGTGAAGGTTGAAAAAGTCCAACTGCCTCTAGCTTAGGAGTCAGGAAAGAAATTATAGCTAAAAAAAATAAGGAGAATTTTTTACGAACTCTAGATCCAAAAAGCATGTTTCAAGGAATTCGTTACGGTTTTTTTTACAAGTGCTTTCTTTTTAAAATTCAAAATATAAAACTGGCGCATTCCTGAGACAAGGTTAGGCTTTAGAATGAATTCGAGCGAGTTACGCGCATTACGAAAAGAAACTGATCCATTGGCGGATGAAATAGTCACAAAATATTTTACCGAATCCGCTTTTGATCGAGAAAAAACGATGCTATTTTTCGATGCGCTTTCCAGGAATTCGGATCCAATTCCCGCCGGTCTGCCGGACTATCTTGAAAAATATTTTTATGAGACGGAAGACCTTCCTTCTTGGGCGGATAAAAGTAAGATCGCAAAAGGAGAGCAGCTATTCACCCTTTATGGTCCTCAGATCTTAATGATGCTTTGTGTTAAGTCTCTTCCCATGGCGTACTCTTGCGGTGATGGGGCACAGGTACTTTACAAAACTGGAAGATTAATAGAACAGAATGGTGTAATAGACGGAGTTAATCGAAGACTGATGGAAACAACTCAGTTCGTCATCTCTGTTGCTCAAGAAAACGGATTGGGGCCTCAAGGGAAAGGGATCCGCACCGCTCAAAAAGTAAGATTAATGCATGCATCCATAAGATATTTTCTTGGAAAAGGAAAAGATTGGGATCCTGCTTGGGGACAACCGATCAACCAAGAAGATATGGCAGGAACTCTACAGTCTTTTTCAAGTTTAGTGGTAGAAGGTCTTGGTCAGTCCTCTTTAAAACTCAGCCAGGAAGAAAAAGACGCATACATTCATCTATGGAGAGTAGTGGGACATTTTATAGGAGTAAAACCTGAACTTTGTCCGGAAGGATACGATGTCGCCCATTCTTTAGGCGAATCGATATTTAATGATCAACAAAAACCCTCGGATGCAGGCAAGATACTTGCAAAATCTCTGTTGGACTTTATGGAGTATATGCTCCCGGGGAACTTATTCGATAATCTTCCATTATTTTTTCTGCAAACATATATGGGACAAAAAACAAGTGAAGTACTTGGATTAGGATGGCCTCCTAAAAATCCTTTGGGTTATTTTATGGAAAAGATCTTTAAGGATATAGATTCCCATGTAGATGATGATGAAGGTTTCGGAAAGTTAGTCGCTTATTTTGCTTCCAAACTTCTTTTTTCTATGGATCATTTCTATTACGGCGGAAAAAAAGCCAGATTCTGGATCCCGCCTTCATTAAGAGAGAATTGGAGACTATAAAGGATGAGTTTTTGGCAGACTTTAGCAACGGATCCGGAGTATTTCGGACGTTATACGCTTATTGAGAATATTTTCCTGCTATTAGGTGTGGTTTTCTGGGCCTATATGTATGCAGTTCTTCTAATAGAGCCATTTAAGAAAAAATTCGTCGAGATGCCCGTTTTTATCGCCTGCGGGAACATTATTTGGGAATTATTATGGGGCTTCTGCTTTAAAGAGCCTATGGGTGCGATATTACTTTGGGGCTATAGACTCGGATTCGTATTGGACATAGTGATTTTCTATCAAGTGATTCGATTCGGTAAAAAACAAATTTCCTTGCCAATGTCGGACAAGGGATATAAATTCCTTTTGGGCATTTTGGTGGTGTCTTGGGGATTATTGATCTATACTTTCTATAAGGGAGGGTATGATCTTTTTACCGGATCTAATTCTGCTTATATCTTGAGTTTGATCATTTCGGTAATGTATCCGATCCTTTTCTTAAAAACTGGAGATCCGAACATGTTCTCTTATTCGGTTTCTTGGGCTAAATTTTTAGGTAACGGATTTTTTACGATCTTCATCTTTCTATACTTTCCGGATAAGTACTTTGTTCAAGTACTGAGTGGGCTCGGAACAATAGCAGACATTTATTATGTTTGGATCTTTACCCGCCAAAAGTATTCGCCCTCTAAAGTGTGAACTTTAAAAATTAGTTCGGGTGAGGTTTCGGGACCGTATAGGTCTCGAAAAAGATAAAATTGGAAACTACTCAGGATTTGTCCACAGACAGAGTTCCTTATGAATTAGGGGAATTATTGTACGAGGACAGTTTTTCTCAAACATATAGAGGAAAATTCGGTAGGACCAGAGAACCAAAGATCATTCGAGTACAAAGACCGGAGGGGAAAGAAACCTCTTCGGTGTATTTTCTGAATGAATTCGAATTGGGTAAACTGGTTAGTGATCCTGGCATTCTTAAGCCGGAAGATATGTTCGAAAATTCGGATGGTATCTGTTTGGTGTACGAAAATATTCCTTCTAAACTTCTTCATCAAAGTTTGGGAGGATCAATTTCTCTAGAAACTTTTTTAGAGATAGCGTTAGCAATCACGGAGAATCTCGCAAAATTACATTCTTTCGGAATAGTTCATAATCAAATTTCTCCAAGGGCATTTTTTTATAATCCGGATACTGGAGAAACTAAACTTGCTTGGTTGGGTGGAGCTTCTCTTCTTCTTTCCGAAAAGGGAAGTTATGCGCCTCTTAGATATACATTCGATATTCTACCATATTGTTCTCCTGAGAATACCGGAAGGTTGAATCGTCCTGTCGATTTCAGATCCGACGCATATTCTTTAGGAGCTTTGTTCTATAAGATGATCTCCGGAACTCCTCCATTTGAAACGGAAGATCCATTGGAGATGGTCCATTATCATATCGCAAGATCTCCCGTTTCCCTAGTGAAGAAGAGGGAAGATGTTCCTACTGCGATCTCTACTTTGGTAGACAAATTGCTCTCTAAGATGCCGGAAGAGAGATACTTCTCTTTGGAAAATCTGATACACGATCTAAAGAGCATTAAGGATTCTTTAAAGTCCAAACGTAAATTGTCCGAGTTTGTTCCTGGAGTTTATGAAAGAAAGGTAGGGTTTCGGGATTCTCCTCGTATCTATGATAGGGATAGAGAGAGAAAAGAGATCGAATCCGGAATAGTGAATGTAACTAACGGAAGAAGGTCCGCTATATTCATCGGAGGCAAATCTGGCACGGGAAAAACCGCTCTAGTAGAAGATGCGATCACGTACCTTGATATTTATTCGGTAGTTCTATTACGTGGGAAGTTCGAAGAAGATAAAAAAGAGATTCCATATTACGCATTTCGCCAGATCATGGATGATCTTTTAAGAAGGATCCTTCAGAAAAAAGAAGAAGAGATCATTCTACTTAAGAATTTTATAAAGGAAACTCTAGGAGATAATATAGAGATCCTAACACAATTCCTACCTGACCTGGGAAAAACATTAGGAATAGAAATACCGGCAAAAACGAATAAAAGGCAGAAGGATGAAAAGATCCTATTTGCAGTCGCGCTTAGATTTTTAACACTTTGTTTTGATCGAAAAAATCCGGCTATCATTTTAGTGGATGATCTACAATGGGCGGATTCCGCTTCTATTGCATTACTCGAATTCATATTAAGCAGCGAGGATTGGGAAGGATTATTATTCGTTCTTACCAGTCGTTCGGAAGATGCGGACTTCTTCCCGAATGTGAATGTAAAACAAGGCTCTCCTGGTTTAGATCTGAAAGAGATACGCCTTTCTCCCTTAAATAGGCATAGCGTTTTTAAATATGTGTCTGATAGTATCCATGTTTCCGCAGAGGATGCGAACAGGCTTGCGGAAGTTCTGGTTTCTAAAACCGGAGGGAATCCTTTATTTTTACATCAATTCTTGAGGTCCTTATATGAAGAAGGATGTCTGAGTTTTGATCCTAAAACAGCTTATCATAAAGTGGATTGGGATAGGCTTTTACAAAGGACAGTTACGGATAACGTTCTAGATCTATTTTTAGACAAGGTCGGTAAACTTCCGGATGAAACCTTGGAGGTTTTGAGGGTAGGGGCCTGTATCGGTGCAAAATTCGATCTGAAAGATATGTACGATTTTTTCAAGGCCAGACCCGGAGTTTTGTCTAGAGGAATTCGAGAAGCAGTCAGAGAGGGGATCGTATTCTATAGAGAATCCGGGAATATGTTATTCCCGGCCTTGCAGTATATTTCTCAAAGAAAGATAGAAGAGTCCGGAATGTATTCCTCTCTTTCGAATGTGCAGTTCCATTTTTCTCATGATAGGATGATCCAAAGTATTTTGGATGCAACAGACTCCGCAGAAAAAGCAAGGATCCATAATACACTTGCAAAATTATTAATAGAGCGCGAAAAATTTTCAGGCGGGTCCGAACAGATTTTAGATATTGCAAATCATCTTTTGCGTTCCAGGGAATTGTATACGAATGGGCGGGAGAATGAGGACTTCTTCCATTATACGATACTTGCGGGAAACTCCGCAAAATCCGGCGCAGCTTACGAATCTTCTTATTCTTTTTTCAGCCTGCTTGCTTCTCAACTTAAGGACTCTTATTGGCAGAAGGATAGAAAGAATGCGATCCATATCTTAAAGTCCCTGGCGGAATCCGCATATTATTTATCCAGAAGAGAAGAAGCGGAGAAGATAGTATCCGATCTGCTTTCCAAGCTCAATACACCATCCGAAAAGGCGGATGTTTATCTGATGCAACTGGAAGTGATGAACGTTTATAACGATTTGGATTCTGCGTCCAAAATCGGGATCAAAGCATTACAATCTCTTGGAATAGGTTTCAAAGAGAAGCCTGGGTTTTTGGCGGTATTCGGCGAAGTGCTCAAGATGGTCTTTTATAGTAGAGGAAGATCTCCTGAAAAATTAGTAAATGCAAAAGATAGTAAAGATCCATATAAAACGGAAGCCTTAAACATTTTAGTCAATCTTCTGAATTACGGAAAACATATGGATATGAAGGTGATGGCTTATATTTATTTAAAGCTGATCAACCTTACCTTAAAAGAAGGAAATGCTCCATTTAGCTTTTTCGGCTACGCAGGATTCGGCTCTATTCTTCTTTCCATCAACGGAAACTTCCAGCAATCCATGAGATATTGGACACTGGCGGAAAAGATATTAAAAAAGTTTAAATCAGATGAACTTTACGGAAGATTTGTGTTCGGCCGAACAATTCTTCTGGATTATTTTATGTATCCTTTCCGTTCCATAGTGGACTATACAGAAGAAGCATTTCATAAATGTATGCAGTATGGGGATTATCTTTGGGCTGCGTTCGCGCTTTTTTCCCAGAATACAAACCAATTATACTCCGCAGAAAATTCGATTTCCTATAGGGAAAAGATCAGGGAAAATTTAGAAAGGGGATCTAAGCTAAATTACGATATTCTGATGGTCATGCTTCATTCTTCCGATTCTTATCTGGATCGTTTAGAAGGGAAATCCACCGAAACAGTAAGATATAAGGACAACTTATTTGCGGATCAGGAATTTGAATCCAGGGTTTTGGAGTCTGCAGGAAATGGGACTGCTAATTCTTGGTATGCAACTTTGTTCGGATCATTGGCGTATCTGTCGGGTTATTATTTAGAAACTGAGAGAATTTTTAAAAAGTATCATCCTGATCTTGAGAAATCCAGGATAATGTTCATTTATTCGGAATACAGATTTTATAGATCTTTAGGGCTTTTAAAATTACGTAAGAAGAAGTTAAAGATAACTGAAAAATTTTTCTTTAGATATTCTTTATATTTATTTAAACTTTGGTCACGGATCTATCCACCTAGTTTCCAATTATTCTATTTTGTATTAGCCGGACTCTACGAAGATTATGCAGGAAGAAATGAGAATGCATCCAAATACTTCGACATGGCAATGCAGCAGGTAGAGTCAGAACCTAATGATTTTAGAAAAGCAGTTGTATACCAACATGTGGCAGAATGGAGTTTAGCGCAGGGTAGGACCTCCTACGGGAAGTTTTTAATGCAGAATGCTGTTCGACTCTATGGATCTTGGGGAGCCAAGTCTATCGTAAACTTACTCAGGGACGAACACGGAGAATTACTTCGTCCTCAAGGGACCCCAAAACGTTCTGTGGAAAAAATTCTAGCGGATTCTATGCTTTCCACATCTTTCAGTTTGGATTTAAGAACCGTACTTAAGGCTTCTCAAAGTATCTCAGGAGTGATCGAACTAGGTGAATTATTACGACAACTTATTCGTACTATCATGGAGAATGCGGCGGCTACCAGAGGTTTCTTAATCCTTCCTCAAAACAAAGAACTGTTTTTGATGGCGGGTTCAGATATAGAAGAACCTGGATTTTTACCTAAACCGATCTCACTAGATGAGGCGGGGCATCTTCTTCCGTTAGAAGTTGTGTATTTCTGTTTCCGTTCAGGACAAAAGGTTTTGATCTCGGATGCAGCGAAGGATTCTTTTTATTCCGTAAATCCTTATATTAAAAGAAGTAAACCCAAATCTTTATTATGTATGCCGATCACAAAACAAGGAAGAACATTATGTGTTCTTTATTTAGAAAATCGACTTACTGCAGGGATCTTTGATGAACATAGATTGGAAATTCTGGAGATACTCTCTGCTCAGGCGGCAATTTCATTAGAGAATGCGAAATTGTACGAGGATATCACTCGTATGAACTCCGAGCTGGAAAGAAAAGTAAACGAAAGAACAGAGGAATTAGCCAGATCCCTCTCCATCATCCGAAAGGATATGTTGTATTCCCAAAAGATCCAGAGAAGTATTCTCCCTGAATTGAAAAGTATACCGGGAATGAGATATTCTGTCAATTATCTGCCAATGGATGAAGTAGGAGGGGACTTCTATGATATATGCAAATTAAGCAATGGAAGATATAGATTTTTCTTAGCGGATGCGACGGGTCACGGAGTTCAGGCGGCACTTGTTACGATGGCAATCAAGGGGGAATATGAAAGTTTAAAATCCTCTTTGGAAAAGCCGGGAGAAATACTTTCCGGGTTAAATAACTCTATTTTAAATAAATATAAAACACTCTATTTTACCGGAGCGATCTGCGACGTGGATCTATCCGAGAAAAAAGTATATTTTGCCTCTGCAGGTCATATCTCTCAATTTTTAGTACGCTCTTATCAAACGGAGGAAATGCCTAAGACAGGAGCTATTTTAGGCTTTGTAAAAGATTATCCATATAGAACCGAAGAATATAAAATAGAATCAGGAGCTAGGATCTTTCTTTTTTCAGATGGGATTTACGAACAGTTCGACGAGGACAAATTAGAATACGGAGAGGAAAGGTTTTTACATTCGATTCGATCCAATGCTCAATTCGAGCCTCAGATCCAGGCAGAACGGATACTTTCCGATCTCCAAAATTTCATTTCCAAAAGCTCGATCCAGGATGATATCACTCTTTTGATCTTGGATATAGATTGATCATCTTTCCTATTATCGCTTGCGTTTTGATTCTCTGAATTTCAAGTTCACAATTAAGAAGTTTTTCGCTAGGACATTCTGAGTTGCTCGGCCTTTTCGTAATTCTATATATCTGTGTTACCATTCTAATCGGGGCATTTGCGTCTAGATATATCAATAGTTCCCAAGACTATGTTTTAGCGGGAAGAAGACTTCCCCTCGTGCTCGCATCTTCCGCTTTATTTGCTACTTGGTTCGGGTCGGAAACTTTGATGGGAGCTTCTTCCAAGTTTGTAGATGGAGGGATCTTAGCCGTGATCGAAGATCCTTTCGGGGCGGCACTTTGCCTTTTCTTAGTTGGAATATTCTTCGCTAAGCCATTGTATCGGATGAATATTCTTACCTTCGGTGACTTATATAAAAATCGTTTTGGTCGAAAGGTAGAATTTCTTTCCGCATTATTTATGATCCCTTCTTATTTCGGTTGGATTGCTGCTCAGCTCGTCGCAATGGGGATAGTTATCCATTCTTTATTCGGGTTTGATATGTATGTAGGAATACTATTGGCATCTGTCGTTGTATTGATCTACACATACATTGGAGGAATGTGGGCAATCTCCATTACGGATTTCTTACAGACCATTTTGATCATAGTGGGACTTTTAGTTTTAGTTTGGGATCTACAGGGTAAGGCGGGTGGATTTCAAACCGTGATTGCAACTGCGAAGCCTGGGTTTTTTTCCTTCTTCCCTCCATTAGAAACAGAAGCGATTCTCGCATACATTGCAGCTTGGATGACAATAGGATTGGGTTCTATTCCGCAACAGGATATTTTCCAAAGAGTGATGTCTTCGAAATCTGAAAAGGTAGCAGTATATTCTTCTTTTTTGGGTGGAGGAATGTATCTAACTGTTGCATTTCTTCCATTGCTCGCAGGATATTTTGCAAGAAGAGTATATCCTGAGATCGCTGCCGGCGATAATCAGATGATACTCCCGCATGTTGTACTCGTACATTCTACTTTATTTATACAGATCTTATTTTTTGGAGCCTTACTTTCCGCAATCTTAAGCACTGCTTCCGGTGCAATTTTGGCTCCTGCTTCCGTTTTAGGGGAGAATTTGATCCGTCCTACTCTGAAAAACCCTTCTGAGAAGCTGCTGTTAAGAGTAATGCGTTCTTCCGTATTGATCGTAACAATTGTTTCTACCGGAATGGCATTGAGTGAAACGAATATTTATCAGTTAGTCGCTGATTCTTCTTCCATCAGTTTAGTTTCTCTTTTTGTTCCTTTGATTGCTGCCATTTTCTGGAAAGAGGCAAATGCAACCGGTGCGGTTTATGCTATGTTCTCCGGGATGATCGTTTGGTTGGGTTTGAAATTTTTCGGGCCGACATGGCTACCACCGACTATTCCGGCTTTAGGGGTTAGCTTTTTAGGTCAATATTTGGGAAAATACATTAAGATTTCTTTATTTGAATCAGAACCGGAATTAAGCGGAGACTCTGTTCCTTCCGGCGGCCTTTGATTCGTATAATTTCTTATCCGCCGCTTTTAGGAAATCTTCCGGCGTCTCGTCGGTCTCTCTTGCAGCGACACCGATACTTACAGTAATTGTCCAAGGAATTTCTTCGAAGGTTTCGGTTTCGATTCTAGCGCGGATCCTTTCAGCTACGAATTTGGCTCCTTCTACATTCGTATTAGAGAGTACTACGCAGAATTCTTCGCCACCATAACGTGCAGCTACATCACAATCTCTTACTAACCCGGATAATAATCTTCCGATTGTTGCTAGTAATTTATCTCCTACTTGGTGCCCTAAAGAATCGTTTGCCTTTTTAAAATGGTCTAAATCGAGTAGAAGGACAGACAAAGGAAAATCATATCTTTTAGAAGCCGCCAGAAGAGTGCTTAAGGATTCCATTAAGTGTCTTCTATTAAAAAGGCCTGTTAGGGAATCCTTATGAGATAATTCTTTTAGATTTTTATTGGATTCTTCCAGCTGTAATTGTAGAAGATTACTTTTTAATCTGGTACCTTCTACATTGATCGCTGCTCCCATACTTGCAACGGAAAATGCAATGATTGGAGTTGCAACCGCCGAGCTAAGTTCTCTTTCGATCATATAAGAATATCCTAACGAAAAGAAGAGAACGTTTATGGAGATAATAGCAAGATACGTCACAAAACTTGCTCTTAAAAATAAAGGAAGTAGAAGTAATCCAAAACAAAAAGCTGAATAATCTGAAGTATGATACTGATCCACCAGGGTTGCAAAAGTAGTGGTGGCTGTTAGAATTCCCACATAACCTATCATCGCAAAATAGGAAAGTTTTTTGCCTTTTATGTCTTTTAAGGCTAAAACTGCCAGCATCAAACTGGAGAATAATGCGGAACTTCCGAAGCTCAAACCATATAAAAGTTGAAGATGCCCGCCGATAGGTGTTCCCGGAGAAAGAGTATTCTGCGCTAAAAGAATACAGGAAATGAAAAGTGAAAAAATGCTAAGAATTCTGACGGACTTGTCATTATCTAGGGTTCGAAGTTTGCGGATTTCTCCCGATTTCGAATAAGAAAAGTCTTCCGAAAGATATCTTCTGAATTTCATAGTGATACTCAGATAGACGGAAGAAGATTTAGGTTTATACACTTCTGAGAAAGGAAGTGAAAAATCCGAGTAACGAAAATCGGAAAATTATTTATCTAGTGCAGAAATAAACTTGGGTGTCGATTCGTCATCCAACCGGCATTAAATCGTATTTATATAATTTTGGAAATTTCTTGAACTAAGTTCTAGATGATCGCACAAATCCATTTAGTCTCCAAACTTTGTAAAAATTTATCTCTTTATAACTTACCTAAAAAACCTTGGTAAGTATATGGAATCCGTAGCTTCACTTCCTAAAACAAAAATAGTCCGTCATGAATTGTTCCTGATTCTGCTTCTTGCGAGTATTCAATTCACGAACATCATGGATTTTATGATCATGTTCCCGCTTCAGGATTATTTTTTGAAACAATTCCAGATCGACACGGCGATGTTTTCCTTAGTCCTTTCTTCTTATTCATTTGCCGCAGCAATTGCCGCTTTGATCGGAGCTAACTTTATAGATCGTTTTAATCGTAAGTCTGCTGCCATCTTTTTATATGTAGGGTTTTTGGTAGGAACTGCGCTTTGTGCGGTCGCTAATACGTATTCATTTCTTCTTTTTGCAAGGATCACTGCAGGGATTTTCGGCGGAATGATCAGTGGAGTCATTCTCTCTATCATAGGTGATGTTTTCCCGATGGAAAAGAGAGGGAAGGCTATGGGAGGGGTGATGGGTGCATTCTCTGCCGCTTCCGTTTTGGGAGTTCCTTCAGGTATTCGAATAGCGATGACCTCAGGTTGGAATTATACGTTCGCATTTATCGTGGTATTAGGCCTTCCGATCCTGGTTCTTGCCATTCTATATTTGCCTAGCCTTCCTTCTAAAATGGAAAAGCAGAAGGTGGCGGATTTCAGCCAACTGATCAATGTACTTTCGAAAAGGGATCATTTGATCGCTCTGGCATTTTTTATGAGCGTGATCTTGGGTGGATTTACTGTCGTAACTTCGATAGCTGTTTTTATGGAAAGGAATATGGGTTTCTCCAAGACCCAGGTTAGCCATATCTATGAGATCGGAGGGATCTGTACTTTTGTTTCTTCTTGGATCGTAGGGTTCTTGTCGGATAAGTTCGGCAAACATAAGGTTTTTCTGATCCTAGTTCTTCTTGCTTTACTTCCTATTCTTGCAATTACCCATTTGCCTAAGGATTTGCCGGTGTACATGGCGCTCGGAGTTACGACAGTTTTCATGGTCCTAGTATCCGGTCGGGTTATTCCTTCTATGGCGATGTTAACTTCCGCCATTCGACCTGAGGTTAGGGGAAGTTTCATGTCAGTGAACTCTAGCCTACAGAGTGTGGCTACAGGTATAGGAGCGCTTCTTGCTGGAGCGATCTTGATCCAATTGCCGAATGGAACTTTCGAAAGATTTGATATAGTAGGGTATTTCGCGGTCGGTTTTAATCTTCTTGCTCTCTATCTATCCAGAAAGGTGAAAATAGTTTCCTAAGTTACGTTTAGGAAACTTGTTTCTGAAATCCGTAAAAAAATACGGACATTTCTTGACTTTTTAATGCGACAGAATATGGTCTGGCCACACGTTAAAGGAGGTGGTTTAGTTGAGTAGCGACAGTTGCAGCAAGAAAATGACCTGTGAGGTGGCTGAGCAATAGCCCAGGCCCCTGCAAAATGGCCCTCTTGGACCTATTGCAATACCATCAGACCACTGGCCTTTCTGAGTTCCGAGAATTGGTCACTTTCGGGCATTTAGCATAGCTAGACGCAGACACTCAGAAGGTTTTAATTTCTTCCTTTTTAGATATTGCTGAAGGTTCGGGGAAATCCCTGTGCGAAATCTGTAGTAACTTCGACAGCAATTCCAAGATCCCCAGTCCTTTCTCTCAAATCCCAAGCCTATACTAGCTATTGATATCCACTCTAAGACGAACTCGTGTGAAATCGTCGAAGATACTACAAACTTCCAAATCAATATTCCGTCTTGAAATTTACCTGAGGAACCTAAGACTGACTTCGGCAGGATCATATTTGGAATGAAGCGAGCTTTAGTATTATCCGGTGGAGGCGCTCGAGGCGCATATCATGCCGGGGTCCTAAAATATTTGGAAGAAATCGGATTCAAACCGGATGTAGTCTGCGGAACTTCCGTGGGTGCGATCACAGCCTCCGCATTAGGCTGCGGAATGAATGCTGCTAGGATCATAGACCTTTGGAAATCCATCGAGATCCAGAAGGTGATGAAATATTCCATCTGGAACGATTTCCTGGATCTTATATTTCGCAGATTTTCTCCATTAGCGGACACAACTCCTTTAAAATATTTACTCTATTCTCAATTAGATTTTCGTAATATGAGAAAGAACCCGATGGAGATCATCATCACAGCGGTAAATATACTGACCGCAGAACTTGTTTTTTTCGGGAACAAAGATATAGATATAGAACATGTGATGGCTTCTTCTGCCATACCTTTAATCTTTCCTTGGCAATATGTGGATGGGAAACCACATTGGGATGGGGGAGTGATGGCCAATGTTCCGATCCTCCCAGCGGTAGAAAGAGGCGCAAAAGAGATAGTAGTAGTATTGTTGTCTCCTGTGGGAGGAGTGAATATGGGGCTCCCACGGAATAGAAGGGACGGTTTAGAAAGAGTGTTCGAACTTTCTTTGATCGGGTCCTTCCAAACTATTATGGCAAACTTACAATACCAAAAGAAACAAAAGGATAATAAGAAGAAGGGATTTACCAAGTCATTATTATCCTTTTCCGAACCCGAAAAAACGGATTATAAGATTAGAGTGATCGGGCCGAGGACTTCTCTCGGTTTCGGAAGTATATTAAATTTTTCTCAAGTGCAAGCGGACTATCTGATCAGCCGCGGATACGAAGACGCTAAAATCCAATTCGGGGAAGATTAAGATCCAATGCTGGAAATCAAAGCAGAAGACGGAAATTTTATAGATTCAGAAGGATATATTCTTCAGTTAAGAGGAGTGAATCTTTCCGGGAGTTCAAAACTTCCATTCAAACCGGATGGAACTACACATTTCGATCAGTCTTTAACGTTTCACGATCATAGAAAAGTTTCCTTCGTAGGGAGGCCTTTAGAAGAGAAGGAAGCCGCAGAACATTTAGATCGACTAAAGAAATGGGGATTTAACTTTCTTCGTTTTCTAGTTACTTGGGAAGCAGTGGAACATTTAGGTCCGGGAAAATACGACCAAGCATATTTAGATTATATCGAAAGAATGGTGGCACTCGCTGACAAAAAAGGGTTCTACGTTTTTATAGATCCTCACCAAGATGTTTGGTCCAGATTTACAGGAGGGGATGGCGCTCCGGGGTGGACTTTGGAAGAAGTCGGAATGAATATAGGGAATATTAAAGATTCCGATACTGCAATCGTTCATCATTTTCAAGGTAGGAATTATAGAAGAATGTCCTGGCCTTTAAACTATCAGAAGTATGCTTGCGCAACTATGTTCTCTTTATTCTTCGGCGGAAAAACATTCGCGCCTAAATTATCTATTCATGGGAAGAATGTAGAAACCTTTTTACAAGATCATTATATAGAAGCTATGTGTAGAATTGCGAAGAAGGTCGCTAAATACAAAAACGTATTAGGATTCGATTCTTTGAACGAACCTTCTCCCGGTTGGATAGGTAAAAAGAATATAGGAGAATTTTCCGGACTTGGTTTTGGTAAGGTTCTGACTACTTCTCCATTCCAAGAAATGTTTTTGTCTGAGGGAAGAACCGTTAGAGCAAATAATGCTTATATGCTTGGGTTTACGGGATTCAATTTAGGAAAAACCAAATTAAATACTAAGTCGGTTCCTCTTTGGCAGGAAGGAAAACATTGTATTTGGAGACAACATGGAGTTTGGGATTACGATCCGAATGGCGCTCCAATGTTACTTCGTCCTGATTATTTTAATAAGTATAGAGGAAGAAAGGTGGAATTCTATCCCGAATTCATGCTTCCTTTTATCAAAAGATTCAAAACTAGAATTCAATCCGTTCAGAAAAAATTCTCCATCTTCGTGGAATCGGATCCAGGAAGTTTAGAATTGGATTGGGACGAAAAACCAAAAAAGGGAGAAGGGACTGTAATCAACGCGACTCATTGGTACGATGTTTCCGTTTTGATGTTCAAACGTTTTATTCCTTGGTTCGGAGTTCATATCTTCAAACAAATCCCAATATTCGGAAAGAAGAATGTAGAGAAGGCCTATGAAGACACGATCAGAATGATCAAAGAAGTTTCTATCAAAAAGATGAATAATAGTCCTACAGTAATCGGAGAAACCGGGATCCCAATGGACATGAACGGACGTTTGGCATTCCGAACAAAAGATTATTCTCACTTGGAGGCTTCTCTAGATCGTATTATAACTTCTATCGAAAAAAATTTCGTACATTATACACTTTGGAATTATACTCCTGATAATACTCACAGTTTAGGAGATAGATGGAATGAAGAAGACCTTTCTCTTTATTCTTTGGACACTCCAAAAAGTATAGATGAAGATGGAGGAAGAGCAGTCAGAGCCTTCTCCAGACCTTATCCGATCCGAACCAAAGGAAATCCGGAAGCGATCAGTTTTGATATGGAAAAATCCATGTTCAAATATTCCTTCAGAAAAGAAGGAGATGAAATCCCAATAGCAGAAATTTTTCTTCCTGAAATACATTACGGAAAGGGATTTGATGTACTGGTAAACGCAGGAAGCTGGAAGTTCGACTCCAAAAAAAGAATACTGACCTTCAAGGGTGAAAAGTCAGTTTCCTATTACGGCATAACTATTTTCCCGACTAAAAAATAACTTTTCTATAGAATGGGAATCGTTAGAATGGCCTTCGTCGTTAAACTGTCGGAATTCTCCAAGGTTTTGGAAATTTTCGATTTAATCTAGTTAGAGATTCGACTCGGGCTAATATTAGCGACATAGAATTAAAAATTCGCAGAGGTCTTTGCATGAAAAACACGTTTTTTTCGATCCTTACGATTCTAATTTTTGCAGGTCTTATTTCTTGCGGCGGAGCGAAAGTAAGCCAAGCAGAATGTGATCCAGTTGTAAACGAATTGATTTCCAATCTTGCTGTTGGTCAAACTCCTGAGCAAGCAGAGAAACTAAAAGCTATGCAAGGTCAAATTTCCGGCCACCTACTCAAAGAGTGTATGACTGGAAAATACGATCTTACTTGTTTAAAATCTTCTAAATCACTTGCGGCTCTTGCTACTTGTAAGAAGTAACTTCTAATAATAAAGGGCCGGAATACTCCGGCTCTTTATCATCTTCTTAATCTTCTTTTATCAAAAAGAAACCTTTCTCCTCAGAATAACATCCATGTTCCCTATACAGCCCAGAAGGATAAAAATGTATCCTTTGAGCATATCTGTATCTACTCGAAACACATCGAAGGCAAACATCCCAGCGAATTGCCCAGTCGCATTCTTCTTTCCGGAAAGCAGGGAGAACTCTTAAAAGGGGTTTTGATTCGGGGATTTCATTTGGGAAGGAGACCTCCGGGGATGGATGAAGGAGGGGGGTGTATAGGATGGTCGAAGTTACTACAAAAAAGGCTAAGACTTGAAGGGCACGACTCATTCTAAACTGGATTCTCTGGTAGATACGAATTCTATCGGTTCGTTTGAGAAGGATCTGGAGTGTTTGAAGGATCGAAATTATGTCACATTGTTAATCTATGAATTTAAGGAAATGTAGTAGCTTCGACAGATAAAGAGGAACAATTCTCCTCTTGTCGAAGTGACTACAAAACTCCTATCTCCTATCCCACGTGCAAAAACCATTTCCCAGAATTCGGTTCGATCTACATTCGGAGCTCTCCTTCTTCTCCATTTCCAAATTAGGAGAGGAGAAAAAATGTAAACCTTCCTACAAATTTTTCTCCTTCATGTAAAAAAGTCTGATTCGATATGTTATCAATATCAAAGCCCATTCGCGAAGAGGAGAAAGGGTATAGTTTAGAACAGCCGCCGGAAATTACTTGAATTAAGCGTTTCGAGTTGGAATCTTTGTGTAATGGCATCCCGAAAAGATTTTATGGAAACCCTGTATCGGGAATCCAACGGGAGAATTTTTGATTTCTTGTATAAGTATACCGGAAATCCAGAAACTGCCTCTGACCTCATGCAGGACACTTTTCTTAATTTTTTTAAGAAGTATTCCAATTCCGACTTAAACAAAGAACAAGCCCTAAAGCTGTTATATACGATCGCGAGAAATAGATCGATTAACTATGCCAAGAAGTTCTCCACGGTGAAAGAATCCGGAACGGACGATATGGGAACTTATAGAGAAGAAGGACAAAGTTTCGAAAGAAAAACGGAACTTTCCGATTTGGAATCCAGATTGATGGATTGTTTGGGCGAATTAGAAGAAGGAGAAAGATACGCTTTAGTATTAAAGAATATAGAAAAATACACGTTGGCTGATATTGCGGATATCATGGGGATCTCGATTGCTACTGCATCCAGATTGGTCGTGAAGGCGACCGGAAAGCTCCTAGAGATCGCAAAAAACAAACAAATTCTGCCGATGGAATAATACAGAGAAGGCTGTTGAAGGGAAGAATGGACGAGAATTTCGAACATAAAATAAGGAAGGCGATCGAAGGCGAGAAGAACGAGTTCAGTTCTTCTATCGATAAATTGTCCGATATGCTTTCCAAATCCTGGGCTCCTTCTCCTCCAAATATCTCTTTCCAAGAAATTTACGAAAAGGCCCAAGCTTCTAAAGTTATCAGCTTTAAAAAACCTTTATTATATACTATTGCTTCTGCAGCTGCGATTTTGATCGGAGCATTTGGTTTTCTTATTTTACAAAATCCTAAAGTTACTCCGGTTACGAATGAACTTGGAATATCGGTGACTAAAATTGTCGGAAAAGGATATCTATTCTCTTCCGATTCCGAAAAACTTTTGGCCTTAAACGAAGGTGAATCTGTGGGTTCGGGTCAGATCTTAAGGACCGAACCTGGATCTAAACTTTTCCTAAGCATCGCAAAGGGAGAAGGTATGATCTTGGAAGAATCCACGGAGCTCGAGATCATGAAAGAAGGAAAACAATCTTTCCGACTTCGTAATGGAAGTATCTTAGTTCATCTACACAAGAATCTCAAAAAAGATGAGTTCCGGATCGTAACCCAAACCGGCTTGGTAGAAGTTAGAGGAACAAAATTCGAAGTACGAGAAAGTTTGAAAGAAGGAACTATAGTCTCCGTGTTAGAGGGCAGGGTAGCTGCAAAGAGTATCAGCGAACCAAACCGTGGGGAGCAAGTTTTACAGCCAGGCCAAAAGATCCGTTTGGAGACGAAGGGTTTTCAACGAACTTTCCTTTCTTCAGAAGAGCAAAAGGACCTTGGGTCTAAATTTTCAGAACTTCATGTGGATGAGATTGCAAGAAGTTCTGAAAAATCTTTCTCCAATAAAGACGATCTGTTTAACGAATACCAAAGATTGGAGAGGGTCTTACTTTCCAATGGCGAGACGTTAGAAGGCGTGATCGTCGACATGGACGAAAATTTTATGTATTTGCAAACTCTTGAGAAGGAAATAAAGATCCAAAGAGATTCAGTTATGGAGGTGATTCAACTTCGTTAAAATTGAAATATTTTTGACATGTGGAGAATTTTAAAGAAATTCTACCAAAGAAGGCTAATTCCCATGTCTGAAGAAACTGCAAACCCCTCCGCAAAGACCCCTCGTTATAAAAGACATCTTGCCAATTATCTGATCGATAAGGACTTTCAATTAAGATTCTTCTTAAATTTCTCTTTATTGTTTATCTTCGGGTTACTTCTTACTCTCGGATTTTTATTTTGGATCCATTCTACCAAGTACGACAAAGGAGTCGTTTTCAGGCTTCGCCAAGACACCGTTAAAGTATATCAAAAGGGATTTGAGATCGTTAACGGAGAAGAGAAAGACAAGTTCGTGGAGAAGGAACTTGCTCTTCCGGACTATGATCACGGTTTAGATCTTTTTTCGATCCAATTTAAAGGAATTCTACTATTCTCTATGTTGTATCTTCTGCTTTCCGCGATCTTTGTCTTGGTTTATTCCCATAAGATGGCCGGGCCGATCTATAATATTAAGAAGAATTTAAAATTGCTGCTGGAAGGCAAAGACGTAGATAAGATCCGGATTCGAAGTGGTGACGAGTTTCAGGATCTTGCAGATCTTCTAAATGAGTTGATCGACAAAAAGATCCACGGTAAGAAGAATTAATAATGGGGATTTTGTAGTATCTTCGACTATCCTTCTTCATATCTTCGTTTTCTAAATTTGAATAGCCAATTTAGAGTGCTCTTGAAACATGCGGAACGTGTATGAAGGAAATACTCGTTCCGGAAACTTCTCATATATTATATAATTCCGATTCGAGAAAAATGGATAAGCTTTCGGACGAAAGCGTTAATCTCGTATTAACCTCACCTCCTTATCCCATGGTAGAAATGTGGGATGATCTCTTTAAAAGTTGGGACAAAAATACCAAGAATGCTCTTGCTAAGAACTTAGGGAGCGAAGCCTTCGAGGCAATGCATTTGCAATTGGACAAGGTCTGGAGAGAATGTTTTCGAGTTTTGAAGGAGGGCGGAACCCTACTCGTCAATATAGGAGATGCTACTCGAAGTATTGGGGGAGAATTCAGTTTATTTTCGAACCACTCTCGGATTTTGCAGGCTTGTCGTAACTTCGGCTTCACTTCTTTACCGGATATTCTTTGGAGAAAACAAACTAATTCCCCAACTAAGTTTATGGGTTCTGGGATGTATCCAGTAGGCGCCTATGTTACCTATGAGCATGAGTATATTCTAATCTTTCGGAAAGGGGGACTGAGGAAGTATTCTAAATCTGAGACGGAGATCCGACGAAATAGCGCCTTTTTCTGGGAAGAAAGAAATGTTTGGTTTTCAGATGTCTGGGACTTAAAGGGGGAAAGACAGATTTTTAAAGATGTCGGAGCTTCCCGGGAACGGACTGCGGCATTCCCTTTGGATTTTGCCTATCGATTGGTGAATATGTTTTCCATAAAGGGTGATACAGTCTTAGACCCATTTTTGGGAACGGGTACCACATCATTAGCGGCTCTTCTTTCTTCTAGAAATAGCGTCGGATACGATGTAGATCAGGGAATTCT
The DNA here is from genome assembly GCF_004769405.1 of Leptospira selangorensis. Classification (NCBI taxonomy): domain Bacteria; kingdom Pseudomonadati; phylum Spirochaetota; class Leptospiria; order Leptospirales; family Leptospiraceae; genus Leptospira; species Leptospira selangorensis. Next base: position 161,564 of record NZ_RQES01000001.1, read on the forward strand.
TGAAATTGCGAGAAAGAAGCTGCTTGCTGCAGTGAATGTTTCGTCGAAGATACTACAAAATAGACTACAAAGTCATCTTGATTTCATTTCGGATAGGAAAAAACAGAAGAAAGAAATTTCACATAAAAATAAATATTATGGATTTCCAGTAATTACTTCTCAGGAGACAGAATTGACCTTTGAATCAGTAGATTCTTCATTTGAAAGTGAACATTTTTCCTTGAAAGCTCGTTATTCTCAATATAATCTGCAAAATTCTTCCAAAAAGTAAGTTTCAAATTGTTGCTATTCTAATGGATCTATTAGATCTTATTACAACTTTATAGAATAAATTAGTGTGATAGGAAAACCCTCTTATGAAAAACCGAGCACTTGTATTTGCCTTCATCATTTTTGCTACTTTAATTTCTTCGCCCTCTTCTTTATTCGCTGAAGAAGAAATTGCGATCGTGCTTTTCATCGTGGGAGACGTTTCCGGCATTCAAGATGGAAAAAAGATAAGTCTCAAGAAAAATTCGATCTTAAAAAAGCAGGATGAACTTGAAACGAAAGAGGGGAAAGTCGATCTTCAGATTGGTCCTTCCGTTGTTGTTCGCATCGCTGCTTTCACGAAAGTTAAAATTGCTGAGCTGAGTTCCGACAAAAAGTCGAATAAATCAAAATTAGAACTCGTTTCCGGCAAGGTATTTGCTCGAGTAGATAAAGGATCTAAGAAAGAAGATTTTACAATCACTGCACCTTCTTACAACGCCGGTGTTCGAGGAACACAGTTTGTAGTTTGCGAAGAGAATGAAGTTCAGCGTAAAGAAAATCCTGATCACGAAGATTCCGATGTGCCAAATGGAATCTTTGTGAAAGAAGGGGAAGTCGGAGTTACTACAGAAAATGGAAAGAATTTTCCGCTAAAACGGGATGAAGAAGCTGTCGTATCTCCTCAAGGTCTTCTGAAGCAGCCTTTGGAAGAATTTATGCGTGAGAAAATGAAGATTTTAGATGGCTTTAAAAAGATTATGGAAGAGAATTACAAAATTCTTCGCGACCAAAAACTTCAGAATCAAGAATTATTAAATCAAACTAAGCAGGATATATAATTTGTCCTGCTGTAGTAACTTCGAAAAATAAGAAAAATAAAAATCCTCACGCACTAACTCAAATTTTGGAAACGGGAAGAGTATGAATTCTACCGTTTTCCAAAATGAGAAACTTAAACGAAAGGCAAAGATTGTTAAGAATCCTTATCCTTCTACGGCATTGATTCCAGAAAGGTTGTGGAGAAAAGTGCCCGTCGATTGCAGACGAAACTTTCCTCGATACTTGCAGCGTTTGCAGGAAAAGTATGGTTTATTGCTTCAGTCTCAGAGATATATGGGAAGAAATCCGCTCAGAACCTCTTTTCAGGCGAAAGGCCAAAATCTAGTTCGCCACAGTTATCGTCCGAAAGAAGAAAATTACCAAGAACTAAGAAATGTGGCTCTCGCGCACGGCGTTTCAATGAATTATATAATCGTGTTAATGATTCATTGGGAATCACTTGAAGTAGATGAGAGAATTCTTTCTCACTTTTGGCGAAATCGAAAACCGCCCACTTCAAGGATTTTAGATATTCGTCGTATTTTAAATTTAGAAACCAAAGAGGTCCGAATCATTTTAGTGGGATGGCCTCGGAAATTTACCCTCGAACGAGGATCTCCGCAGTGGAGTTAGTTTTGGTATCTTCTGACCTTGATATATAGGACATAATTATCAGGGGAATAGTGATGATTTTTGCTTGAAGAAATCAAGATATCTTGATATCTTGTGAGAAGGCTTTGAAAATGTCGCTAAAGGATATGTCTTTAGAAAGAGAATCTGTCGAAACTTACGCAGATTCAATACTTGTTCCGCCTTCTTCAGTAAAGGGGGCTTTTCAGGATCGAGATATTCTGCTCGCGATAAAGGCATTATCTGATGAAACCCGCATTCGGGTTCTTCGAATACTCTCCATTGCACCTCTCAACGTCCAAGAGATAACAGAAGTTCTGGATATGGGCCAATCCAGGATCTCTCGACATTTAAAGATATTGGCAGATGCCGGATTTTTGACATCCCAACGCGAAGGCTCTTGGGTATATTACAGTCCTAAGGTTTCGAATGATGACTCGCAGGATTTTTCAGCGAGATTTCATACACTTCTTCTGGATTTTGAAAAGAACCTTCCTTATTCAGAACAAGATTTAGTTAAGACGAAAGATATTCTCAAACAGAGAGACCTGAAAAGATCAAAATACTTCGATGATGTGGCCCAAAATTGGGAAAGCATTCAAAGCGATGTTTTGGATCCAGTTCTATATCGGAATAAGATCCTAGATTTACTTCCGGAGCATTCTAGTCGGATCTTAGACCTTGGATGTGGTCCTGGTGGTTTAATTCCTTATTTATTAATGAAGAGCCAGGAAGTTATTGGGATCGATTCTTCTGAAAAAATGATTAAAGAGGCGAAGAGTTCCTTTTTAAATAACTCCCAAGTCCATTTGCTTACGTCCGAGATTGAAACTCTGCCTGAAAATTTGATCCAGTCTGCTGATTCTGTCGTAGCTTCGATGGTCCTACACCACCTTTCCAATCCGCCTCAGGCTATGAAAGAAATACATAAAGTTCTAAAGGACGATGGCACTTTCATTATCGTAGACCTGAAGAAACATAACCAAGAAATCATGCGCGATAATTTCGCCGACCTATGGCTCGGATTCGAGTCGGAACTTCTCACAGATTGGCTGAACCACACCGGCTTCAGCCTTGAATCCATCGAAGAAGTGGAATCTCAGAAATACTTCAAAGTATTAATAATTAAAGCTAAGAAAAGAGGAGGACTTTAATGTCCGCTACAATACAAGAAAAAGGTTTAAAATATAAGGTTAAAGACATTTCTCTCGCGGACTGGGGTCGCGAAGAAATCATTCTGGCTGAAAAAGAAATGCCGGGTCTGATGTCCCTACGCAAAGAATATAAGGGGAAACAACCTCTGAAAGGCGCGCGTATCGCTGGTTCCCTTCACATGACTATCCAAACTGCAGTTCTGATCGAAACTCTAACTGAGCTTGGAGCAGAAGTTCGTTGGTCTTCTTGTAATATCTTCTCCACTCAAGACCATGCAGCAGCTGCTATCGCAAAAACTGGAGTTCCTGTGTTTGCTTGGAAAGGCGAAACTGAAGAAGAATACTGGTGGTGTGTAGAACAAACTATCTTCTTCGACGGTGGAAAAGGTCCGAACATGATCTTGGACGACGGTGGCGACCTAACCATGTATGTTCATGAGAAATATCCTCAACTTCTCGCGGAGATCAAAGGAGTTTCTGAAGAAACTACTACAGGAGTAAAAGGTCTCGAAAAACTCCTCAAAAAAGGAGAATTGAAACTTCCTGCGATCAACGTGAACGATTCCGTTACTAAATCCAAATTCGACAACTTATACGGTTGTAGAGAATCATTAGCAGACGGTATCAAACGTGCAACTGACGTGATGCTTGCTGGAAAAGTGGCTCTTGTTTGTGGATACGGAGACGTTGGAAAGGGTTCTGCTGCTTCTTTACGCAATTTTGGTGCTCGCGTGATTGTTACTGAGATCGACCCAATTTGTGCTCTTCAAGCAGTAATGGAAGGATACCAAGTTCTAAGGGTAGAAGACGCGATCGAATTTACTGATATTGTAGTAACTGCGACCGGAAACGACGACATTATTTCCCTTGAACACATGAAAGCCATGAAAGACGGCGCGATCCTTTGCAATATTGGACACTTCGACACTGAGATCCAAATGTCTAGATTGAACGGTGAGAAGGGCGTAGTTAAGAAGGAAATCAAACCTCAGGTGGACAAATATACTTTCGAGAATGGTAGATCTATTATCGTTCTTGCAGAGGGTCGTTTAGTGAACCTGGGTTGCGCAACTGGTCACCCATCTTTCGTAATGTCCTGTTCTTTCACGAACCAAGTATTGGCTCAGATCGAACTTTGGAACAATAAGTACGAGATCGGTGTCTATAGATTACCTAAACAATTAGATGAGAAAGTTGCAGCGTTACATTTGGAGCAATTAGGAGTTCGCCTAACCACATTAAACGCTAAACAAGCTGAGTATATCGGAGTACCGGTAGAAGGTCCGTATAAACCGGAACACTACCGCTATTAATTGATAAAGGAGAGGTCGTGGCATACGTAGTAACTGAACCCTGCGTAGGGTGTAAAATTACTTACTGTGCCGCTTCCTGTCCTGTGGAAGCTTTCCGAGAAGGAAAGGACTACTTAGTTATAGATCCGGACATTTGCATCAATTGTAATGATTGTTTGAGAGAATGTCCGGTGAATGCCATCTTTCCGGAGGATGAGGTGCCGGTGATATGGAAAGATTGGATCGTTTTGAACGCAAAAGAATCGAAAACGTTACCGATGATCAATGATCTTAAAAAACCTCTTTTAGATAAAAACTGCAATATTAAAGAATTATGAAACATAAATTTCCCACATATACAAACCCGAAAGCGCAAGAACTTCTAAAGTTATTAGAAGAAAGAATACTAGTTCTTGATGGTGCAATGGGGACTATGATCCAAAGATATGGTCTGGGGGAAGAAGACTTCCGAGATGAACGCCTCAAAGATCATCCTTCCGCGTTGAAGGGAAATAATGATCTACTTGTAATCACTAAACCTGAGGTGATTGAAGAAATACATTATAAATTTTTAGAAGCAGGGGCAAATATTTTAGAAACAAATACGTTTAGCTCCAATCGAATTTCTCAAGCCGATTATAACGCGGAAGCATACGTTGATGAGCTAAATAGAAAAGCGGTAAAAGTTGCTCGTGCTGCAATGGAAAAGTTCTCTAAAGCTCATCCTGACCAGCCATTATTCCTTGCAGGATCTATAGGGCCTACAACCAGAACGGCTTCTCTTTCTCCGGATGTGAATAATCCTGCATTCCGTGCAGTAACCTTTGACGAATTAGTGGAAACATTCTACGAACAAGTGAGAGCACTTGTGGAAGAAGGAGTCGATATTCTTCTTTCCGAAACCAATATCGATACTTTAAATTTAAAAGCGATCATCGTTGCTATTGAGAACGTATTCAAAGATTTGAATGTAAGGATTCCTGTTTCTCTTTCTGTTACGATCACTGACGCTTCCGGAAGGACATTGTCAGGACAGACGATCGAGGCATTCTACAACTCCATCTATCATGCAAATCCTCTTTCTGTAGGGATCAACTGTGCTTTAGGTGCAGGTGAGATGAGGCCTTATATAGAAGAATTATCTAGAATCTCAGGTTGTTATATTAGTTGTTATCCTAATGCAGGTTTGCCTAACGCGTTTGGTGGATATGACCAAACTCCAGAAGAATTTGGAAACTTCTTGGATGATTTTTCCAATCAAGGTTGGTTAAATATTGCGGGAGGATGTTGTGGAACTACTCCAGCTCATATTAAAGAAGGTGCCAAAGCCGTCCAAGGTAAAAAGCCTAGAATCATACCGGAGATAGAAGGAAAAACTAGGCTATCCGGATTAGAACCTTTGAATATAGATGAAACAACAGGTTTCGTATTAATAGGAGAAAGAACTAACGTAACAGGTTCTCCTAAATTCAAAAAACTGATCTTAGAAGGAAACTTTGAAGAAGCAGTGTCAGTCGCTTTACAGCAGGTAGAAGCAGGTGCAAACGTTATCGATATAAACTTCGACGAAGCTCTTTTAGATGGAGAAGCCTCCATGAAAGAGTTCTTAAACTTGATCGCAGTTGAACCCGATATTGCGAAAGTTCCTTTCATGGTGGACAGTTCCAAATGGTCCGTTTTGGAAACTGGATTAAAATGTATCCAAGGAAAACCGATCGTAAACTCCATCTCCTTAAAAGAAGGAGAAGAGAAGTTTTTACAACAGGCAAAAATAGTTAAGATGTACGGTGCTTCCGTCATCGTAATGGCTTTCGACGAACAAGGCCAAGCTGCTACTAAAGATGACAAAGTTCGAATTTGTAAAAGAGCTTATGATCTATTAGTGGAAAAGGCTGACTTCTCTCCGTTTGATATCATCTTTGATCCGAACATTCTCACTGTCGGAACTGGAATAGATGAGCATAATAACTATGCAGTCGATTTTATAGAAGCGATCAAAGAAATCAAAGTTGTTTGCCCAGGCGCGAAAATCAGCGGTGGTTTGAGTAATATCTCCTTCTCTTTCCGTGGAAATAACCCAGTAAGAGAAGCAATGCACTCCGCATTTTTATTTTACGCGATCAAGGCCGGAATGGATATGGCGATCGTAAATGCAGGTATGCTTGCAGTTTATGAAGAAATTCCTAAAGATCTTTTAGAAAGAGTAGAGGACGTTCTCCTGAATAGAAGACCGGATGCTACCGAAAGATTAATCGATTTTGCTGAATCAGTTAAGTCGGGTGAGAAGGCTGAGAAAAAAGAAGAAGCCTGGAGAGAAGGGACAGTAGAGCAAAGATTAGAATATTCTTTAGTAAAAGGAATCGTAGAATATATAGACCAAGATACCGAAGAAGCAAGGCTTAAATATGATCGACCTCTTCAGGTGATCGAAGGTCCTTTAATGGACGGAATGAGAGTAGTGGGAGATCTGTTCGGATCCGGAAAAATGTTCCTTCCTCAAGTTGTCAAAAGTGCAAGGGTGATGAAAAAATCGGTGTCTTATCTTCTCCCTTTCATGGAAGAAGATAACAGCAAAGATGCTCAGGCTTCTACAAAACAAAAATTCCTGATAGCCACAGTGAAAGGTGACGTTCATGATATCGGTAAAAATATCGTGGCCGTTGTGCTTGCTTGTAATAACTATGAAGTGATCGACCTTGGAGTGATGGTCCCTTGTGAGAAAATTCTGGAAGAAGCGAGAAAAGAGAAAGTAGATATCATTGGATTGTCCGGTCTCATTACTCCTTCTCTAGATGAGATGGTTCATGTCGCGTCTGAAATGAAAAGGACAGGTTTCGATATTCCTCTGTTGATTGGAGGAGCTACTACAAGTTCAGCTCATACCTCCGTAAAAATTTCTGAAAAATATGATCAACCTGTGGTCCACGTAATTGATGCTTCCAGAGTCGTGAACGTAGTCGCAAAACTTTTGAGTCCTTCTTTAAAACCAGATTATATAAAACAGATTAAAGAAGAACAAAAGATCCAAAGGGAAATTTATTTTAATACTAGAAGCGATCGTAAACTTGTTTCTATCGAAGATGCCAGAGAAAATAAATACGTTACCGATTGGAATGTTACTAAGGTAACTAAACCGAATTTTGTAGGAGTTCGAGTTTTTGATAACGAGATCTCTTTGGAAGAATTGGTTCCTTATATTGACTGGTCTCCATTCTTCCAAGCTTGGGAATTAAAAGGACGTTATCCTTCTATTCTTGAAAGTGAAACTTACGGTAAACAAGCCAAAGAATTATTCAAAGACGCTCAAAAATTATTAGAAGATATCATTTCTAATAAAAGATATACAACCCGAGGAGTGATCGGTGTCTTCCCCGCGAATAGTGTAGGCGACGATATTGAAGTTTACGAGGACGAAACGAGAACAAAAGTGAAAACCGTTTTTCACACTCTTCGCCAACAGATCAGCAAAGAAGAAAAAGACGAACCTAATTATTGTTTGGCGGACTATATAGCTCCTAAAGAAAACGGAGTCGCGGATTATATCGGCGGTTTTGCAGTGACTGCGGGTCATGGAGTAGAGGCGTTTGCTTCTATCTTCGACTCTAACCTCGATGACTATAATTCCATCATGGCAAAGGCCTTGGGCGATCGTTTTGCAGAAGCTTTTGCCGAATATATGCACCTTAAGATCCGAAAAGAGATTTGGGGTTATGTTGCCGATGAAAATCTTTCTACGGAAGAATTGATCCGGGAACGTTATCAGGGAATTCGTCCTGCGGCCGGTTATCCTGCAAGTCCGGACCATACCGAAAAGAGAACCTTATTCGATCTATTAGATGTGGAGAAGAATACAGGGATCACTCTCACGGAACATTTTGCGATGATGCCTGCAAGTTCGGTGAGCGGTTTATATTTCGCTCATCCGGATGCTAAATATTTTGCGGTGGCGAAGATCAACAAGGACCAGATCCAGGATTATGCAAATAGGAAAGGAATGGCCGTTTCCGAGGTGGAAAAATGGCTTTCTCCGAATTTGGCTTATGACCCCCAAGAGGCGGTTTCCAGAGTCTAATCTTTAATGAAACGATTTGTCGAAGTTACTACAAATCCGGTTCATTCTGAATACCAGGATGAATCGGAGCCTGGAACGGAGTTTCCATTCCATCCTTGGTTGGCATCTAAGATTAGGGAGAAGCTGGGAAGGGAAGATCTACGCTTGAAGCTGAGTGAGATCAGCTGCGAGGAAGTAGCCTGCCCAGTAATGGAGACTAGGATCGAAGTCGTAGATACTACATCCGGTAAAACTACTACTTTATTGAGATTTGGCAGAAAGAAAGAGCAAATCAACAAACTGGATCTGCAGCTTTCGTTCCAGAAAATGCAAATTCTGTAGTAACTTCGACTAAATCTATACCTGAATCCTGATTCCAGACCCAAATTCCTGTCGAAGATACTACAAACCCCTAATTCAAAACAAATCCAGAGATTATCTTCTCAAAGTTTGCCTTCTCTTTCTCGAACTGACTTTCCAGAGTAAAGGTGGAAAACTGAACGGAACCAAAATTACCGCTAGCTAGAAAGGAATAAAAAATAAATCTAAGACCTTTGATCTGAGCAGTATAAGTGACGATCTTTCCCGCGACTCCGTTTACGGAACAATCTTCAATATTAATGATCCTTGCATCCGGATCCGTTTTAACTACATTCAATAAAACTAATTCAGGAAATGACTCTAATGGAATTTCTAAACCTTCATAGATCACCATTGCGTTTCCGGTTCTCGCCTGGTTTATAAAATGAAATTCTGCGAATTCATGGCTTTCAGTCACGCTTGTCCATAGAGTGGAGTTATAATAAACGGAATATATTCCTGATTTACTTTTGATCAGGCTTGTTTGGTCGGTTCCTTTTAGAATAGATCTACCTATATCCGATTTTTTAGCAGGATCTTTTTTCGGCTCAGGTGCGTATTGCCATGTGAAGTTTTCTTTGAGAACTATCTTCTTTCCTGTTTTAGTATAAACTACTTCGTCGGCGAATGTAGCGGTGGCGGCACAGAATAAGATTAGAAACTTGATTTTTTCCATAGGACTTTCTCCTGTTTTTGAAAAATTTACTGAGGATAGGCGAGATTATATTAGGAAAACTTGATCTTTATTTTTGTAAACTTGGGGAACTATCCGAAAATTTGTATTTCACCCCAAGCATACCTTGGATTTCCGGAGTGAGTAATCCATCTGTATTTGGGAACGGTTGATGAAGAGGTAAACGTACTAAACCTTCGAAACTTAAGTTTTTCGTGGAGATGGAAAATCCAGGATTTACATAATACTCATAACCTTGTTGCCATCCTTTGAAGGCCTGAGGGGTTTCGATCTGCAAAAGACTTCTATCATTAAATCTTTTGATTCCGGAAACTTGCAGAAAAAAATCCATCTTATTCAAGTTACTGGAATTCGAGATCAACGAGTAACTGATACCGATGGATGATTTTGCAGACTCAGGGATCGCCAAACCTACGTTATTCCCGGCCATTCTCCAGCCTAAATCCATTTGGATCCCAGCTCTTCCGAGCAAATATCCGAAGAGTAAATTCCCTGCTTGGTTGTCTAAACCTCTGGAAAGATTGGAACCTAAACCAGGCATAACAGAAGAAGTGGCTCTTACATCTGTCAAACCATCGAACGCTCTTCTTTCAGTATTAGCTCCTATATAGGCCTCGGATTTATTGTCCTTGCTCTGGCCCATGCTCATTGCCATTACAAAAACTTCTTCTCTTCCGAGTGAAGGATATAGAGCGAAAAATTCTCTCTTTTGTAAAAGTATTCTAGGTTGGTTAGGTAATTTATTAGGAAGTCCAGGAATAGAATTGAAAGATGCGGATGTGGATTCGGTCGGAATATATTCCTGGAACACTTTCATTTCATAAGGATATTTGAATGTAAGAGAAGAGAAAAATTGGACCTTATGTTCTTCCTTCTCTACTTTGTCCCCGGATGTTTCCTTTTGGGAAAATAGGGTCGTATTTTTGGAAAAGTTGTCGAAAGAATCCCAGAAAAAAGTAGAACTGTTTTCTCCGTATATTACGGACAAGCTCGCTACAAAAGGAAAAATCACCTGTAAGAGGGAAGGGAAGGTCTTTCTAAGGAGCGAGCGCTTACGTTTAGGAAGAGATTTGGAATCATATGTCATCTTCTCGGTTCTCATCCTATATTTATTGATATATGACGGAATATTCTTCCTTGCCAATGAAAATTCCGTCATATTTACCAAAAAATAAGACCTTCTATAATTTACTTGGAATCGGTAAAAATGAACACAAAGATCAGAAATTTCGGACCTTGCAAAATTGAAAGTCCAGCCGCTTATGAATATTACACCGGAGACGAATCCAAGGTGGTTTTCAAGACAGTATTCGAAACGGAAGAAAGCTGGAAGGAATATATAGGAGAAGGTGCCGAATTTTTCGAACAAGCGGGTCCCAGAAAGAAGATCTACTTCGACCCAAAGGAAGTGACTGCCGGGATTGTAACCTGCGGTGGGCTTTGTCCTGGGATCAATGACGTGATCCGAGGGATCGTAATGGAATTAAATTATAGATACGGGGTCAAACGTATCCTTGGATTCCCTTATGGCTATCAGGGCCTTGTAAAAAAATTCGATCACAAGCCAATCGAGCTGAATCCGGAAAACGTTGCCCATATAGGAAGAGACGGAGGAACCATTCTCGCATCTTCCAGAGGGAACCAAAATGCTTCTGACATGGTAGATAGGCTGTCTTTGTACGGAGTTAAGATGTTATTCTGTATCGGAGGAGATGGGACCTTAAGAGGAGCCAAAGAGATTGTAAGCGAGATAGACAGAAGGGGAGAAGAGATCTCTGTTATTGGAGTTCCTAAAACAATAGATAACGATATCAACTATGTTCAAAAAACTTTCGGATTTTCCACCGCCTTCTCCAAAGCGATGGAAGCTGTAGAATGTGCGCATGTGGAAGCAAAAGGTGCGCCGAACGGTATCGGCGTAGTAAAGTTAATGGGAAGACATTCGGGTTTTATCGCTGTGAATGCGGCTCTTGCATCCCAAAACGTGAACTATTGTTTAATCCCTGAAGTGGACTTCGATCTGAAAGGAAAAGGCTCCTTCTTAGATGTTTTGAAAAATAGGATCTTAACCAGAGAACATGCGGTGATCATCGTAGCAGAAGGAGCAGGACAAAAGTTTTTCGGTAAAACGGAAGAAAGAGACGCATCCGGAAATCTTAAGTTAGGTGATATAGGTGTTTATCTTAAAAATTCCATCCAAGACTTTTTCAAAGCGGAGAAAATAGAAGTGAATGTAAAATATATAGATCCGAGCTATATTATTCGTTCCATTCCTGCAAATCCTGAGGATTCTATTTTCTGTGGATTTTTGGCCCAAAATGCGGTACATGCTGCAATGGCAGGTAAGACTGATATAGTGATCGGAATGTGGAATAATGTGTTTACTCATCTTCCGATCGATATTGCTATCCAAGAAAGAAAAGTGCTTCAACCTACTAAAAGTACTTTATGGAGAACGTTACTAGCTTCTACAGGACAGCCTGCTCATATGGTGGCAGAATAGTATTATAGTCGGAGAAGTTCCGAGATCAAATAGATATCAGGATGATCGGATTATAAAATCCTAATTGAGTCGGACCATTACTAAAGTGTAATCGTCATGAGGATCCGCTTCTCCTCTGAATGCATCAGTAGTGTCTAAGATCAGTTCTTTTAGATTTTCCACGGGCATATCCCCGTTTCTTTCTATTAGTTTTGCGAGATTTTCCAAAGAATACATTTCTCCGTCTTTGTTCGTGGTCTCGCTTACTCCGTCAGTGTATAGAACTAGAAGATCTCCAGGTTGGTATTCTACTTCATGCTCTTCTATCTCTGACTCTTTGATACCTAGAGGCATTCCTTTTCCGGAGAGAAGTAATACCTTCTTCTCCTTGGCCTTATATAATAATTGCTCATTATGGCCCGCACTAGAATAACGAATTCTTTTTTTGAGCATATTGATACGGGTCAACATCACAGTAACGAACATAAAATAACCGGACTTCTCTTGGATGATCCGATTCGCTCCCATGAGGCTGATGCTTGTGGAAGAGTTACGCGCTACTTCCCCCGCTATAATCGTCTTGGAAAATTCCATAAAGAGTGCGGCCGCGATCCCTTTTCCGGAAACGTCCGCGATTAAGATACTTACTTCATCAGGATTATGATAGATAAGATCATAAAAGTCCCCACCGATCTCCTTGGATGCGGTGTAAGAAGTTTCGATCTCCAAAAGATGCATCTTTTTAGGGATATTAGGCAAAGAGTTGATCTGTATCTGAGAAGCAATTTGCATATCTCTTCGGATAGAGGTTAACTTCTCTTTTTGGTTTTTTGCCAAAAGACTATTATAAGCCTCTGCGATCTGGTTGGAGATCGTGCTTAAAATAGAAAGATCCTGGTGAGAAAAACTATCCCCACTCATCTTATCTGCAGCATTCAAAACGCCTATGATTGTCCCATCCTGACGGATCGGAACAGAGACGAATGATCTGGTCTTATAACGATTCGGCGTAAGAAGGTCCGGATTAATATCCGTTTGTCCTTGTACTAAGATTGCTTTTCCTAGGGACAAAATTTCATTCAAGATCCCCCGGGATTCATCTACCAAATGGGATTCTTCTTCTAAGCTAAAACCGATAGATTTAGAAAGTTCGAATGCTTTTGTTCTAGGGTTTTGGAAGATTAAAGAAACTCTTTCTGCACCTAAAACATCGGATATAGAGTTTACTGTAAGATTTAGAAACTGATCTAATTCGCTGATATTAGAAATCGCCTGACTGATCTGATAAAGACAATCTAGTTCTCTTGCTCGGTCTTTTAAGTCGCGGATTAACCTTCTGTTCCTGATCGCGATCGCTGCAAGGTCGGAAAGATATTCTAATATTTTAATATCTTTATTTGTGAATTCGGGCCTTTCTAATGAGTTAACCGCTTCCAGAACCCCTTGGATCTCTCCTTGAGCCTTCATTGGAACGCAGATCAGGTTCTTTGTGGTGAATCCTACTGCATCGTCTATGTTTCTATAAATCCTTGGATCGTTTGCCGCATCGTTTACGATGACAGGTTCCAGACTTTCCAGTACCATTCCAGCGATCCCTTTTCCTCTAGGGACTTTTAATTCAGTGAGGGATTCTCCCTTATCACCTTTTGCAACTTGGAATACTAGACAATCTTCTTCCGGATCATAGAGTAGAAGGGAACATCCTTCCGTATTGAGTACATCTTTTGTGGTCTCTATGATAATTCCCAAAAGTTCTTCCAGATCGTCCGTGGAGTTGATCCTGGCGGTAATGTCTGAAATAAGAGCTAAGGAGAGCTGTTTGAAACTCATTTGGTCCGGGAATACTTCTTTTTTTGAGAGATTTTCAAATCGGGAGGGCTTATTCCAGCCCAAATCCAACTCCTGTCAAGGAGATTCGGAATTTCCTTTTATTCGATCAAGGAACCGATCCCTTGATCAGTAAAGATTTCGATCAGGATAGAATGGGGAACTCTTCCGTCAATAATATGAGTCCTTCTCACTCCTTGGTCGATCGCGGAAAGACAACATTCTACTTTAGGGATCATTCCTCCGGTGATATCTCCTTTTCGAATATAATCTTTTACTAAGGCCCGGTTCAGACCTGTTACAAGTTTTCCGTCGATCAGGATCCCGCTCGTGTCCGTAAGAAGGATCAGCTTCTCTGCTTTAAGAGCTCCTGCCAATTCACCTGCAAAAGTATCTGCATTGATATTTAATGATTCTCCAGATTCGGATTCGGCTACTGGAGAAATTACCGGGATAAAACCTTTTTCTTGCAGAGATAGAATGACCGTAGGATCTATTTTATCGATCTTACCTACAAGACCAACATCTACTAGTTCGGATTTTTTTCCTTCTACATCGATTTCTATCTTTGTCTTGGAAGCGACTGCCAGGTTTCCGTCTTTTCCGGAAAGTCCTACTGCGTTTCCACCTTCTTTATTGATCATGGAAACGATCTGTTTATTTACTTTTCCTGTGAGAACCATTTCCACAACGTCCATGGTCTCTTCGTTTGTGACTCTATGTCCGTGAACGAACTCGGTTGGAATATTCAAACTATCTAAGAGTCTATTGATCTCAGGCCCGCCTCCGTGAACGATAACCGGATGGATGCCTACGTATTTTAGAAGAACTATATCTTTTGCAAAAGATTCCTTTAAGTCTGCCTTAGCCATCGCGGCCCCACCATACTTGATGACCACAGTTTTCCCGGAGTATTTTGTAATATAGGGAAGGGCCTCCAGAATATTGTTGACCCTCTCAAAGGAATGTTCCATACCAAACAGAGAAATCGTTCCCCACTTGTACGTCGATTCAGAAATGTTTACAATTTTAATCACTGGAGGAAGTGGAGGTCTTGGCCGAGCTCTTGTTTCCGAATTAGGAAATTCCGGATATAAGATCTTAAATTGGGATCTGGTTTCTCCTGATAAACTTCATCCAAACGAAATATTCCAAAAAGTAGATCTGACTTCTTCCGATGAATTGGAGAATGCCTGCAATAGTTTGAAGTCTGAAACTTCTTCTCCAATCCGCGGATTTATACATTGTGCGGGTTATGGAGGTCCTTATCATAAGATCACCCAAGTTTCTTTGGAAGAATGGGACAGGATCTTTTCCATCAATCTTCGCTCCGCTTTTCAGATTACAAAATTTTTACTTCCGATTTTCAGTACACAAGAATTCGGAAGATTTGTTTATATAGCTTCTTCTTTGTCTGTACAAGGAAGCGCATTATCTGTGGCTTATTCTTCTTCTAAACATGGGATCATAGGTTTTATGAAATCTATCGCTGCTGAATGGGGAGAGAAGGGAATTACTTCTAACGCGGTGAGTCCGGGTTATATGGAAACCAAAATGGGCATCCAGGAAGATCAGGTTGACGATCATCGTAAAAAGATAATAGAGATGACTCCTGTTAAGAAGATCGCTTCTCCGGAAGAGATTGCAAGAGTGGTTACTTTTTTAATTTCTTCCGAGTCCGGTTATATCAACGGTGCGAACTGGACTGTGGACGGAGGAATTACTTCGATTTAGTCTTTTTGGAAGAAGGTTTCGAAGTTTTAGGTTCTTTCCCCAAATTCAAAAATACTTCTCTCAATTCTTTAATAGAATCTTTTGCCTTTTCATCAATCCATAATTCGTTTCCGGATGGAGAAGAGTCAAATTTGATCTTTCTTTTTAAGATCTTACCTCTTCTGGAGAGAAGAAGGTCCGCTTTTTTCCCGGGTTGGTATTGATTTAATAATTCTTTAAAGTTACCTGGAAGAATTCTTTTATCATCCAAGGCGATCCATTCATCACCTAGATTTATATCCGTTTCTTTTACTGATTTAGAAAGAAGGATTTTACTTACGATCATTCTTCCTCTTTCTTCCTTTACTCTAAATCCAGGTTCTATTTTAGGTTTAGAAGCAGTTCTTTCCACACCGATCAAATGTAGATAATTTTCAATCGGGATCCGTTTTGGTTCCGTGATATAGGAATCGAATTCTAGTTTTAGATCCAGTCCAGTGATCTTCTTCGCAGTTTGGAAAAATTCAGCTTTAGTGAAGCCTCTTTTTTTCTCCTGATGATACTGCTTATTCAAGGCGATCATAATATCCACCAAGGATTTTTTGCCCTCGGTTTCTTTTAGGATATAAAGGTTCATACTTAAGGATAAAATTGCACCTTTCGTATAATAAGAGATCCCGGTATTCGAAAAATTCGGATCGAATGGGCGATTATAATATTTGGTCCAAGCGGTAAAACTGGAATCTTCCAGACTCATCCAGGATTCGCCTAAAGATTCTTCCAGCTCTTGTATATCTTTCCAAAGTTTATTTATATATTGTTGGGGGGAATAAGTTCCGCAAAGAAGTAGAAAATATGCATCGAAGAAGCTTGTAATCCCTTCCGCGATCCATAATTCTTTTGTTAAGTTCGGTTTTTGGTAATCGAAAGGACCAAGCGCGATCGGGCGGATTCTTTTCACATTCCAATGATGGAAATATTCATGAGATAAAAGTTCTAAAAGAGTTCTATAATTATCGGGATTAGACCATCCGTTCGGATCGAATTGATTGATACTACAATTGAGATGTTCCAATCCTCCATAAAGATTATCGCTCATATCCAGGACGAATAAATAATATTTATTCTCCGTCCCAGCCATAAGTTTGATCTGGGTTTCTACGATGGTAGCCAGATCCTTGGAGATCTTCTTCTTATCTTTTGTTTCGATATCTCCCAGGATAACTAGATCGAATTCACATCCTTCCACATTAAAACTGATCTGTTTTTCATTAGTCAGTAGAATAGGGCAGTCGAAAAATTCATCAAAGTTCTTTGCTTTCCAGGTTTGTTTGGAGCCTTCCTTCTTCTTTAATCCTGTATAACAAAAACGAAAAGGTGATAAATTCTTCCAAGTTAACTCGGGCTCCAGATCTAAACGATCCTTCGGATATAAAAATGTAGCGGGAGGATGGACTAAAATAAAATCGCTAGTGAAATAATTGGTTCTTACTGTATGTTCAAACCCATATACTATATAAGAAATTTTGAATGTTTCTCCCTTAGAGGAGACTTTCCAAGTATCTAGATCGGTTTGTTCTATACTCCAGCCCGGTTTGGACTGAGTAAATTGGACTTGATGAATGGATTTGGAATAATCTCGGATCTTATAAGAGCCAGGGGACCAATTCGGAATACAAAGAAATGTTTCCTGTTTGTCAGGGCGGACTTCCATTTCCACCTTTAATAAATGTCTTTGAGGTTGGTATGTATCTAGAGTATATTTTACGATCACGCCTTAGGCACCGGCCTCTTTTAAGATCTCCTCTAAAGTCTCTGCGACAGTTTTAGTGGGATCCACTTTTCTCCATACTTTGCGAATGGTTCCATCAGGTCCTACCAAAAAGCTATCTCTGGAAAGTCCCTTGAATACTCTACCTTGCCATTCTTGATCACCATAAACTCCAAGAGGGCCACTTAGGGTTTGTTTCGGATCGGATAGAAGAGGGAAACTCAAATTGAATTTGTCAATAAATTGCTTATGACTATCCAAAGAATCGGAGCTGATGCCGTAGACCTTCGCTCCAGCCTGTGTGAACTTTTCCAGATTGTCTCTATAAGAGCAGGCTTGTTTTGTGCAACCCGGGGTATCGTCTTTTGGATAAAAATACAATAAGGTCCAAGAACCGCTTGAGTCTTTCGGTAGATTTACGGTGTTTCCTGCAGAGCTAGATAAACTTACTTCCGGTAATTTTTTGCCTTCCCATGAGTCGGACATAAAGTTTTCCTCCTATTTTCCCTTCCGGATAGTTTCTACCGAAAACATTTTTGGGAAAAGGAAAAAATCCTTTAAAAAAGTTGAAATCTCGCAGTTTTTCTCATCCAATTACTGCTGTCGAATAACGCATGGTGCAAAAACAAAAATTTCCGGCTTTACCTTTCAAATCTCTAATCTTCATTTCTTTTTTCTTATTCTCTTTTTACTCTCTGGGTTCTCAGGAAAAAGAACCTATCCCGGGTTGGAAGGACCTGGATCTAAAAAGATTAGAATGGGAATCCGTACAAGGATTTAAACCCGAATTCAAATCCGGCTTCGAATCTAGCGAACCAGGATATTTAAAAATAGAAAAATTCCCGATCGTTCTAAACCAACTCTATAAAACTCCGGTATCCGACAAGGTTCAGGAGTTTACTATCCAGACAAAGTTCAATTTAAGTTTCGATCCTAAGGCCCAGGTTTTCTTGAGTCCGATCCGACTTTACTTAAATTTTATAGGAGAGAACTGGGAAATTTACCTAAACGGCCATCTTCTCCAAAAAGAGATCCATTTGGATCCGAATGGGAAAATGCAGATCCGAAAAACTCTCCGAGATATGGAAGTGCAGGTTGACTCCAGTATTCTACAAGCAGGAGAAAACAGATTGGTATTCCGTATGTTGGGAGATGCACCGGCGCTTCATCTTTCGGAAGAAGAATATCCTACACTTTCTCCCGTGTTCACACCTACGAATGTGGATCTTGGATTTTATTTGGATGGAGATTATACTCTAGGAGTTGAATACGATTTTTCCAAAAAGATAGGGGTCTTACTTAATTTAAGTTTAAATACGATCTATATATTTTTCGGATTATATCATCTTCTCATTTTTTCTAAAAGAAGAACGGACAAATATAATCTGTATTTCGGGATCTTTTCCATCTCGATGGCGATTTACTCTTTGAGTAGATCCACGATTATTTTTGATTTTATACAAGATAGTACTTGGATTACAAGAATTGAATACGGTTCCGTATCCTTGCTCGCCCCCTTGTTCTTATTATTTCTGCATGATTATTTTTATGGATCCACTTTGCCGAATAAGGCGATACTTGCGATCTCGGGATGGAGTTTTGTCATCTTCTTCTTTTCTTTCTTTGCTCCATTCCAATATTTAATGATCAGTTTAAGAGCATGGCAGATCTCTATTCTACCTTCTCTTATATATCTATTGTATTTCATGGGAAAGGCCGTTTATCTCCGGAAAAAAGACGCTTCTCTTATGGCGATCAGTATGTTCATCATAGTATTCATCTCCGGCTATGATGTATTGGATTCTATGTTCTTCCAATCAGGGATCAGATTTACACAGTTTGCATATCTTTTATTCGTGATTTCTTTAACCACTATACTTGCAAACAGGTTCATAGATCTATATAAACAATCCGAAGAATTGAACATTGAACTTAGCCATCAAAAGTTGGAACTGGCAAGACAGAAGAATGCATTCTTCCGATTTGTTCCGATGCAATTCTTAAGTGTGCTTGGAAAAGATTCAGCCGTAGATGTAAACTTAGGCGATTCTGCATTGAGAGAGATGAGCGTTCTGTTCACGGACATTCGATCTTTCACTACCATCTCGGAGAAGATGACTCCTGAGGAAAATTTCAGGTTTATCAATGGTTATCTCGCTAAGATGGAACCTCTTATCCAAAAGTACGAAGGTTTCGTGGATAAGTTTATGGGAGATGCGATCCTTGCATTATTCTCCGCAGAAAGAGTAATGATCCATGCCGAAAACAATTGGGAAGGTAAGTCCGCCGCGGATAGGGCAGTTCTTGCGGCAATTGATATGAGAAGAAGGGTCCGAGAACTCGAAGAAGAAGTTAAGGGCAATCATGGACATGTAAAAGGTGTTCGGATCGGTATCGGAATTAATACCGGAAGTCTGATGCTTGGAACCGTAGGATCTTCTCATAGACTGGATACAACTGTAATAGGGGACACTGTAAACGTTGCATCTCGTTTGGAAAGTCTCACGAATTTGTATAAGGCGGATATACTAATCACTCAAAATACTTTATCTAGTCTTACGATCGCTGACGAACTTGCGATCAGAGAAGTGGACTCGGTTGTGGTCAAAGGAAAAAGCCAACCGATTATCATTTACGAAATTTATGAATCAGACGATCCTCATATTCGCAAACTGAAAGATGCGACTCTAGCTTTGATCTCCAGAGGAATTATCCTGTATAAGGTAGGAAATTTTAAAGAAGCTCTTCAGAATTTCGAACAAGCCTTAAAAGTTTATCCGGAAGATATAGTTGCGATTTTATATAGAAAACGTTGCCAGGAATATATAGAAGCTCCGCCTGTCGGGAATTGGGTCGGAGTACAACACCTTTTGGAAAAGTAGAAGATCGTTTTTCGCTTCCCATAAGACCAAAGGATCTTAAGAATGATCACCTATGATTTCTTATCCGGTGTACAAACTCATTCATATCCTCGGTATTTTATTCTTATTCTCCGCGTACGGTGGTCTAGCGCTTCACGTATTAGGAGGAGGCACAAAAGAGAACGCTCCTAAAAAGCTGATCGCTTCCGCTCATGGAATCGGTATGACACTCATACTTTTGGGCGGCTTTGGAATGCTTGCGAGAATCGGACTGTTGACCAGTTTTCCTGGTTGGGTGATAGCTAAAATTGTGGTCTGGTTGATCTTTGGCGGACTATTGACTGCTTATTATAAAAAGCCTGAATTCGCAAAAATACTTTGGTTCGGTCTTCCAGTGCTTGGTACATTCTCCGCTTATTTAGCATTGTATAAACCGTTTTAAATTTTTATAAAAAAGTTTTATCAGATAATCCCGTTTTCATTTTTTGAGAATGGGAACAAAAATAAATGTGAAGGGATGAACTTATGGCAAAGGTAAATGTTTCCAAGTCAGTCAAAAAACCATCTTCAAAAAAAGATACTAGCATAAAACCGATCAAAGATTTTTTAGGATCTCGCAGCCTTCCCGCACCTGTAGATCGTTTGGAAGATGTTCGTAAAAGAGCGAGAAGATTCAGAGATAAATTTTTATCCGGGCCCCAGGTAGTATATTATAAATCCTTTGATTTGGTCCGAGTTCCTTATCCTACTAAATACGCGTTATTGAATGCTTTTAGTCTTCCTACACCATTTCTGCATATCATCAATCGACTGTTCATCATCCAATACAAAACATCTGAAGGGATTAAAACTCTACTTTTCTCTCCTTCCGATGTGGATGCAAATGCGGAGACTCCTTTTTTCAAAAGGCTTTCCCAAAGTTTTGGACCTTTCCAAAATATTGGAAAAAAGATCATGGCTCCTACCTTGAATACTGTAGAAGAATGTTTGAAACAAGTAGGACTTCCTCCGGAGAAGGTGGACTATATTTCCTTCGATCATTTGCATACTCAGGATCTGCGTAAATGGTTGGGAGCGAATGGCCAGCCTGGATATTTTCCAAATGCAAAACTGTTGATCATGAAAGAGGAATGGGATTCTGTCCAAGGACTTCTTCCTCCTCAATCGGATTGGTATTGTCCAAATGGTTCCGGCGGAATTTCTATGGATCGAGTTATTCTTTTAGATTCGGATACTGAACTGGGCGGGGGAGTTGCTTTGATCAAAACTCCTGGGCATACGTATGGAAACCATAGTTTGGTAGCAAATACTCCGGAAGGAATTTTTGTAACTAGCGAAAATGGAGTGAGTGCGGATAATTATAATCCACTCAAGTCTAATATCCCTGGTGTGCGCAAATATGCTAAAAACACCGGAATGGAAGTCATCTTAAACGGAAATACTTTGGAGATAGGTCTTGATCAATATATATCCATGGTTTTAGAAAAAGAGATTGCTGGTCCTTCTTTGCGAAATCCCGAATTTTATAACGTAATGCCTTCTTCCGAGATGAGTGGGTTCTGGCTTTTTCCTGGAACAAGTCCAACATTCTCATTCGGACAATTACAATTCGGTAATATAATTACCCATTAGGAAATATACATGAACATACTCATCACTGGTGCAAGCGGCGGCTTAGGTAAAAATATTGCGGAAAAAGCTTATGCTTTAGGCCATAATATACTTCTTACCAATCTGAATGAAAAAGCTCTGAAAGATTATATTATTAAACAAAAGTTTGATAAGAATAGAGTTTTGATCTCAAAGTTAGACATCACTTCTCCTTCCGATTGGAAGAAGGTAATGGATCTTGCTTATAAAAAATGGGGCAAACTGGATATTCTAATGAATGTGGCCGGGTACCTTCTCCCTGGTTATATTGAGAATGTAAGTCCAAAGGATATAGACAGACATATAGATATCAACGCCAAAGGTTTGATGTATGGGACTAGAGAAGCTTCTATCCGAATGATAGCACAAGGTGGAGGGCATATTATAAATATTGCATCTTTAGCAGGCGTGGCTCCTATTCCTGGGATCTCTCTTTATTCTACTTCTAAATTTGCAGTCAGAGGATTTTCCTTGGCAGTTGCCCAAGAATTAAGACCCAAAAAAGTATTTGTAAGTGTGGTTTGTCCGGACGCGATCCAAACTCCGATGCTTGATCTTCAAAAAGATTATGAAGAAGCTTCCATGACATTCTCCGGAAATAGATATCTAAAAACGGAAGAAGTAACTGATATTATTTTTAATAAAGTGATCCCAAACAAACCTATGGAAGTTTTGATCCCCGGCTCCAGAGGATTTTTGGCAAAGATCGGAAGTTTTCTCCCTGGTCTGAATGCGTTACTCAGTCCTTCTCTCATGGGTAAGGGAAAAAAGAAGCAGAAGGTTTACAAAAAGAATTAAGGTGGACCTTTCTTATTTTTTCAATTTGGCCGGGGTCACCGTGTTTGCGGTGTCTGGAGCCTTGGCCGCTGCGGAAAAAAAGACCTACCATGCTGACGCATTCAGCGTATTCTTTACTGGATTTATTACCGCGATCGGTGGCGGAACCTTAAGAGATATTACACTCGGAAATTATCCGGTCTCTTGGGTTTCCGATTCAAATGTTCTTTGGGCGATATTTGCAGGTTTTGCGATCACATTTATATTTCCTAGACTTTTGATCCGAATGAAAACCGGGATTTTCTTTTTTGATACGGTCGGGATCGGGATCTATACTGTGATCGGAACTAGGATCTCATTACTCAGTGGAGTAAATCCATTTGCAGCTGCGATACTCGGAATGGTATCTGCGGTTTTTGGTGGAGTGATCCGAGATACTCTAATCAACGAAGTTCCAATGATCTTCAGAAGAGAAATTTATGCGACTGCCTGTTTGGTGGGAGCTATCTTATACATTATACTGGATAAATTCGAAGTGAACGGAAGTTTAAACACTGCTGTCTCCGCCTTACTTGTGATCATAGTTCGAATGATCGCAGTACGATTTAATCTATCTCTTCCTAAATTCCGTTTGCCTGAATAGTCTAATATTCTAAAATCCGATCTGTTTTTTCGGAGGAGAATCTAAGATGTATAGAAAAGGGTCTAATCATGGATTACTTTGGATTTTTGCAGTCGCACTTTTATTAATCGTTTATATAAAACCGAAAGACAATGGTGCTACTTATACGTCTTATTTTAAAGATCTGAATACGGAACTCAAACAAAATGGTCCAGGAAAGCCGATCGTCCTTCTGGATTTGGATCGTTTGGATTCTAATCTAAAACTTCTAAAAGAAAAGATTAGGACCCCTTTATCATATAGAGTAGTGGTAAAATCTCTTCCTTCTTTGGATTTACTGAAATATATCGTAAACGCAACAGGTTCGAAAAGATTAATGGTATTCCATTCAGGAGATATCATTATGTTATTGAATGATCCAGAATTCCAAAAATTTGATATTCTTTTAGGAAAACCGATGCCGATTGCAGCTTTGGAAAATATATATTCTAAAACTAAAAAAGAAAATTTTCAAAATGTACAATGGTTAGTGGATACTTCCGATCGTGCCGTGCAATACTTAGATTTTGCAAAGAAGAAGGATCTAAAATTAAAACTAAGTTTAGAGATCGATATAGGACTGCATAGAGGAGGTTTTTCTAAACCGGAATATTCTTTGGCAGTGTTAGAACTCCTACAAACGAATCCTAAAAACCTGGAACTTTCCGGATACATGGGATACGAACCACATGTTGCTTCCGTTCCTGTTATCTTCGGGGATAAGATCTCTGCTATGGAAAAATCCCTGAAAAATTCTTTAGATACATATTCTAATTTTATAAACTTAGGAAAGGAGAAGTTCCCGAATTTATTCCGAAAAGAACTAGTATTCAATGGGGGAGGAAGTAAAACTTATAGCTTCTATCAAAAGAACTCCGGGGTAGTCAATGATGTATCTTTGGGATCCGCTCTAGTGAAACCCACAGACTTTGATGTGGAAAGTTTGGAAGAACATAGTCCTGCAGTGTTTATCGCTACTCCAGTCTTGAAAAAACTAGAAGGAACCAAAATCCCATTTTTAGAATCATTATCTTTCCTATTCCCACTTTGGAATCCGAACCAAGAAGTGACTTACTTTATCTATGGCGGTGCATTCTCCGCTAAAAAGGAATCTCCTAAAGGACTCGACGATAATTCTCTATTCGGTACAAGTACGAACCAAAGTATTCTAAACGGATCCAAAGCGACTGCATTGGAACCTGATGATCATGTGTTTTTTAGACCTACTCAAAGTGAAAAGGTAATGGCAGAGATGGGAGAAATTCATTTGGTTCGTTCTGGCAAATTGATCGGTACCTGGAAAACTTTTATCAATTAAGATAAACCCTTTTATAAAGTAGAGCTGGAAAGAATTCCAAATTTAATGAAAGAACATACTCTTTCGAATCGTAGCATGGCAGGTTATGCTTCCGCAGAAGTGGGGATCACTGCAGTGGAAACCATGGCCCAGATCTATCTTCTGGATTTTTATGTTTCTATAGTTGGATTAAAACCTTCTTTATTCGGTTTGGCTATGCTTATCGCGATTTTATGGGATGCGATCAGTGATCCTATTATGGGATATATCTCGGATCGAACCGGTTTCACAAATGGAAGAAGAAGGCCCTATATTTTAATCGGTGGATTTTTGCTTGGGTTAGGGACTACCTTTCTTTTCTCTCCTCCCGAGTTAGAAACACAGGGTCTTAAGTTTTTATATCTAGTAATCGCTTATTTTCTCACGAATACGTTTATGACAATGATCGCAGTTCCTCATATTAGTTTGGGAGGTGAGATCAGTCATACACCTGGAGAAAGGAATAAAGTTTTCGGTTGGAGATTATTTTTTGCGAATATAGGTCTTTTAGCTGGGTTACTTCTTCCTGCGATTTGGGTTTCTTTAGGAAAAGATGGATTTAGTTCCAGGAGTTTTTCTTCCGCGAGTATTTGGGTTATATTATGCTTTGTATCTTATTTTTCTTACACTTTTACTAAGGGCAAAGATTTCCCTTACCAAAGATCCGGTCCAAAATCGAATTCTGTAGGAGAAAATATTTTATCCTTTTTGAAATCGGCCGGATTCATATTAAAAAACCGTTATTTTCTTCCTTTACTCTTTGCATTTATAGTGGCGACTGCTGCAAGAACTCTAAATTCTTCCTTAGGGCTTTTGTATTATAAGGAAAGGTTATTATTAGAAGACTCTCAAGTGGTGGTACGTATCCTTCTTCCTTTCGTATTTTTTCTTACAATATCTATTCCGCTATGGGTATATTTAGCGAAAAGATTCGGCAAAAAACTACCTGCGTTTTGGGGAAGTTTTTTGTTGGGAGTTATGACGATCATCTTGTATCCGATCTTGCCCCAAGGATCATACGAGACTCCGTTGATAGCAGCATTTTTGGGAGGAATATTTGCAGGATCCATTCTTCTTTTCGATTCCTTAGTGGCGGATGTAGTGGATTATGATGAACTTCTCACTGGAGAAAAGAGAGAAGGTGCCTATTTCGGATTTTGGAAGATGGCGACCAAGATCATCCGTGCGATCGGTTTTGCATTTTTAGGATTTCTATTGGAAACAATCGGTTACAAAGCAGGAGCACAAACACAGGACCCTGAGCTTGGCTGGAGATTAACTTTGATATTCGGGCCTATTGTTGGAAGTTTATTCGTTCTAGCTTCTTTGATCTTTACTAGAATGGGTCTGACTTCAGAAGTTCATGCAAAAATACAGGAACTTCTATCAAGAAAAAAGAATATTCAAAAAAGAAGAAGTTCCGGCACTCCGGCCGGATAAGTCTTTAATACTTGTACTTCTTCTTAATTTCTTTTAAAGCGTCTTGGATATGTTTTTGTCTGACCTGAGGCCTTAGGTTCTTACGGATCGGAAGATAACTTTCCGTGGTCGCAAGGCTTTTATGACCTAAAAACTCTCTGATATCTTCTAAACTTTTACCTTCCGCCAATTGGTGGATTGCTCTACTATGTCTGAGAGTGAACAAGGTGACTTGGGCTTTGATCCCTGCATACTTTGCAAGATCCCCGACTAAACGTTCTACGTTTCTGGAAGTCAAATGAGTTCCTTGGTATTTACCCGGGAACAAATAAGAACTTTTTTCGGTTCCAACTTCCTTTTCGAACTTCTTCAAGATCTTTTGTAATTCTCCATCCATCAAAACCGTTCTGTTTTGAGTAGGGATAGGAGAGTCCACTTTGATCGACTTTTTAGAAAGATCGAATTGTCCCCATTTCAAACGAATGATCTCTCCCACTCGCAAGCCTGCATAATAGGCTAACGCGCAGAGAAGATGGGATCTAGGAGACTCAGATGCGGTCTCCAAAAGAAGTGAAATCTCTTTTTGGTTGAGGACCTTAGGGGTTTTATATTCCCTTGCAGGTCTTCTGAAGTCTTCGAATACGTTCATATCCAGAACTTCTTCAAAAAACATTTTTAAAGAACTGATGTTTATCTGGATTGTGGAAGAGGAAACCTTCTTCTTCCTTAAATATTCTATGTACTTTTCGATATCCTTTGTAACTACTTTTTCCGCGGGTTTGTCCGCGAACAAAAGAAAGTCCAAATTATATCTTAGGTAAGTGTATTCGGTCGCCTTTTTATAATTTCTTTGCCGAATTACCTTTACTAGTTTCTCGAAGGAAGACTTATTCTTCTTCGGGACCTCCGTATCTATCATCTCGGACCTCTAGTGCTAACTGTATCATTTTTATATTTTGTTTATCCGGATGTTCTAAAAGTCCAAATATCGCGATTTGTTGGAGTTCCAACATCGCATTTGAACTATTTAGAATAATATTTTTGTTATCCGGTTATAACGAAGATTCTAATTTCATTAGAAAGTCGTAAAGATATTTATGATTTTCATAATATCTTATAAATTTGGACGTTTAAGGAAAGGGCAGAACGCCCTATTTGTATTAGGCCCAGCCGGATCTGCGTAGGATTTCCTCGCAAACTTCTTCAGTACTGCGGTCATCTAAGGCAATCTGGATATCTGAATGAGCTCTGTACTGAGGTAGCCTGGATTCCAAAATTGTTTTATAAGAAAGAACGCTACTTAAAGGAGGACGAGTGGGATCATTCTGGATTTTTTCCACCAAGTATTCGGATTTTCTGGAAAGAGAGATCACAAATGCGGTTTCTTTCAGTATATTCGTCTTTCTTTCACTTACAATCTCCTTACCTGATTCGTCTTGGTCGAATAAGATCCCACCACCGCAATCCAAGATCAGATTTTGAGAACTTGAAACTTGTTTTAAGATTTGGAATTCTAGGTCACGGAAAGGTTTCCAATTTCCTGAATGTGATTTTACGAAGTCTGGAATAGACACTCCACCTGTCAGGTAGACAGCTATCATGTCTGTAGAGATTACCGGTTTGCCGGTGAGTTTGGAAAGTTTACGGGAGATTTTAGATTTTCCGACACCTCGAGGGCCGATCAGGGCGATGTTTTTCAAACCGAGATCAACTCTTCGATATGTTTAGCCATCTCCGGTAAAAGAGTGTAGTACATTTGCAGATCTCCCTCTGTCACACCTACGTTTTGTAAGGCTTTAGAAGAGAGTGGAATTTTCAAACCGCCTATGTCAATTCCCATTCCACCTAGGATCACGATACAATTTGCGATATGTATGGTAGAAACTAATTCGGGGAACTGAGTGGCCTTTTCAGGTTCGGTATAATATCTGGCTACTTCTATCAATTCCTCAGGAAAATTCCATTTTGCTAAAAGTTTTGCCCCTGCTTCCTGGTGAGTGTATCCGAAAAACTTAGCTTCCAAGTCTGTATAAGGTCCTTGGTAGGTTTGTAATTCGGTTCTGAATTGCATGAGTATTGTAGGAAAGAAATCAGCGAGTATTACTTTTCCGATATTATGAAGAAGTCCCGCAGTAAATACTACGTCCTTATCTACTTTTAGTTTTTTCTGGACCGCGATCCTTTTTGCAAGTTCAGCCACGATCAAAGAGTGGATCCAGTTGGATTCTCCATCTACCTGATAACCTTTCAGTTCTTTTTTTAG
This sequence comes from Leptospira selangorensis, assembly GCF_004769405.1. NCBI lineage: Bacteria > Pseudomonadati > Spirochaetota > Leptospiria > Leptospirales > Leptospiraceae > Leptospira > Leptospira selangorensis. Next base: position 189,576 of record NZ_RQES01000001.1, read on the forward strand.
AATACCTTTGGTTTCGTTTAGAAGAATGATTTCCTGCACCGTTTTAATTCCAAGAGTCATCAAGGATTCTTGTACGGTTTTTACGGGTTTAGCAGGACGGAAATATGCAGAGTTGGAAAGTTTGATCACTGCGGCTGTAAGTCCAGGATCTTTAGAAATTTCCTTGGCAAGGTCTGCGATTACTACATCCGGTTTTCCTGCCATCTCCATTACTTTACTTACTACGGAGGAGATTTTAGGAAGCTGGGCTTCGTTTTCAAAAAGTTGATCTATCTTTTCTTTCATTCCGTTACCTGACCTTATAAAGGTACTTTTCGAATCCGCCCTTCTTTAGAAGGATCCTGCCATCATCCAAATAGAGACTGATCGTCCTGCCTTCATGGCCACCGACGTCTTCCACTAGTAACGTTATTTTTTCTTTATCTAAAAATTCTTTTGCGACACTTACGTTCAAGTCACCGATGTTCTGCAGGAAACTTGAGTTCATTCCTTTGAACATGGAAGCTCCTCCGAATAGACGAGCGTAATATTCTCCCTTACTGCAACCTAGCTCCGTCATTCTTTTTACCAATTCCGGAAGAGCGGTGTCCGCGTACTTGTGAGGGTTTTTAGCTGAATCTTTTCCGGAGGGGTCTTTGGCCAGCATGATATGGGCCATAGCTCCTACCTTCTTTTCCGGAGAATAAAAAACGACCCCGATACAGGAACCTAATGTGGTGCGGATCATGGAAGGGGACTGGCCTCCTTGGATATCCGCGATCCCGACGTTTATAGTTTTTACGTCTTTATTGAGCATACTTTCTGTCAGTAATAACCGGGTAGTATTTTAGGATCATCCAAGTTCCTTCAAATCTTTTTTCCTAGAAATTTTTCCGGACCGGAATCGAATTATGTGACGATTTAACATTCTAAAAATCTCGTGGGAATTCCCACTCTTTTTGGAAAAATAGAGTTTCATATCATCCTGCTTAAAGGAAACTGTATGTAAAGAAAGGAAATCGACCCTCTTGCAAACAATCGCCTCCTCAGAACCGATCCGCACCTTGGAATTAAACGGTTCCCAGATCACTATTTTGGGAACGGCTCATATCAGCCAAAAAAGTATAGATGAAGTTTCCAGAATTATCCAAGAAGAAAAACCGGACACGGTCTGTGTGGAACTTTGTGCTTCCAGAATGAGATCCGTTCAGGATCCGGATCATTGGAAAAAATTAGATATTTTCAAAGTGTTTAAGGAAAGAAAGATGTGGCTCCTTCTTTCCAGCCTAATCCTTTCTTCTTTTCAGAAAAAGTTAGGCTACGGAAACATTCGTCCCGGTGACGAAATGAGAAAAGCGATTGAAGAAGGAAATAAGATCCACGCTAAGATCGTACCGGTTGACCGCGAGATCTCCACTACTCTAAAAAGAGCATGGTGGAATGTGGGCTTCTGGAGTAGGATGATGTTATTTTCCACTTTGGTAAGTTCGCTTATCGTTAAGGAAGAGATCTCTCCTGAAAAAATAGAAGAGATGAAATCTGACGATGTTCTTAAGGATCTATTTTCCCAACTTCCTTCCAGATACCAATCCGTTAAAAATGTGATTATAGACGAAAGAGACGCCTACCTAGCGCAAAGGATCAGACAACAAGCAGCAGTAGGTAAGAAAATTTTCGCAGTAGTAGGTGCTGGGCATTTAGAAGGTATCGTAAAACATATCGTAGAAGATAAGGATATCGATCATTTGGATGTCCAACCTGTAAAAGGTTTCTGGGATAGAGTCCGACCTTTATTATTTCCTGCGATCATTATCTCTGCATTCACTGCACTTTATTGGTTCGGTGGAAAAGAAGAAGGCCAGGAATTTTTAATCAGATGGATCTTGGTTAAGGGAACACTTGCTGCAATCGGTGCGATCATCGCACTTGCACATCCGGTTTCCATTCTTCTTGCATTTATCGCAGCTCCAATCGGGAATTTTAATCCGATCATCAAGCCGGGTTGGGTAGCGGCTTTATCCGAATCCTGGTTTAGAAAACCATTGGTGGAAGATTTCGAAAAATTGGGAGAAGATACCGAAACTTTCAGCGGATATTGGAAAAATAAAGTAACTCGTATCTTTTTAGTATTTATGCTCCCTCAGATCGGAAGCAGCATCGGAACATTTATAGTGTCTAAACAGATTTTTGATAAAATGTTAAAATTTGTAGGCGCTTTTTTCTAAAATTTGCATACGATTTGTAGCCCATGCGAAAGGAAATCAAGACTCGATCTATAATCTTCTCTAGTTTTCTTTTGATGATCTTCTCTTTTCCAATTTGGGGAGAAGGTCCGGTCTATGAAAAAAAAGACCGATTCTTCTTGGAAGAGAAGATGGATGGCTCTTCTCTTCTTCCTTATCTTTCCGTTTACCAAGACGAGACCGGTAAAAAGTCTTTCAAAGAAGTATTAAAAATATTCGACCAAGGTGGGTCGGAGAAAATTTTCCAAAACAGTTTAGGATATTCTAAATCTGCGATCTGGGTTCGTCTTCGCACGGAGAACCAAACCGAAAAACTTGTAGATTGGATCTTAGAAATAGATTATGCCCTTTTAGATTTTGTGGATCTTTATGCAGGGAGAGCCTCCGATTCCGCGGTCAATCATTCAGGAGATCTAAGGGAATTCGGCACTCGTCCTATTGATCATAGAAATTTTGCTTATCCTTTTTCGGATGAGCCCGGTTCCAAAAGAGAGATCTATTTTAGGATCGCAAGTTCTAGTTCTGTTCTGCTACCTTTTTTGGCATTTTCCAAAAATGAATTTATAGAACATACATCCACAGAACAGCTCGCGCTCGGGTTGTATTACGGCTCCATGTTGATCATGGTGGTTTATAATCTATTTCTGTTATTTTCCACCAAAGATAAAAGTTATCTATATTATGTTATTTATATATTAACTTATATACTCTTTCAGTTTACATTGAACGGACTCTCTTTCCAATATTTGTGGAGAAGTTCCGTTTTGTGGGCGAATTACAGTCTGCCGTTTTCCATTTTTTCGGTGATCTTGACTGCAGGAGCATTCAGTAGATCCTTTTTGAATGCTCCTGAATATACTCCTAAAACCTCCAAATTGTATTATCTACTTTTTGCTCTCAGTTTTGCGGGAATGATCTCCACATTATTCATTTGGGAATATAGAACTGCGATCATGAGCAGTTTAGTTCTAATGTTCTTTACATTAGGATTTTTAATTTCCAACGGGATCCAATGTTTGCTCGCAGGGAGAAGAGAGGCAAAATACTTCTTATTCGCTTGGTCTTCCTTTTTATTCTTCAGCTTTTTATTCGGCCTAAAATCTTTCGGGATACTTCCGAATAATTTTTTCACTTTGTGGGGAATACAAGTAGGTTCCGTGATGGAAGTAAGCCTTCTATCCTTGGGGCTCGCTGATAGGATCAAAAGATTATCCGATCAATTAAAACAAAGAGTAGAAGAACTCGGAAATATCCGGAACTACGCAGAAGAGTCGGAAGCAAAATACAGAAGTTTATTCGAAGTAGAAGAGGACTTCCTATTTTCCCTAGACCAAAACTGGAATATTCTCGCAGCGAACAGATCGGTCTCAAAACATATAGGATTCAAACCGCAAGAAGTGATCGGCAAAAACTTTATGGAGCTGATCTATAAGGCGGGAGAATTACAAGACGCATACAAGAAACTATATGTATTAGAAAAATTGGAAGAACTTGCATCTGAAGGAAAACCTGTTCGATTCTTAGGGGAATTCCTACAAAAATATTTAAGAGAACCTAAAGAGTTGCAGGTCCAATTCCAGATCTTGGAATATGAGGGTCAAAGAGAAATTTTGGGAAGAGCGTTCGAGCCTGACCAAGACTTAATGTCTCGGTATGTGGATGACGAGAAAACAGTTTACACCGCGAATAATTATCTGCAAAACGCAGAACTTTTAAGCCAAAGAATGACTGCAAATTTATACAGATTTGTGGACCCAAGCTCGATTACTGCGATGAGAAATTGTCTTAGAGAGATGATCATCAATGCGATTGAACATGGGAATCTAAACATCAGTTTTGAAGAAAAAACCAGGGCAATGTCGGAAGGAAATTATTTCAGATTCGTTCAGGAAAGGCAAAAAGACCCTTATTATAAATCCAAAAAAGTAAAAGTGGAATATTCTCTTTCCAGAGACAGGATAGGTATCAGGATCACCGACGAAGGAAAAGGATTCAACCATGCTAGATTGCAAAAAAGTAGTATGGAAAAACTGAATTCGGAAGGGATCACTCATGGAAGAGGACTTACACTTACTTTAGCAACATTCGATCTGGTGAAATTTAATAGCACCGGAAACCAAGTTACATTAGTTAAATATTTTTAATATAGGCGGGAAAATGAAAATTCGGATCTTCCTATTTACAGTTATAATATTATTAGGCTCCTGCGTTTCTTCGGGAGAAGTTAAAAAGAAGGCGAAAGATCCGAATGCGGGAGTCGCAACTATAGCCTCCGAACTTAGATACCAATTTTTGTCTTCTCTCAAAGCGCAAGGTGGGAAACTTCCTGCAAGACTTGCTATAATGAATATAATCAACGAAGACGGCACTAATTCTCAGTTAGGAAGACTAGTCACTGATAGACTCGGAAAAGAATTATTCGATCCTAAAACATTCCAATTATTGGAAAGAGATAGATTAAATCGTGTCATAGGAGAGCAGGATTTTCAAGCAAGCGGGTTAGTGCTAAATGATCAGATTGTTTCTATAGGTAAACTTGCCGGAGCGGAATATTTAGCTTTGGGTCAGTTGGTTTTCCAAGATCAGGAATTTTTACTGAATATCAGGATCGTTTCGCTGGGCGGAGTGATCTGTGCCACTGCGGATATCGTGTTTGATTCGGATAACGAGACCTATTCCAAATATAAGGAATCCGTTAAATAAGTAATTACTTGAAGAATACTTACTGGTTCTTAATCTGTCTGTAAGTTTATGAAAGAAATCTTTCGTTTCCTGTTATTAGGCATTTTTCTTTTTTCCGTAACCAATTTGTATTCGGAGGTGCCTAAACATTCCGACATGGACAAGACACTCCTTACCACTTGGAATAAGACTTTTCCGGTGCCTTATACGAAGATCCTAAAACGAGATCTTGCCGAAAAAGGGGTCTTGTATTATAGAAAAAATTCTAAAAGATCTGTGTACATTTATTCTTATTCCGTGTTCCTTCCTCTGTATGCTGAGCAAAATGAGAAACCTGTAAAAAAGGATGATAACGGAAGGGAAGTAAAATTAAAACTGATCTATGATCCTTCTTCTAAAGACGAAAAATATACAATTGAATTGGGTGAGTTTGACGAAATGTACGATGCGAAAGGAATTATAAGATGGATCCGATGATTGCAGAATCTGAAAAATTAGTCAGAGAAAAAATGTTGGGAGAAGGACTCTCTCAAGAGTTTATTTCCGATTTTATTTCCAAGATCCAAGAAGTTCGAAATGGTGAAACCGGGATCGTAAAATGGGAAGAAGTAGGGGACCTAGATTCCAACAAAGACGAAATCTCTTTAGAAAAGATAGAATCGGAATATCCAGGTGATCCTAAATTTTTAAAAGAATTAGTAGTAATTAAATTGAACGGAGGCCTTGGGACTAGCATGGGGCTTTCCGGACCGAAATCCTTGATAGAGATCAAGGATGGAATGAGCTTCTTAGAAATAGTTTGCAAGCAGATTGAATACATTCGACAAAAATATAATTTAGAAGTTCCACTCATTCTGATGGATAGTTTCAGCACCCAAGATGAAAGCCAAGCTGAACTTAAAAAGATCAAATTTTCTCAAAATTATCCTACAAGTTTCTTACAACATAAGGTACCAAGACTAGTCGTTCCGGAACTGAAACCTTTGGAAATTTCTAAAGGAAATTCGGAAGAATGGTGTCCTCCGGGCCATGGAGATATTTGGTTCACACTTTTAGAAACAGGACTATTAGATCGGCTTTTAGAAAATGGATACAAGGTAGCATTCGTTTCTAACGGAGACAATCTAGGTGCGACTGTTCATCCTGGAATATTAGAATATATTCTGAAAGAAAATCTGGACTTCTGCATGGAGATGACTCCTAAAACACTCGCTGATAAAAAAGGTGGAGCGATTTTTAGAAGGGTTGTAGGCGGCGAAAAGAAAAACTTACAATTATTAGAGACCGCGCAGGTGCCTTCCGATCATATGCATGAGTTCGAGGGCCTGGGTAAATTTAGAACATTCTCCACTAATAATCTATGGATCAGATTAGATGTATTAAAAGAAAAATTACTCGAAGGTTCTTTCAAACTATCATTGATCGTAAATCCTAAAAAGGTAGAAGGTAAGGAGGTCCTACAGTTAGAGACCGCGATGGGATCTGCCATCCAAAACTTCTCCAATACAAAAGGTCTCATCATTCCAAGAGATCGTTTTGCTCCCGTAAAAAAATGTGAAGACTATCTAGTCAGACGTTCTGATGCATATTCTTTAAATCCGGATTTCTCAGTGACTATGTCGGAAGAAAGAAAGAAGTCAGGACTCGGAGAATTAGTTATCTCCTTAGATGAAACATATTATAAGAAAGTAAGAGATTTTACTGATCGTTTACAAGCCATTCCTTCTTTAGTGCGCTGCACCTCCTTGAAAGTAGAAGGAGATATTTTGTTTGATAAGAAAGTAATTATAGAAGGAGATGTTATATTGATAAACCCCGGACCAGGACAAAGAAAATTGTCCGAATTAGGTGTGGACCGAATCTCGAACGATAGTTTACGTTTCCGCTTTACATAAAACAACAGTCGTTTAAAATCCAGTCCACGGGCTTTTGAGTTTATAAGCCCACCCTATGCCGATTAATGTCGCAAACGAAATGACCGATGCTTATAACTTAAAATTAAGATCCTTCGATATGGGGGATCTAGAACAATTTAAGACAGTATTCATCAATGAAAACCGAGGAAAGCCAATCTTCCTCCTCAGATTTCAAAATATTTCCACAGTTTCCTTAGTTGAATTCATACAATTGATCCCTCAGAGAATCTCTGATATAGAGCCTTCTCACCGAGAACTATTTCGTTATTATGCCTATGGTGATAAAAAGAACCTACTGATAGGAGTAGCACCTTTAGACAATTCAGGGCCTGTCAGTCTTGCCAATTTTGATGCAGCCATGGGAAGATTCCATGACCAAGCAATCCGAACCGGAGCTCTTAATTTTGATTTCGGGATCGGAAGAACTCAGTGTAATTTTATTTCCTACGTAGAAGAGATCTTCAGAGAGCTGGAAACTTCTTCTTTAAAAAATCTGAAAGATAATTTGGTTCGTTGGAGTTGGACTTATCTAAATCGTGTAAACGATTATTTCGCAAGTGAACGTGCTGACGCGGTTATCCAGCCGATCATTCATTATAATCATAGGGACCATACATTCTCCATGAAAGGTGGAGAAGTTTTCGTGGGCGGAGAGGCATACGCAGGTTACGCGGATCTTATCCGAGACATTCCTCACGATCAGGATCTTAACAGGATAGAACTTCTGATCTTAGAGAAGCTGATCATGTCCTGCAATGGTTCTCCCGGTCTTCTGAAATTCAATATTTCTCCTCAAACTTTAATCGATACATTCGATACGGATGAGAAGGTTACACGTTTTCATGAACTTCTTCTGAAACAAAACCTAAACCCTCAAAATGTTCGTATGGAATTGATCGAAAAACCTTACGAAGAAGGGGAGGCAACTCTCAAATCCGTTTGTAGAAGGTTCTGGAATTTCGGGATCAGTTTCGCTGCGGACGACTTCGGTGTAAAAAGCCAAAGTCACCAAGTTGTTTTAGACTTAGGGGAGATGATCAAAGAATTTAAACTGGATCCGATTAGTTTCAAATTTAAAGCAGACCAAGATTTAACTAAGTTCTTGGACAACCTCGCATTCATAGATTATTGCAGAAGACTTTCGGATAACAGAGAAGCTATCATCACTGCGGAAGCATTAGAAGATATTGATTCCTTAAACTTCCTAATCACTCACCAAGTGTATTATTTCCAAGCCAATCTATTCTGTAAAAAGATCTGGATCCAAGATTACCAAGAACGTTTTAAAGAAATGCAAAAACTTCCTGAGACCGCGGTCACTAAGGTTTTGAGTTCTCCCGAGCTTACCCAAAGATTAAAAGAAGTCGGGAATATTTTCGTTCTAGCTAAAGAAGTAGATCTGTTTTAATTGTAGGAATTCCAACAGGGGACGAGGTTTCCCCACCCTTGTTCTGGGTGGGGGCTGGCCGGCGGTACCCGCTTCAACAAAATCCTCCATATCACAAAATCGATAGTTGATCAAGCTGATCTTTTCTCGATTTCGCGTGTAGGAGTTCCTACACGCATACCACTGATCGCTATTCCTTCAAGAAGTTCAAAGTTGCCTTCTGGTTGATAATCCCGTTATCTTTCAGAGTTACCTGCAGAGCATCTCCCGCATTTTCGATCTCAATTCGGAACTTACCTTCCTTGTCGATGATCGGGCTATTCTCCACATATCTTCCTTCGAAAATTTTCTGCTTATTGAACTTCACCACATAGTTTACATTGTCTTGGCTTTCAATTTCGAGAAGAACTTGGTTCACACCTTTGGAACCGTCCCAAGACATCGCGGTCCAAGGTCCTTTAAATTTTTCTAAACTAGAGTCTCCACCGAAGGAGCGCATTACCTTTGCAGGCTTTGCTTGGGAAAGAACCGCAGAGACCGGAGTGGCCTTATCACTTTCTCCTCCCAAATCCGTTTTGGAAGTTACCGAGTATAGATACAAAATTTCTTTTTCAGGAACATCTGCAGTGAAGTTTGTAGTCTTCTCATTTGTTCCGGAAACGAAATCCCAAGAAGAAGCTCCTCTTTTTTTACGATATACATAGTATTCGTTGGCTCCCTTTACGGAGTCCCATTTCAGGGAAATTTTTCCAGTTTTGGAATCGAGTGTTCCTTTAAAATTTGCAGGGGTAGGAAGTTTTGTAGCTCTATGTTTGTTCGGATCTATGTATCCGTAAGCGTAATCGGAGAATGGTCCGGATTGTCCGTCCTTATTCACTGCCGCAACAGCATAGAATGCATACTGGCCATTGAGTTTTTCGTCAATGAAAGCCTCTTTTGCTTCTTCTCCAATTTTTGACCAAGCGCCTCCTCCGAATAATCCGCTCACATCGTAACGATAGACCAGATATTTAGAAGCACCTGAAACCTTCTGCCATTGTACTTCTATTTTACTATTATATAATCCTTTTGTGGCGGTAAGCCCGAAAGGTTTAGAAGGTTTCGCCTCTGCTTTCATAGTAAATCCTGAAACTGCGTCGGAAGCATCTCCGGTTTTACCATTACTAATGCCGGCGATCACATAAAACTCAGTCACTCCGTTTTTAGCGGCAGCATTATCAGTGTAGTTTGTATTTTTTACTCTTCCAACGGAGAGATATTTTTTCTGGTTGGAGTTCCACTTATATACGTAGTAATCGGAAACTCCGCTGATGGATTCCCAAACTAGATCGATCTTATTTGGGAACTGACCTTGGCTTGCTTTGACTCCTACAACTTTAGGAGGAGCTTTAGCTTCTTCCGTTTTTGCATAACCGATCGCTTCTCCATCGGATAGATCGGAAGAGTCAGTATCGGTTAAGGTAGCGACCTTATAAGAATAAGCGATATCCTTTTGGACTCCATCATCCGTGAATCCATTCGTTTGAGAAAGTCCCACCTTAGAAAAAGAAGAATCTCCCGGACCCTTTCTGTGGATTTCGTATCCAATCGCAAGTGGAACGGATGCCCAAGTCAAAAGTACTTTGTCCGAAAAAGAACCTTGGGTAGCCGCAATCTCTTTCGGAGCTATTGGTTTTACTTTTTCAGGTGGAACCGGTTTTACATCTGTTGAAGGTGTAGTAGTCGTAGTGTTTGTGGTGGTTGCAGGTGCAACATCATCCACAAGAACGAAAGCGGATTGGCAAACCTTAGTGAACCATCTATAATCGATATAGCCGTAACCATTATCTCCCCATTGAGTGGACCAAGAGTTGATGAACTTGAATGCTCCCTTGGAATCATCATAACCTACGATCGCAATCGCATGTCCTCCGTATGTTTTGCCTACTCCTTCTTTATAAATTTCTTTTCCTTTTAAATTCATAAAGTTTTCGTAAACTATGATACCGGCGACAACAGGTCTTCCTAAAGCGAGTTGGTTTTTCAATTCATTCGGATCCGTTTGTCTGATCCTTAAGAATTCTTTTGCTTTATAGGAAGAAGCCGTATTAAAAGCGTCTTGAGGAGGGCGTGTTAGATAGTCTCTTTCGTTATAAGGCATGGAAGACCAAGGAGCCGCCCCTTTTTCCACAACTATACGCATTGCATCTGAGATCAAAGAACCGTTGTCTCTTCCGCCATTGATCTGATTATAAATAAACGCAGGTGAAAAAATATTGGAGTAGTTCGGACTTCCGGAAGAATCGCTTAGCTTCCAACCTCTGTCCTTTCTTTCCATATATTCTTGGAAAGATTTGGTAGCATAGGCAGTGGACCAAGCCACGCAAGAACTCTGTTGTCCTTGGTCACCCACGGGAGGCATATACTGGGATAAATCCACGGAAGAAGAAAGTCCTCTGTGAGAGATCCTATTCGGATTAGCTTCTTTAAAAGATGCTAAAAGTTCCGCAGGTTCTTGTTTCATTCCCAGGCCAGGAGGAGTCTGGGAGAATAACCCGGCGGAGGAGAGTAAAAGTAGTAGAGCGGATAATAAACGTAAATTCAGTTTCATCTATTTGTCCTTTAGTTCTTAGTTAAAGATAAAATATTTTCTTCTAGTTGTTTGTTGTATTCACGGAATGCGTAAGGATGCGGTTCATACAGGCTGATCACTTCGGATTCAACTCCTTTGCTATCCTTTACTTTTTTCTTAATTAAAAAAAGTATATAGTCCCCTTCTTGAGGAGCAGCTTTAAGCCATTTCCCGAATAGTTCGGGAAATATTAAGAAGGCGATATCGAATTTTTGTGGGAGTTCCTTCCCGCCCTTTAAGGATTTTAAAATTTCCACATTTGCCGTAACGGAAATGGAATTAGAGGAGATCTTACTTTCTTTCACATTGGAAAGTTTCGCCAAAGCGATAAAGTTAGAAGAATTCACCTGAGATTCCAGACTGGGTGGTGGTGTTAATGCCGAAATCGGTGAGAAAAATAATAGAATCAGTACAAATAGGACCGATACGAAACGTTTTTGCATTTGGAATAACTCCGGAAACAATTTGTTAACGCGGCTTTCCACTCTACTTCGTAACCGGGACCTTTTTCAAGAATTTTCCTTTGGAAAATAATTTATGGGAAATGATATTTTTAACGAGTTCGGGAACTTATTTCGCTCGGACGAGCAAGGAAGGCAAATCTATCGAATCCGGTTTTTCAGGAATTTTAGGAAAGATACCTCTGATCTTAGGAGAATCATCCACCCAGATGAGTGCAGTCTTATATTTCATATCTCCACTATCAGGCTGGATATATGCTTGGACTCCGAATGATCTGGCTAGTTCCAATGCGGCACTTGAGTTAGCAGGTTTGAGCAAAATTACCTTCTCACTTAGTTTGCCGAATCTATCTTTTAGATCTTTGTATCCGTCTTTTTCCGGAGTTAAACTGATAAATACAAATTGAGAATCAATAGGTGCCGATTTATCGAACCAGTTTAGGAATATCTCCACTTCATCCAAATTGTTTTTAGAAGAGTCTAAAAATCCGAAATATAAGAAGGTTTGTTTGCCTGAGAAAACGGACTTTAGGGGAATATTCTCTTGTTTATCCGTAAGGATTACTGTTTCTTCCGGGACGTCTTTCTCCGCTTGGATCATTCCAGGATCGGAATGAGAAAAGAAGAACACGATGATCAGACTGGCAATTACACCAGTCATAAAAAATTTCCAGGCCCCGGATTCCATCTCTAGTTACAATGGACGAAAACTAAGCGGAAATCCGCAGCCATATTCTTAGAATATAGCTTTGAATATATAAGGAATCTTATTCAGAAAAATATTTCCTTTGTGTAAAATATGGAAATATTTAGGCGGTTTAGATCGTCGGGATTAGTTATCGTCCAGTTCGAAATGGACTGGGACCCTATGATTCATACGAGTGGGTCTTCCTTTTGCGTAACCTGGGCTCCAACGAGCCAATCGAATAACCTTAACTGCAGCATCTTCGAAACCGTATCCACGGACAGAAGACTTGATCACCTTTGCATTGATCAAATTTCCTTTTTCATCTACTTGTACTTCCAAATAGATCATTGCGTCCGAGATACCTTGTGCTCTTGCATTCTCCGGAAAATAATCTCTCAAAGAAAAATCAATGATCGGAGTAGGGGCCTTGTCTCCATAAAAAGCGAATAAGAATCCGTCTTTATCCGTACCTTCTCCGCTAATATCGTTCTCTTTGATATCGTTCGGGTCTGGATCTTTTCCTTCTTCGTTGGCACCTTCTACCCATTCGTTCGGATCTTTATGAGTTGGAGAAGTTTCTCCTCCGAGCAATTCGGGAGGAATATCTTGGATATCAACTTCTACATTCATCTCCAATTGTTCGGAATCCACGAATTCCTTTTCTTTGTGAGTGATGTAGTAATAAGTTAAGAATAAAAATAGGTGAAAAGCAAGTGATCCGTAAACACAAATCTCCCAAAGAGAAAGTTCTTTGAGTTTTTGGATTACATCAGTCTTTACTTTTTCCAGAGTCGGATTCATCGATCTAGTTTACCTTTTTACAGATAATGCGATTTGATGCACGCCTGCTTTTTTGATCTTTCCCATCGTTTCTGCAATTTTGCCGTATGGGATGGAAGCATCAGCAGAAAGGGTGATCCTCATATTAACGCGATACGCGGATTCTCTCTTTAAATGAGCTTCCAATCTTTCAATATCAGTCTCACTTCCTTCTAAAAATATCTTTCCATCTTTGGACATTGCCACCTGAACGGTTTTGGCAAGATTTGCATCCACCGCGTCCGCTTTAGGAAGATTGATATTGATGGATTCTTTTTTTAAGAAGTTCGCGGTAACCATAAAGATCACCAAAAGAACCAAAATTACGTCCACCATCGGAGTAATATTAATACTGCCGATTTCTTCTCCGTCTCCGGAAGAACTTTGACCTGCCATAAATTCTCCTTTCTAGAAATCCTCGGTTTAACCTTTCCGAGACAGGCTTGCTAAAAATTCTTTGGAAAGAATTTCCAGATTGGATTGGATGATTTTCAATTTTCTAGTGAAGTAGTTATTCGCCATTACTACCGGGATCGCGACAGCAAGACCGACTGCAGTTGCGAGTAGGGCTTGTGAAATTGTTCTCATTACCACTTCTCCCGCTGCGTTCCCCAGTGTTCCTAATTTATAGAATGCGCTGATTACTCCGAATACTGTTCCTAATAGTCCGATAAATGGAGCGTTGTTTCCTAATGTATTAAGAATAGAAAGTCTTGTTTCGAAACCGACTCTTTCTCCGATCATTTTTCCTTCCATCAATTCGCCCAGGCTTTCTTTTCCACCTTTGGAATGTTCGGAGGAGAAGTCCGCAAATCTTGCGTAAACATTCTCCGGATAATTTTCTGAAAATTTAGGAGCTCCGGAAAGGTCTCCCTTTCTTGCGGTTTGGATGATTTCAGGTAATACGAAGGCGGAGTCTTTCGTATTTTTAACGAATATGATCGCTCTTTCTACTACAACGGCTACTGCAAGAACACTCGCGATCGCCATGATCACAAAGATCGCCGTTTCCATGTACCCGATAGCAATTTCAAAACTCATTTTATAGTTCCTTCTTAATTTCTGTTTTTTTGTCTGATACGATCCCAGTCATTCTGTTTTTGTTCCGAAATTTCGGACTTAAAGTTCTGGTTCTGGCGAATAAAGTTCTTTGCAATTTCTAACACAGCCGAGGGTTTCAATCCCGGAATTAGAAATGATTTCGGAACCTTCTCCGCTGCAATCGTTTTCAGATCCGACCCTGGACCAATAGGCTTCGTTACAATTAAAAATACATTCTTGGACTTTGGAATTTAATCCAGACATCTGTTGTTGGGTCAATAATTGACTACAATACGATTCATAATTCTTAGCAGTTCCTCCGGAGAATAATCCGGAAATTTCAGTCTCTCCAATTCCTTTTAAATCTTGGGAAGTTGTTAAACAATCTTCCGCTTCTTGCATGGAAGACTTACAAGCTGCAGACGGATTTGCGGAATAATTTAAGAGAGATTGTAGGACGAGCGTGCTTTCGTTAGTGGCCTCCGGAGAATATTGAGAACAGTATGAGAATACAACTAGGGCGGAGAATAATCCGAACCAATGTGTATATACTTTTCCTAAACTCCGGACCTGCATTAGAACTTAACCTCGATACCTACGTTAAAGAATGGAATGATCACACCGCCTGGCAAAGGAATTGTTCCAAATGTCGGGCTAGGGCTTGGGTTCGTTTTGGAATAAGGTTTCGTATTATCGAAATCTTCTCCACCCACGTTCTCTCTTAGGTATACGTTTACTATCTCCAGGAAGGTATTTACATACCCCCATTCATAATTGAAAAATCTATCGAAACGGATGTCAAGTCGATGATAAGGCTTTAATCTTCGACTATTGATATATTCTCCAAGGGCCGGGTTATTAGCGTATTGAGGCACCCAATAGGTTTGGCCGTTTGCCGGGTTACTGAACCTTCCCCCGTCATCCCCTACAATAGGAGTAAACGGCCTACTTGTCAGGTAGGACCATCTGGCCCCGAACTGCCACTCTTGGCTCCATCTCCAGCCAAAGACCATATTGATCACATGGGTCCTATCATAGTCGTATAATGTCTCTTTAGAATTCTTATAAAACTCTGCGGCGATTTGGGTCTCTTGAGCGTTTAAAGGAGCGGAGCCCGGGTCAGGGGTGAATATATTATTATTTCTGAATGTTTGGGACCAAGTGTAGGTAATCCAACCAAACCAGTTCCTTGTGCCTGGGCGTGAGTTCTTACGAAGTACTAATTCGTAACCTCTGGACCAACCGGTTCCACTATTGGAGTAGTTCAACTTTTTGTTTGCGATAAAAGGTTGAGCGATCCTAGAATATGGATCCGGATTTGTTCCGATAGGCTCGGTGATATAAGGGTCATCCACGATCAAGCTGGAGTATTCTTGTTTAAAGATCTCTCCTTTGATCTGATAATCACCTTCTAATAATTGTTCTATCCCCCCACCGTACTTGAATACCTTTTCGAAATCCAAATGAGGGTTTCCACTATCCTTATTAAATCTAGTGTCCAGAGGGAAGCGGAAGAAATTACCCCCACCTCCAAAGATAGTAGTTCCTTTTCCTATACCTTCAAACTTATAAGATGCCTGAGCTCTAGGACCGAATGCACTATTATTTACATACGGAATATAATCGTAACGTGCTCCCGGTTCTATATGTAAATTTCCTAAACGGATCTTGGTGGTTAGATAACCGTTATAGTAAGCTCCCTTTGCGGTGATATTCGTAGGGATAGTAGTGAAATCAGGGCTCTGAGTATCATAAGGGTTCGGACTTAAATTGTTCGGGTCTGATTGTATGATACTGGAACCAGTAGAATAATAATTTAATAATCTATATTCTGTTCCGAACTCAGCTGTAAAATATTTGCTCGGATCCCAGAAAGCATCCTGGCGTATACCGTTATACGCACCGCTTGCTCTATTCTTTCCTTGGATAGAACCAAAAGATACGTTAAAGTCGGTGAATGGATCATAACTGATCAGTGTTACACGATTGGAGAATGTATCTATCGGTTTCCAAGTATAGCGTAATGCCTGGGTCCTAAATCCCTGCCCTGAGGAAATACTTGCTCCTGCAAATGCAGCAGTAGAATCATTTGCAGGATCATTCTGGTATTTAGCAGGAAGGTTGGCTGCAAAATCATCTTTAGAATAGAAGGAGTGAAAAGATACTTGGTGATGTTCGTTAAAATTATGAACAAACTTAACCTGAGAGTCTACGAATCTTGGAAGTCTTAAACCTTCCGGAAAATCTGCGCCCAAAGCAGAAGTCAGACCCTGCACAAATCTATCCAAATACCCTACGCGAGCGGAAGCGATCAAATAACCTTTCCCACCGAAAGTAGGGCTCATATAACTGATACTACTGGACCAAGCGGAGATGATCAGATTCTTCTGAGATTTATCCACCTTATCCACTGTATCGATATGAATGACCCCGCCCAACGCGTTATTGAAGTTTGCTGGGAATACACCCGTATAAACGTCAATGGACTTGATCAGGTTTGCGTTTACTACGGCGCTCAATCCATCAAAGTGGAATGGATAAAGTATAGGAAGATCATCCACTAAATATAAGTTCGAGTTCGGATCGGAACCCCGGATCACGTAGTTGTTTGCTCCACCACCGAATGCTGCAGAAGGAACCACTCCTGGAATTGTTTCCAATGCACGTAATGGTTCTCCAAAGGTTCCAGGCATCCTCTTGATCTCTTCGTATTTGATCGTGGTTCTGGAAAGAATAGGTTTATCTCTTTCTGCAGCAACTGTGATCGTACCCTTAGGGACCTTTGCTTTAGGAGATCCTACAGATGCATCAGAACCTCCATCCGTATAAAGAGTAACTGTTTGGCCGGAAGTTTCGACGTTACCTTTGATATCCTGCATATCTTCTACTTTTAAGATACGGAATGTATAAATTCCTGGAGAAGGTACTACAGCATCGAAATAACCTTCTGCATCTGTTCTATAGATCTTTTTGGTTTCGAAAAGTAAAACCTGTGTTTTAGCCTCTCCTTGGTTTTTTTGTCTCGAGAATAACCTGGCTTTAAAAGTTACTTCTGCAAATAAATCCAACGGAGCGATTGCCGCGAGAAAAGCGATTTTGATCAGGACTTTTTTTAACTTCATGGCAATTTAGGATCCACAAATACATCTTTAAAATTCAAATACCAAGGGATCTCTCCCGCAGGTTTATCATAATAGATCCAAAGACAGACTGCCGGATAGGATATGAAAGGGCAGTCCGCTTTTGTGATCGCGATACTACAAAGATCTAGATTCCTTTTTTGTACATCTCCAATCGCAACTGGAAAATGTGGCGGAATAGGATCTCCGCATTTTTTGGAAAGAAATTCTGCTGCAGCATAAATTTGGCTGTTTGCATCTCCCTGAGGAACAGTATCTTCCCGAACACAATCTACCAATAGAATACAAAAGAAACTGAAAGCGAATACACGGGTTTTCATCTTTTACCCGCCTCGTTCGGAGTTACAGGAGAAGGAGATCCGATCACAGTACCTTTTACTTTTAGGACACTGATTGTACCGACTGGGAAAAATAGGTGAGTCTCCTGCCAGTATTTTACCTTGATCAAACTTTTCCCTCCCGGGATCTTTTGAACCGCTTCGCTAAGTGCATAATCCATATTTAATGGATTGGTAACAGGGATGAGTCCGAATAAAAAGAAAACGGAACTTTCTCCGCTAGAAACCCCTAATTCCATATAATCTTTGGAACGAATGATACTAGCAGAGTCAATGAGCTGAGTACTCGTTACTCTGCCGCCCACATCTGCTCTATTAAAAGAACCTGAGCATGAGTACATCGTAAAAAATAAAAAACAAAACAGAATGATAGATCTGAGAAGAATCATGTCGTTTTAGAATTAACGGGTTTTCTTTCTAGGATCCGGGATCTCGTCTTCGAATTTGATCGCTTCTGCAGAGATATGAAGACGGTTTACAGTTAAGAATACAAAGATGGATTTGTCTGTCCAATAGCGGACATTGATTAGAGCATCTGCCTCTTTTTCCTTAGTCAATTCTTCCAATAGTCGATCAATAGGAGGTTCTCCTAGAGGAATTCCAATGATTGCGATATCAAAGGTATACCAGTATTTTGTTCCTTCAACCGGAGAGATCACTTTATACTTTTTATCAGCAACCGGAACAGTGCTAGTTGCAAGTCCAGCGCTAGAAGTAGCACAAGAGATGATAGAAGCGGCTAACAGAAGAGACAAGACTAGTCCGGAAATGCGAGATTTCATATTTTTTCCTTTTCCAATACCGACTCCGGTCTAGGTCAATTTCTTGCTAAAACAGGAGACGTTTCGCGATTGAGGTTCAATCTTTTGTATCCACCATCAATCTCCCAAAAGACATATTTTCCAAGAAAAAAAATTCCATTCGGAACCGGAATCACTATGATGTGGTCGGGACAAATATAGTTTAAGAAGGAGAATATATTACAAAACCGTGATTCTTTGGTTTCGTTGAATGTTTAAATTTGGCTATCTTCGTTCTTATAATACTTCACAAGTTTACGAGCAGTTTGGTAAGAACCTGCCAGTCCTTGGGTTACAAGTTCTTCCGCCTTATGGAAATCATTTCCTAACTTAGAAAAGAAATCATCTAATAACATGGATTGAACTGATTCATGTAACCAATGTTTGGCTTGTTCTTTTCTTTTTTTATCTAAGTAACCTTTGTCTTTGATAGCTTGTATAAAGTCTAAAATTTCAGTCCAGATCTCGGAGATACCTTCTCCAGTAACTGCCGAGCATGTTCTAACTTCGGTTTTCATTCCTGATTCATGAGAAGGCAGAAAATGGACTGCGGAAATTGTTTCTGCTTTTGCACGATTTGCTCTAGCGGTATTTTCTCCATCCGCTTTTGTGATCGCGATTAGGTCCGCCATTTCCATAATCCCACGTTTGATCCCTTGCAATTCATCTCCTGCTCCGGCTATTAAAAGAAGAAGGAATATATCCACCATGGAATTGACTGCGGTTTCCGATTGTCCAACTCCAACAGTTTCTACAAGGATAGTATCAAAGCCTGCCGCCTCGCAAAGAAAAATTGTTTCTCTAGTTTTACGTGCAACTCCACCTAAGGAATCTCCGGAAGGAGAAGGGCGGATGAATGCTTCTTTTTTACGGGAGAGAATTTCCATTCTGGTCTTGTCTCCCAAAATGGATCCTTTAGATAATTGTGATGTGGGATCTACTGCAAGTACTGCGATCTTTCTACCTTGTTCAATCAGATGATTTCCGAAAGATTCTATAAATGTACTTTTACCTACACCCGGGATCCCGGTAATCCCCACCCGGATACTTTTGCCGGAATGAGGTAAACATTTTTCTAATATAGCTTCCGCAAGTTCTTGGTGAGAAGGGAGGGTACTTTCTACTAAAGTGATCGCTCTACTTAATAAAACTATATCTCCAGAGAGAATTCCTTGGGAAAAAGTTTCCGCATCCGGAAGGCTCTTCTTCTTGATAGAGCCTCGGATTTGGGCCTCTTCTTTTCCCTCGGTCTCGGGCATAATAAGATTAGCCTTCTACACTCTTGATCAGAAGTTCTAGGATCTCTGCACCTGCTTTGGAGATCTTTGTTCCAGGTCCGAAAATACCATTCACTCCGGACTTATACAAGAAATCATAATCCTGCTGAGGGATCACTCCACCTGCGATGACTAGGATATCTTCTCTTCCTAGTTTTTTGAGTTCTTGGATCACCTGAGGAACTAAAGTTTTATGACCTGCAGCAAGGCTTGAAACTCCAAGAACATGCACGTCGTTTTCGATGGCTTGTTTTGCTGCTTCTCCAGGAGTTTGGAATAGAGGACCTATATCGACGTCGAATCCCATATCCGCAAAACTTGTGGAAATTACTTTTGCACCTCTATCATGTCCGTCCTGTCCCATCTTGGCGACCATGATCCTAGGTTGTCTTCCTTCTAACTTTGCGAATTTTGCGGAGAGTTCTTTTGCCTTTTTGAAATCCGGATCATCCATGATTTCCTCCGAGTACACTCCTTTGATCATATGAGTGACGGATTTATATCTGCCGAATATTTTCTCCATAGCGAAAGAGATCTCGCCAAGAGTTGCTCTTTTTCTAGCCGCATCTACGGCAAGTGCAAGCAGGTTTCCGGTTCCTGTTTTTGCGGATTCGGTGATTGCGTCCAATGCAGCTGTAACCGCTGCGTTATTACGGTTCTTTTTAAGTTCGTTTAGTCTGCGGATTTGTGATTCTCTCACCGCAGTATTATCGATATCCAGAATATCCAAAGGATTTTCTTTAGAAGGGCGATAACGATTGATACCTACGATCACATCTCTGCCCGAGTCGATCCTTGCTTGTTTACGTGCAGCGGCTTCTTCTATCCTCATTTTAGGAATTCCGGTCTCGATTGCTTTTGCAATACCACCTAGTTGTTCCACTTCTTGGATCAATTCCCAAGCTCTTTCAGCGAGCTGAGAAGTTAAAGATTCAATATAGAAGGAACCACCCCAAGGATCCACAACTCTGTGGATATTTGTTTCTTCTTGTATATAGATCTGGGTATTTCTTGCGATCCTTGCGGAGAAGTCAGTGGGAAGTGCGATCGCTTCGTCGAGTGCGTTCGTATGCAAAGACTGAGTGTGGCCGAGTGCCGCAGCCAAAGCTTCTATACAAGTTCTTCCTACGTTATTGAATGGATCCTGCTCTGTTAAACTCCAACCGGAAGTTTGGCAATGAGTTCTAAGAGCTAAGGATTTGTTATTCTTAGGATTAAACGTTTTAACAAGTTTTGCCCAGAGAAGTCTTCCTGCTCTCATCTTAGCAATTTCCATAAAATGGTTCATACCGATCGCCCAGAAGAAGGAAAGACGAGGTGCAAAACTGTCCACATCCATTCCAGCCTTGATACCTGTGCGTAGATATTCCAACCCGTCAGCCAAAGTATAGGCAAGTTCTATATCCGCTGTTGCTCCTGCTTCCTGCATATGATAGCCGGAGATGGAGATAGAATTGAACTTAGGCATGAAGTCAGTGGTATATTTGAAAATATCCGCGATAATCCTCATAGAAGGTTCTGGAGGATAGATATAGGTGTTACGTACCATGAACTCTTTTAAGATATCATTTTGGATGGTACCTGAAAGTTGTTCCGGTTTTACACCTTGCTCTTCAGCAGCTACAATATAAAAAGCAAGTGTCGGGATAACGGCGCCGTTCATCGTCATGGAAACCGACATCTGATCTAAAGGGATCTGGTCGAAGAGTATCTTCATATCCAGAACCGAATCGATTGCCACTCCCGCTTTTCCTACGTCTCCTAGAACTCTTTCATGATCAGAATCATATCCTCTGTGAGTTGCTAAGTCGAATGCAACTGAAAGACCTTTTTGTCCTGCTGCTAAATTCCTACGATAGAAAGCATTGGATTCTTCGGCGGTGGAAAAGCCTGCGTATTGACGGATGGTCCAAGGTTGTTGGACATACATTGTGGAGTAGGGTCCTCTTAAAAAAGGAGGAATTCCTGCTGCGTAGTCCAGATGCTCCAAGGATTCCACATCTTTAGGAACGTACACCGGTTTGACCGGGACTTTTTCTGGAGTATTCCAAATTGTTTCTTCTAATTTAGAAAGTCCTAATTCATCCAAGGCCTCTTTAGACCAGGATTCGAATTTAGTATCTCCTGTTACTGGAGTTCTGTTAGGGGAGAATGTAGGTCTTTTCATTGGATTCCCATCCTTTTTTGAAGATCGGAAAGTGTTTCTAATAGATTGGATCGAACATGGATGAATCCGTTAACACCTGCAGATTCCAGTTCTGAAAGGATTTCTTTCGGATAACCAGCCACATAAACGAGAGGCTTAGATTTTAGTTTAGGAAGGATTTCCTTCACATACGATGTTACTTCTTCGTCGGAACTACAAAAGACTAGCATCTGAGGATTTTCTTTTTGGATACCTGAAATCGCTTCTTCGGAAGTTTCGTAACTTCCTGGATCGATTACATTAAATCCTGCACATCCTAAAAAGTTCAAAGAAAAGATCGCTCTTGCCTTTTTCATCTTTAGGTCGCCTAAAGGAAGAAGCAGAACTTTTACTGAAGTTTTGTTTTTAGTTTCGTAGTCTTCCGTTTTCATCCGGATCTCTTCGATTGCATCTCCTGCAAAAAATTCAGGAAGAGCTGAAACTTTGAGTTCGTTTGCCGAGGAGGCAATTCCGGAAGATTTGATATTTTTATTTAGGTCTTTGTTTTGGATCTTATCTTTAGAATTCGGATATTGGTTTGTTCCAAGAAAGATCTCTTTACGAGTAGAATAATTCTCTTCCTTCTTCTTTCTGGATTCTAAGATAGAAGTTTGGATCTTTCCGGATTTCAGGCATTCTAAGAATCCGCCGTCCTTCTCCACTTCAGTAAATAATTTCCAAGCTTGTTCGGTGATTTGATCCGTAATCGTTTCTATATAATAGGAACCGGAAGAAGGATCGGCCACCTTATCCAAATAAGATTCGTGCTTTAATAGTAACTGCACATTTCTTGCGATCCTAAGAGAGAAAGAGTCCGCAGGTTGTAATAGATGATCGAATGGAAGAACATTGATTATTTCCGCACCGCCGATCGCGGCAGAAATTGCCTCAGTAGTTCCTCTCAAAATATTATTATGAAGATCATAGATCCCGTAATTATACCTTGCGGTTTCTGCTTCGATGAATGGAAGAGAAGCTTCTCCCTTATCAGAAGAATAAGAAGAGAAAATTTCTGCCCATAAAGTCCTTGCCGCTCTGAACTTTGCGATCTCTAAGAAATAATCAGGACCGATCGTAAATTGGAAAATCGTCTGAGAATTTACTACTTCCGGAGAAACACCTAGTTCTCCTAAACGAAATAAGTATTCGGAACCAAGTGCGAGAGTATAAGCAAGCTCTTGGACAATTGTAGAACCGCTGTCTCTAAATGTAGAAGAATGAACTGTAAGTGCTCTGAAATTTTTCCATTTGCCTGCAAGTTCTGTCAGGATCGGTTTTAAAGTTTCCGGGCTATGTCCGCCTGAATGACCTTGTCTTACGAGAATTCTGTAAGGATCGTAACCGAGTCCACCCACAAGAGTTTTGTTTCTAGGAAGCCAGGAATAAAGTTCGGGAGATTTTTCTTCTGCTACAAAATGAAGAGTGATTTCGTTTAGAGGCAAGCCTTCCAATAAGAATGCCAGATCCTTTTCATTCTTAATTTGGATCCCTTTTCTTCCGGAACCAACATCTGCGAGCACCAAACCTAATGCAGAAACTCCATTGCCGATTGCTTCTACAGCTAATTCTTTTGCGGTTTTTAGATCGGGAGTATCGATGTCTTGTCGGATACTCCAATCATTTGTAAGTTTACGGGTAGATCTAAGATAAGGAAATTTTCCGGGAAGATTGGAAAGGAGCCATTCCTTTCCTTTTAGATTTTCTTTTCTATAAAACGGCTGGATCTTAAATCCTTCTTGGGTTTCCCAAACCAGTTTTTTTTCGAAGTCCGCACCTTTTAAATCTTTCTGGATTAGGTTCGTCCATTCTTCGGTGGAAACCGGTGGAAATTCGGAGAAAAGTTTTTCTGATGCCATTCGATTTGCCGTCAGGCTCCTTCTTTTTTCGTTTTAAGATAATGAGGAATAGAAGCGAGTATGGAAAGTGTAAGAGTTCCTATGATCACCACCAAAGAGATCTCGATAGATACATGGATCACTCTTCCGAAAACATAACCTGAAAACGCAGGAAGAAGAAGTTTTACTCCCACAAATGCGAGAAGTAGAGAGACTCCTTTTTTCAAATACACAAACAGTTCCATTACCCCGCCGAGTAGGAAGAATAAAGATCTGAGTCCTAATATCGCGAATACG
This sequence comes from Leptospira selangorensis, assembly GCF_004769405.1. NCBI lineage: Bacteria > Pseudomonadati > Spirochaetota > Leptospiria > Leptospirales > Leptospiraceae > Leptospira > Leptospira selangorensis. Next base: position 213,275 of record NZ_RQES01000001.1, read on the forward strand.
TTAGAAGTATAGATAATAAAACTATCTTGTGTAATGGAGAATATCGCAGGGATAGAATCGATTGCGAAAAGAATATCGCTGAATTCCACGACGATCAAAATCAAGAATGTGGAAGTAAAAAGAGTTTTTCCATGTTCTTTTACCAAAAACTTTTCCGGATGGAATGTTTTGGACATCGGAAGGATTTTACGGGCATACTTCAAAAGTTTCATTTCTTCCGGATCGAAATCTTCCTCTTCGTCATGGAAGAACATTTTCCAAGCAGAATAAAGAAGTAAGAATCCGAAGATATAAAGTATCCATTCGAATCTGGAAACAAGTTCCGCACCTGAAAAGATCATCGCTGCTCTGAAGATCAATGCACCTATGATTCCCCATTTTAGGATCATTGGCTGGTACTGGGATTGTATCCTGAACTTTCCAAAGATCATGATGAATACAAAAAGATTATCCACGGAAAGTGAATATTCCAGAAGGTATCCCGCTAAGAATTCCAGGGTTTTTTGTTTTGCGAGTCCCGGGTTCGTCGGGTCTTCGTGAAAGATATAAACTAAAAGAGAAAAACTAACTGCAAGAGTTACCCAGAACAAAGTCCAGTATCCCGACTCTCTGAGAGAGAGTTTATGGGCTCTTTTATTCATTACGAATAGGTCCAAATAAATCAAAAGGCCTACTACAACGGAAAAAATAAGAAAAAGTGTAGAATCTTTTTGGCTAAACGAGATCATCGCAGCTTCCGAGGCCCTATTTGGGCCTTTGAAAGACAGGTTCCTCGGTTTGGTCTGGAAGACAATCCCAAATCACCGGGTGTTTAGAGATTAGGAGCTCTTAATGATTTATATTATATTCCCGATTTTGGCCCTTGTTCATTTGGGAGTTCTATTTTTAGGTTCGGACATATTTTTAGTTCGTTTGATTTCCAAAATTGTTCCCATTCTATATTTAATCGCGTTAAGTGTGGGAGAAGGAAGATGGAAAACCCGTGCAGGAATTTGGCTCGGGATAGGTCTCGTATTTTCACTCGGAGGAGATACTATCCTAGCTTTTCCGGACAAATATTTTGTTTTCGGTTTGGGTAGTTTCTTGATCGCCCAGGTAGCATATTCCGTTAGCTTTTCTTGGGGAAATCCGGTACATTTCTTAAGATTAATCCCGTATGTGATTTTTGGTGCTTCTTATTTTTATTGGCTTCTTCCCGGGATCGCTCCTGCGTTAACCATTCCGGTCGCGGTTTACGTTTCCGCAATTTGTGTGATGGGTTGGAGATCCGCAGCGAGAGAAGTTTCTTCCAGAGACAGATGGCTTGGAATTTTAGGAGCGATCAGTTTTATAATTTCCGATTCAATCATCGCACTCGGACAATTCACTCCGAACAAACTTCCTTTCCACGGAGTTTGGGTGATGTCTACTTACTATTTAGCTCAATTTTTAATCTATCTTTCTCAGGAAGAAGAGGAATAAAATAGAAAAAATATTATTGAACCGACTTGAAAATCCCCTAGAATTGTCGCGACCGGAGTATGCAGAATGAGTATTAAACCTTTAAAAGAAACTACATTTTTGGAAGCTGTTGCAGCTGCGATCCAGCATGAGAAGGACTACTTCGAATTTTACATGGATACGTACGAAAAACTTCCTCCGGGAAGAACTAGGGAATTATTCGAAAGACTCGCAGAGGAAGTGGATGAACATATCAAATTCATCACTGAAATTTATAAAGTAGCGGAAGGAGCCGAACTTCCTAACTTAAAACAATTAGCTGCTATTCATAAATTCCACCAGAGTACTCTCCAAAAGATCATGAATAAGGTGGAGCGAACTATCACCGGTTCCGGTTCTAAAGACGCTCACGAGGCGCTGGAACTCGCAATCAGAGAAGCTGAGAATTCTGTGGCTTTCTACGAAAAGCTCACTACTAAATTCGAAGATTCGAATATTAAACTATTGTTTTCTAAACTAATGGATTATAGCCATAATTACCAATCTTTGTTAGAGGCCGAATTGAATTCATTCGACCAGACTCGTTCCGCAGGCGGAGCATACTTCTGGGACGAACAAGCGGAAGAAGTAGTCAAGGCAGTAGGAAATTCTAAACCGAGCGGCAAGAGTTCTAAAGGTTTAAAACCTTCTAAACCTGTCAAAAAAGCCGCGGCCAAAAAAGTAGTGAAGAAGGCTGCTCCTAAAAAAGCAAAGGCAGTAGCTAAGAAAAAACCTGCCGCCAAAAAAGCTTCTCCTAAGAAAAAGGCAGCCAAAAAGAAAAAGTAAGAACTAGAAAACCGGGAAACATTCGATTCCCGGTTTTGATTTCACGGTCCTAAGAGTTTAAACCTTTTGGAAGAAGTTCTTAAAAAAGAAGTTTTCCCTCCTAAGGATAGATCCAATCTGGCCTCGAGATGAAAACGAATCCTAGTCCGGATTGGACCAAACTACAACATTTGTACCCGGTAAACCGGGAAATGATCTGGTTAAACAATTGTGGGACCACTCCTGCAAACACGGACACCTTACATGCGGTCAATGAATACTTGCAAGGTTACGCTGCCAGAGGCGGTAGTACGGAAGTACGCAAATACCCGACTGTTAAAAAAGTAATCCGCACCATTCTGGCAGAACTATTAGGTGTAGAAGCGGAAGAACTTTCTTTAATTCATCATACAAACGAAGGGATCGGATTTATATCCCTGGGTCTTAAGCTCAAAGCAGGGGATCGTATCCTTCTTCTGGAAAACGAATATCCTTCTAATATTTATCCTTGGGAGCATTGGAAAGAAAAAGGGGTCTCTATTTCTTTTGTGCCAATGGCGGAAACTCCGGACGGATTTTTGGAAAACTTAAAATCTTCTATCACTCCTGATGTAAAAGTAGTGAGTCTTTCTGCAGTGCATTGGTGCACAGGAATGCCTTTCCCATTAGAAGAGATTGGAAGTTTTCTGGCCGAAAAAGGGATTGAGTTCGTTTTGGACGGAGCCCAAGGTGTGGGACTTCTTCCTGTAAGACCTAGAGAAATGGGAATTTCTTATATGGCTTTCCCTGCTTGGAAATGGTTACTAGGACCTTTAGGACTTGGAGTTTTATACATTGCTAAAGAGAAATTGGAGGGCCTAAATTTTCCGTTCAAGGGCACAGGTTCCGTAGTAAACGACGAGGTCTATTTACCTTATAGAGAAGAGTTAAAAGGCACGGATCGTTACGAAATTTCTACAGTGAATTTTATAGATTGGGTCTATTTCCAATCCACATTAGAAATGCTTCATAAAGTAGGTTTCCATAATTCTATGGAAAGGATTTATGAACTCGCGGACTATCTTTCTGACAAACTGAGAGATGCAGGTTGGAAACTTGCTTCCGACCATTTCCCGGATTTTAAAACCGGGATCGTTGTCGCAGAAAAAGAAGGACTCTCCATGGAGAACGTAGTTTCCAATCTCAAAAAAAACGAGGTAATGTGCGCACTTCGTTTGGGAAGAGTCCGTTTTTCTCCTCATATCTATCTGGCCAAAGAACAATTGGACAGGGTAGTGGATCTAGTTTCGAGATAAGAACTTGGCTTCTCTTTTTGAAAAGGCAGCTTTATTATTTCCACTCTGGGTCATTTGTGGTGTGACATTCAGTTGGTTTTTTCCATCCGTTCTTCACGGATTTAAGGGACCTTGGATCACTTACAGTCTAGGACTTACGATGCTTGGAATGGGGATCAGCCTAAGGGCAGAAGATTTTACCAGAGTATTCAAGGCTCCTAAACCAATCTTAATTGGTGTGATCGGTCAATATACGATTATGCCTTTGACCGGTTGGTTTTTGGGGAACTTCTTCCAACTTCCTGCTCCTTTAGCAGTCGGCATCATAGTAGTTTCCTGTTGCCCAGGCGGGGTTGCTTCTAATGTAGTTTCCTTTTTGGCAAGAGGTGACCTGGCGCTGTCAGTTACAATGACTGCGATTTCCACGGTTTTATCCGTAATCATGACTCCTCTTCTCACATTATTTTTAGTGGGGAATAGTGTGGGAGCAAATGCTTCCGGTTTGTTTTTTGATACGGTCCAAGTAGTGATCCTTCCGGTGATACTTGGAATTTTATTAAATCGTTATACTCCTAAATTTGCGGAGAAGGTGAAAATCGTTTCTCCTTTGATCGCAGTTATCCTTATTACTTTGATCGTTGCCTCCATTATAGGCTCCGGAAAAGAAGCGGTAATCAGTTCAGGACTTCATTTAATTTCTTCCGTGTTTTTGCTCCATATCTCCGGATATTTTTTCGGGTATTGGGCGGCATATTTTGGGACCAAATCTTTTGTAGTAGCTCGCACAGTTTCTATAGAAGTGGGGATGCAAAACAGCGGATTGGGAGCTGTTCTTTCTCGGAACAATTTTTCAGACCCTTTGGTGGCGATTCCGGCAGCAATTTCCAGTTTCGTGCATTCTTTGATCGGAAGTGTTCTCGCGGGTATTTGGAGAAGGTCCATTCCGCAGGAAGAAGGGGAAAAATCGCTAATTTCGACCGATCTTCCTTGATTTTTGGTCGTTCTTTTTTTTTATAGCATAATCAGTCCGAATAGTGTAAACTGAGCGGCCATTATTTTGGCCTAAACTCGGTAAATTCCTGTTTAGACCAATCTTAGCTAAGAGTATCATCCGTCATGAGAGAGATCATTAAGCTTTCTTGCCAAGTTTGTAAGAAAAATTCTTACTTCCAAACCAAGAACAAAAAGGCGAAATCCGAGAAATTGGTAACGAAAAAATTCTGTAAATTTTGCCGTGCCCACGTCGAACATAAGGAATCTAAGGTATAATTCCGAATCCAGATGGTGACTAAAAAAGCTGCATACGATAAAAAGGTCCTGAGTGAAATATCGGACCTTCTTTTGGAGAGAAAAAACTCTCTATTGGAGAAGTATGCGAAGTGGGAAGATAATAGCAAACCTTCCGGCCTGAAAGAAATGGGAGATATCGCAGATATCGCATCGGAAATCAATGAAGAGATGTTGAGTTCTGTTTTAACCGAGTCAGAGATCGAGACCATCCGAGAAATCGACGTGGCTCTCGAGAAAATCGAGGACGGTTCCTATGGCATTTGCGAAGGGACCGGCAAAAAAATTCCTTTAGCCAGACTAAAGGCAATTCCTTGGACTCGTTATACTGTAGAATACGCCGAGGCTGTTTCCAAACACAAGGCTTCCGGCAAAAAAGGTCCACTTTCGGCTACATTGACCGGGACCTATAAAATTCCGTCCGATCCAGATTCTCTGGACGATTAATTCTCCGCGCCTCATCCGACCTATTTTTTTAGATTGAAATCTACTCGTTTTCGGCGAGCATTTCCAATTCGTGCCAAATCTTTTCGCCCGATTGAGGCCTCTTAAAACTCCTACCTTTCTTACACTGATCTTAACAGTGATCTTGTCCTACCTATTGCTACGCTGGACACTTGTAGTAAGAGATCCGGATGGGAATCTTGGAATTGTATGGATCCAGTTCCTGGCTGGATTACTTCCCAATCTTCATCATAGAAAGTCGGGTAGAATGTTCACTGCGGCATTCGCGTTACTTTCTCCCGGATTATTGCTCTATGGAGAAGGTGGATATTTATACTTATCCGCTTTATTTGCCGGGGCGATTTTTGGGATTTTCCTGAGACAATATATCTCCACTTTTTACGGTCATCCTGCAAATGACGACGACCCAGTATTAAGATATTTTTATATAAACCGTCCTTATAAGAATTCTCTCGAATTCACAAAAAATCCTAGAACCGCGTTTTTGATCTTAGCGGTATTTTTGCTTTTGGATAGGCTACTTGCGTATTTTGGAACGGATCCTTTGACTTCTTGGATCTTGCAGGATACTGAATATTCTTCCGGGATCTCTTCGAAGTATGCGTTCGCATTGAGCTTGGACAGTATAGGCTCATGGTTGTCCGCATTCTTATATTTCTTTGCAGAAGAAACAAGTTCTCATGATACAGATCCTCCTGGAAAACATTGGAGAACAGGGATCACTGCAGGTTTTACTGGAAATTTAATTTTAGGTGCGATCCAAGGACTTGCTCCTTCTACTGATTTTCCTTTTACCGCAGGGAATGCGGAAACATTCGGAGTCTCCGCATTTTTTCCGGACGCTGCTTCTTTTGGAATAGGGATGCCGATATTATTCGGATTTTTCTTCTATCAGATCCATAGTAGAAACTGGAGAATCTCTTCCAGAGTTCTATTAAGTCTAGCGGTATTCATTGCACTTGGGCTTGCTGGAAAATACCAAAGCTCGGGTTATTGGCTTCTGATCATTTTCCAAACCGCATTAGTGATTGGACTTACTTACCAAAGAGGATTCAGAAATCCGATCTGGAAATATTCTTTTATTCCATTTGTCGTACTCGGGACAATCTCCGTTTTGGTTGGGGTATTTTTTATAGGTGGGATGGACTGGTCCTTCACTCCTTGGCAATTGATTCGCGAAGATGCGTCTAACGCATGGACCAAGGGAAAAACATTCTCCAAAATGTTGGAAATTTTCTGGAAGGATGGTTGGATCCAGACCTTATCCGCATGGAATTGGTTTAAAGAAGCTCCAGTATTCGGACAGGGATTCGGCGGATTTGCACTTCATTGGATCGAATCTGGACCTAGAGGAGCTTATCCTCCAAACGGAACCCAGGACTTTGCATTAAGTTCTTGGGTTTTCCTTCTTTCAGAAGGTGGGATCCTGTTCTTCCTTTTGTTCTTTGTATGGATCGGTCTGGAATCGTTTACTAGAACTTCTTATTGGTTTTTGCCACTTCTATTCTTTCCAGTTACTTTCTATGAACCTTGGACAAGCGGCGCAGGTATATTAGGTTTTCTTATAATATGGTTATTAAGCGCTTCCGGACCTTCTACCCGAACCCTGCCTAAATGGTGGATGGTTCCTGCATTCAATTTGGTTTGTTTATTATTCGGTTTGGGATTAACTGCAAAAGCATTCATCCGACAATCTTCCCAATCGCAAGGGCCTGAATTCAGATACGAAGAAAGAAAGACCTACCAACTTTCCGCAAAGGCAAAATTCCAGGAGAAGGCCGGGGGAAGATATCATTCTTTCCGTTCCGGGACTTCTTGGATATTGGGTGATAAAGGGAATATCAGTATTCGAATCGCTTTGGACGAAGCTCCTAAGGCAGGAAAGCCGGTATATATCCGTTGGATCTTCTCCGACCAGAATGGCGTGGAATTACAATCCAGAAGCACTCCTTTGAATACTACAGTGAACCAAGTAGGTTTAGGAGTTCCTGCAGGAGCCAAAACTTTAACTGCAAAGGTGATGAGGATTTCTTGGTACCAAGCGGGTCCGTCTGAGTTCTATATTGGGACCGACGATTTTGACGGTTTGAATCGGATTCGTTAAGAAAACGCATCTAATGTATTTCTATACTGTTGTTTTATTCTGATAAACCATCTCCAGGCTAGAAGTCCCCATGGAATCCTTGGAAATCTATACAGCGCACCACTTTCGTGGTTTGGATCTTCCGGTCTGAAATTTTTCCAGACTGGAACAACGGGAATCTTCTCGAAATTTTTCCCGGCTATATAAAAGGAAACTGTGGTTTCTTTATTTAGCTCCGGCTCTCGGATCACTGGAGAATAAAAACCTTTTCTGGAAAGTGAATAGGCAAGACTCGGTTCTTCATCTCCTTCCGGTCCCAAGTTTACGGAAAGGAATAAAGGAATTTTTAAAATTCTCTCTCGGAAAAAAGAAGGATTGATCATACCTCTAAGTAGAAATAAAAATCCAAGCCAAGCAGGATATTCCATGAATAACGTGATAAATTCTAAAGTGCTGATGTTCGCTAAATAGTACGGTATCCATTCAGGAACGAATAGATAAAAGTTCAGACAGAAGATAGGAACTCCAAAAAGTAAAACTGAGATAAACGATCGAATCGTAGAAAGGTTCCGTAATAAAGGGATTTCTTTTATACTCTCTTTAGATTGGGCAGCTCTTAACCAAGAATCATATCTGGAAAATTTACGGATCATGGAATAATCATCCACATATAGATTTTCTGCCTGTAATAACTCGAACGGAAGAGTCACTTCTGCTTGGACTACGAGTAATTCTAAGGTCAAAAAAGAAAGCCCTAGAATTAAAGGGATATAAACTGTACCTAGTCCTCCTTGTATGAGTAAGAAGTTATAAAACCCGTGAAGAATTACTAAAAAGGAGAATGCAGATATCAAATCTAAACCTGAAAAATTTCCTTTTCTAGATTGTAGAAATTTTAATATAAAAAAACCTAATATACCTCCTGAAAAAGTGTGGAATGGCAAAGAAGTCCCGGATCTGAGTAGGCCTTGCCAAAAATCCAGTTTAAAAGAATAGAATACATTCTCTATACAACCGAAGGAAGCTCCTAAAGTCAGACCGAAATATAATCCATCCGCAAGATTGGAGGAATTTTTCATCTGCTTTAAGAATAGAAAGATTAGGATTGCTTTGGAAGTTTCTTCCGGAATAGCTCCTGAGAACATTGCTTTGGAGAATGAGGAATAATTCTCGAATAAATCGAATACTCCTACTTCCCAAGCAAGAGCGATCCCAGTTGCGATCATTCCATAAAAGAATGCAAATGTTGTGAATGTATTTCCTTGTCCGGAGTAATAGGTTTTACGGTAAAAGTCCCAATAAAACCAGGCAGCGAGAATCGCAGAGATCGGTTTGCCTAAATATATCCAATTTTCCATTCGCTTTAATAAAAAAGGCGTCGCCCGACAATTTTAAGCGACGCCTTTCAATCCGCAATATTTGTTAAGCGGGTGTTTGTGTTTTACACGACTAAACTTTGTTTTTTTCTCAGGAAATAAACTGCAATTCCACCTGCGATCACTAATCCAAGTGCATAGAAGATCGCAAATTTTTTCACAGATAGAAATAAATAACCTAATAAACTACTATCGCTTGGAACAGGGAATACCTTGGACTCGTTGGTCACATCATAGTACCAAGTTTTGTATTCTTTTCCACCGGAAGATACCCAAAGATTGAACTCAGAATATCCCGTTTCGGAAGGTTTTCTAATATCGTAATTTTCATACGGGTATTTCCAAGCTCCCGGAACCAAAATCGCCCAAGGAAATCCTGTGATGTCCAGATATTTGTCCGTTCCATTATTGTTTTTATACAATCCAGGGAAATGGATCTCTTGTTTAGTATTGATCACATATGCATACAGATCGTAAGGGAAGGATCCTAATTTAGATCTTTCTACAGGAGCATTGAATACGATCTCCACAGTTGCGATAAATCCAGGTTTGAATACATCACCAGGGTGGGCGTTCTGTCCACGAATGGTTTTGTTGGAATCTTCAAAGATCTGATAACCTGATTTTAGGCTGGCAGCAGTGACGTTTACTGTGTTAGTTGCAACTTCTACTTTTCCGTTAGCTTGGGTCAGATTATAAGTGATAGAAGCACCTACATCCACAGGCAATTTGATATACAATTGGTGTTTGTAGCCTGCACCTTTAGCAACGTGTTGGTATTTTCCCCTGAGTCTTACGATTTTTCCGGAAGAGTTTAGATCTTCTTCATTTTTGAATTGGATCACATAATCGTTAAAATCTGCATCGCCTGGGGAAGGATATAAATCCTCATAAGCAACGGTGAATACTCCCTCTGCAGGATAAGTAATTTCTGTGGAACGGGTCGCATCGTTCGGATAGATATCAGTATTATCAGGTACTCCATCTCCGTCAGTATCTGTTATTTGAACTGTAGGAAGATTTACTTCATATCTAATCGTTCTGTTGATCCCAAGAACGGATTGTAAGCTGATATATTGGGAAATAGATTCTCCGCCTATCGAAATATCTACAGTGATATTTCCTACGGAAGTCGGAACAGTTAATGTTCCGGTCACTTTTCCGGAAGAGTCGGAAACACCTTGGAATAGTATATTATTATTTTCATCATATACTAGAACAGTAGCTCCGGAAACCACATTAGACTTATTATCCAATACGGTAAGATTCAAAGGGATATTGATCGTAGTATTATAGTTAAAACTAGGTTCCCCTTTCGGATCTTCTACCACCACTACAGCTACTGTAGGTGTTCCTGAAGAATCGGTGGATCCTGATCCACTATTGGAACCGTTTCCTGAATTGGAATTAGAACCTGTGTTTGAATTATCGGAAGAAGATCCTGAGTTTCCGTTATTAGAGGACCCATTGGATGTATTGGAATCTCCGGAGGAAGAATTCGAAGAGCCGCTAGAATTATTGTTGGAAGAAGTATTATCTCCAGAACCGGAGTTAGAAGAAGAACCGGAACCTGAATCGGTAGATCCAGAACCAGAGTTGTTTCCACTCGCAGTATCAGAAGGAGAAGAACTAGATCCAGAATTGGAATCATTAGAACTTCCTGAATTTCCGGAAGAAGAAGATCCGGACGTATTAGAAGAATCTGAAGTATTCGAATTGTTTGTATTGGAAGAAGTTTGATCGGAAGAACCGCTATTGGAACCGGATGACCCAGAACCACTATTTGAATTTCCGCTTCCTGAATTAGAATTGGAATCTGATGGGGTAGTGGTGGAACCTCCGCTATTATTAGTATTGTCTGCAGGCGGGGTTACGGGATTTCCGGAACCATCTCCCGGAACAAATACTACTCCAGGACTACCACTGTTTCCCGGAACTCCTCCGTTTGTGGTATGTTGGCTACCTAAGAAAAAAAACGGCAGTAATAGGCCATTTTTCTTATGGCCACAGTTATAAATGAACCCGGCAATCATCGCCAAGGCTAGGAACTTTTTCATGAAGGGTCTCCCCACTCTAATCTCTTTACCTTAGGAGACGGGGTGAAAAGGATTGGTACTACGGTCTATTAGGTTTTTTTCCTATATGAAGAACGCTATTCCCGAATACAAAATTGGTATATCTAACTTTCTCAAAACCTGTTTGTTCCAATTTGGATTTTAAACCTTCTTGGTCCGGGTAATAAAGAGAAGAGACCGGCAAATAATCGAACATTTCGTTTTTACCTCCCCAGAGTACATAACCGAAAAGAGGAACGATCCTGAAAAAATAAAAATCAGCAAATGCTTTTATAAAAGGATTTTTAACCTTTCCCACGTCCAGGTTTGCGAATACTCCGCCGGGTTTGAGAACTCTATAAATTTCTGATAAAGCCTTATCTAGATCGTTCACATTTCTTAAACCGAAACCGATGCTGACTGCATCCAGGCTTTCACTTTTGATCTGAGAAAGATTTGTGGCATCTCCCCATTCTATCTTGACTCTGCCTTGATTGATCGGTCTTTCAAGTCTGGTCTTCGCGACTTCTAACATGTTTTCGGAGAAGTCCAGGCTCAATAAAGATTCCACTCTTTGGGATCTTTCTAGACGGATGGAGATATCTCCAGTTCCGCAACATAAATCTAAAACTCGAATTGGCCCTTTGGTCTCAGCTTCGATCTCTTCTACCAGTCTATTCTTCCAAGATCTATGTAAGAAGAAACTACTACAATCGTTGAAACGATCGTACTTGGAAGCGATCCTGTTAAAATTTACTCGAACGAAATCCGCCTTCGTATCTGAAGAAGGCATTTGAAAAGAGGCCATTTCCCTTAGGATTTTGACGAATCTCTAGGGTGCAAGAGCGATTTGGATTTTTGTTCGGATGACAGAAAGTAGAAGTTCCCGTATTTTGGAGAAACGATGAAAGACCTAGGCTTTCTACAAGGATTGGATTGGGTTTCCAGCCTTATCATCCTTCTTTCCGTTTGGAATCTCGGAACCTTTATCCATGTATGGAGTATTCTTCCCAAAAGAAAAGAATCCTTAAAACAAAACTTCTTAACTGAAAACAATCCTTCCATATGGGAAGAAAAACTTTCAGAAGTATTATTTCCAATTGAGACCAAACTTTCCTGGATGAAACATCTGGCAGGAATTTCTACAATGTTAGGGCTTTTAGGAACTGTGCTCGGGATTTCAGAAGCATTCTCTTCTTTGCAAGAAGCGGGAACAGTGAGCTTGGATGCATTTGCAGGTGGGATCAAACTTGCACTTGTGACAACAATTTTGGGGTTGTTCGTGGCAATTCCTTCCTTATTCGGATTCCAATTCCTAAAACATAGATTGCTGGATTTGGAAAGAGAGGCCTTGTCCTGGTTAAAGATCCCTCCTAGATAAATAAAATACGAATGAGAAAGTCGATTTTAAAGGAAGAAGATCCAGGAATAGACCTGACCAGTTTTATAGATGTAGTATTTATACTTCTGGTTTTCGTGATGTTAGCCGTCAGCTTTCGAAAAGAGATCAGATCTATTCCATTAGAACTTCCTAAAGTAGGGCAGGGAGAAGACCCGAAAGGAGAAAGGGTAGAATTTGCACTTTTACAAGACGGTTCCTATAGGATCGGAGAAGAAAAAGTCCAAAAAGCGGTATTAGAAGAGAAATTAAGGCAAGGGCTTGTGAAAGAGAAAGAAGTCCGGTTTTTTGCAGATAAAACTGCAAACTATGAAGAGATTGTAAAATTACTAGATCTATTAAGTAGATCAGGGGCTTCTTCCCTGGAGCTTGCCGTTCAAGGGCAAAAATAATATATTAAAGATCTTTTAACTTAGGATTGTTCTTATGACGATCCTTGTCTCTGGTGGAGTTCTTTTCCAAGGTGGCCTTAAAAGCTTCTTCCATTGAAATTCCCATTTGATTTGCCAAACAGGTTAGAACGAAAAGTATATCTCCTAGCTCCTTGGATAAGCCTTCCGGATCTTCTCCCTTTTTGAAAGATTGGTCGCCGTATTTTCTAGCTACAAGTCTTGAAAATTCTCCTACTTCTTCCATTAGGATTGCTAGGTTTGTAAGTTCAGAAAAATATTTAACCCCGATGGTTTTGATCCAATCGTCTACCGTCTTTTGGGCTTCGTCGAAGTTCATTTTGTTTTAGGAAGGTTTCCCTTTTCCTGCAAAAATTCCACCAGAAATCTAGTAGGCTCTGCGTAACATCCGCCGCTTAGATGGTGTGGATCTATAAACTTTTGGCATTTCATTCTGGAACGATAGTCTTCCATATCTAGTACCAAAGTTTCCGGGTATTCTTGGATAAGTTTATTTCTTAAATCTATCCACTCTTGGAAGAATGGAGCCGATCTGACTTTTTCGGAGAATGTGGAATACAATAGAGGAGTCCATAATACTACTTTAATATGATTCTCTCTTGCGGTATTTAGGAAATTCCTAAGAAAGTATTCTTGCACTTTAGAACTTTTGAAATTTTTGTAAGACTCGTTAAAAATTCTCTCCGACTCCGATCCTAATTTATCTTCAGGGGTATTTGCCAGAAGTCCGTTAGGAATCCCACCTTTAAATTTATCCGATTCATTGATCAGAATATCTCGAATGAATACAAGTTGTTGTACTTCGCTCGGATTTTTGATCCTGGAAAAAGCTTCTTTAAATCTTGGAGGAAATACCGAAGTTCGGAATACTTTTGCTTTTAAAAAACTATCCCATTCATTCGTGGAGAATATATTCCAATATCTTAAAAAAAACGGAAAATCATAAGAATAACGTAATGGATATCTATTTGCGAAGTCAGTTCCCGAATCAGGATAATATTCTAAAATTGCATAGTCCAAAGGGATTTTTCTAGAAAGAAGTTTTTCCAAAGTAAAATTATGGAAAGAATAAGGGGCAGAAGGTCCCGAAAGATTGTATACGATCAGACCTGGGCTTTCTTTCTCAAATTCTTCGAGTGAAAATTCTCCCATATGAGAGGTCCCGAAAAATGTGAGCACCTTTTGGGCTTCCGTTTTGGAATCGGTTTCTTTCTTCATGGTAGAAAGAACCTTGTCTTTCATATTATAAAAATAATATTCAGCTCCCGTTTCCGTATAAGGTCTGATCTTCTCCGAAGAAAGGAGTCGATCCCAGACTAGGAGTAGTGCGGCAATCCCAAGAGGGATCCAAAGAATTTTGCGATGTAACAAAGGAATTCTTTTCATAATCTAAAATGCAAAGTAGATAAAGTCTTGTCCCTTGCCCGCGTAATTTCCGAAAATCAAAGCTCCGATCAAAAGGAAGGCAAGTAAAAGTTTGGTTCTATTTCTTTGGAACCAAAGAGGATAATGTGTTGGAGCTTCCGCAGAATGGAAAATAAATCCACCTATAATATAAGGAATTACTAAATTGAAAGATAGGGTATTTGCCTGTTCCGGGCGAATATGGTAGAACCAACTTTCGAAAAAGTAAAAAGAATCACTTATATTAATAGTTCGGAAGAATACACCTGCAAGCGTAAATAATGAATAGGTCCAAAAGATCCGAATTCCTGTGAAAAATTTTCCCGTTTCAGGTAGGATCTTAATACCTTTTCTTTCAAAGGTTCTTTCCACAAATAAGAACAGTCCATGAGAAAGTCCCCAAGCTAAGAAAGTCCAATTGGCTCCATGCCATAGTCCACCCAAAGCAAATGTGATTGTTTGGTTGATATTCGTTCTGGCTTCAGAGCCTCTGCTTCCACCTAGAGGAATATAGATATAATCCTTGAGCCAGGTTCCAAGGGTAATATGCCATTTTCTCCAAAGCTCATGGATATTTTTACTGAAGAATGGAGCGTTGAAGTTTCTCGGAATATTAAATCCAAATAATAAAGCACAACCTTTAGCTACATCCGTGTAACCCGAGAAGTCCGAATATACTTGCCAAGTGAAACCGATTGTAGCCAAGAGTAAGGATCCACTTCCATATTCCCTGGGTCTTAAGAATACTGGATCGATCAAACCGCCTAAATTATCCGCGATTAGGATCTTCTTACATGCACCGAGTCCAATTAGGAATAGTCCAGTAAAAATCGCAGTTTTATGAATTCTTAAATTTTCCAATCTTGGGAAAAAATCTTTAGCCCTCATGATAGGTCCCGCAACCAATTGAGGGAAAAATAATAAGAACAAAGTAAAATGGAAGAAGTTAGGAAGTTCCTCTACTTTTCCACGATACACATCTATCACGAAAGCCATTACTTGGAATGTATAAAAGCTGATCGCTAAAGGAAGGATGATCCTAAAAGAGAATGTACTCGTATTAAACAGGGATAAGTTTGTGGCGTAGAAAAGATTGTCCGAAACAAAATAAAAATATTTGAATATTCCTAAATTGATCAGGTCAATCAAGACTATGATCGTAAGTAGTTTTTTACTTTTTGTTCTAGCAATCGGCTTTAGGAAAAGATAATTTAAGAATACGATCCCTAATAGATGTAAAAGAAAGGGAGGATTCCAAGAAGCATAGAATACTAAGGATGCAATTAATAGGATCCATTCTCTGTACTTGCGGCTATCCCAAGACCAGTACAGAACATAAACAATCAGGAAGAATACGAAAAATAAAGTGGAGGTAAAGATCATCTTTATTTCCGGCTTAGTCCGAGAATAGAAGGTAAGTCAGCGGAGAATATCGCGGAAAACTTTTCCATTCCGGCTTTATTCAAGTGGATCAGATCGTAATAATAATCTCCGTTATTCTGACCGTCTAAGCTAGCTTGGTAATCTAGTAGAGGAGTGGTCGGATCGATCTTTCGGATCTCTTCTTCCCAGATACGATTTCTGTCCGGACTTCTCCAATTTTTAATGATCTCACTATAAGGTGCGATCACTCCGATGATCTTGATCTTGTGCCCATTCTCCAAACCGACTTGGCGAATATCATTATGCAGGATTTTTAATCTATGAAAGTAGTTATATACTTCTTTAGTCTTTTCTACTTTAACCGGAGTCCTTTCTCCTAAAGCGCAGGTGTCCCAGATCGCTTTTTTGTGAAATTGGTCCGAACCTTGGGGAGCAGCGATACCATTTCCAGGATTGGTGATCTTCATGCAGGATTTGATATCCGTTACCTCCGGGAACATGCTGATACTCGGAAGATTTGTATTCTCATGAGGCCAAGGAGTGAGTTTGGCTTCTTTTTTCCTTCTGCTAATATCTTTGAGTCGTTTGGAAGGATCCAGAATAAAGTCACGGATATCTCTTCTATATGCGATACTCTTGAAAGTTAAAAATCCAAGATCATCATAACGCACATTATAATTGAATTCGTAAATTAAAGGGAATGCCAACCTTCTATCCAACTCTCCTAACATCGCAAGAGTGTGGATCTGTAGATCTGCTTGGTCTACCCAAGGTGTAGAGATCTCGAGTATATGTAAAACGGTATGTACTTTAGGGAATTTGGGTAGAAGGTTACGTACAAGCGCATCTTGGACTACTAACTCGGTTCCTTCCATTGCGATGGATTGGATCTTTTCTCCATAAGGTTCCAAAGTTTCGTTTAAAGTTTTGAGAGAAAGCCCTTGGTAAGCAACAGAAGTCCCAAGAAGTAGTATTGTAGGTTCGAATTCAGCCTTCTTTTCCAAAACATAATCTGTGTTTCGGATAACGTTTGCTGCAAAGGATCCTTTTTTAAGATAAGGCCTATAAACTCCCGTTTGCAGGCATAGATCGAATAAGGCCAATACTAAAATTGGGATCCAAAAACTTCTCTGACGGATCAAACTGATATACGGATTCATATTTGCCTCAGAAATCGAAATACAGGAAGTTTTGGCCTCCTGCTCCGAAGAACAGAATGATAAATAGATTTGCTGTAACGAATACCCCGAACTTTTTCTTGTTTTCCACGATGGTTTCTATCGGGTTTCGGGAGAAATAATAGGAAAGAACGAAACAGATCACGAGTAATATCCCGTAATCATAATTTACGAATGTTTTAACTGAAAATACCCCGCCAGGAACGGCAAATACAAGAGACTTCATCATTTCCCAGGAAGCCTGCATTGTTTTTGCTCTGAACAAAATGAATCCGAAAGAAAGGCAGAACATTGTGAAAATCCGCGCACCTATATCGTAACTCAAGCCGCCTTTTTCGTTCAGCCAGATAGCAATCTTGGTTTTGGAATATTCTCTATGAATTCCTAACATTACACCTTGCCATAATCCCCATCCTACGAAGTGGTAAGCCGCTCCGTGCCAGATACCTGCGAATAACCAGGTAATAAAAAGGTTTCTGTATCCTTTTAAAACTCCTACTCTAGAACCACCGAGAGGAATATAAATATAGTCCCTGATCCAAGTGGAGAAGGAGATATGCCAACGAGACCAATGGTCCGCGATATTTCTGGCAACCATCGGGAAGTTGAAGTTCGGATCGAATTTATAGCCGAAAAGTCTTGCAGTTCCGATAGCGATATCGGTATAACCTGCAAAGTCGAAATAGATCTGCCAGCCGAAAGCCATCGCTCCCACCCAGATCTCAGCAGGGTTTAGGATTTTATAATTATTGAATGTAAAGTCTACTACCTTTGCTAGGTTGTCTGCGAATACTATCTTTCTAGTAAATCCCATTAAGATCTGAGCGAAAGCGATCTGCACGTCTTCTGCAGTAACTTTAGGCGTATCATCTAAGTCCCTGAAGAAAGTGTGGGCGCGAACGATAGGTCCTGCTACCAATTGAGGGAAGAAGGAAACGTACAACGCAAAATCCAAGAAAGACTTACGAGCTTCCAAGTTCCTGCGGAATACATCTATGGAATAGCTCATGGATTGGAACGTATAAAATGAGATACCGACCGGTAGAATGATCTTTAGATGTTCGATCTTAAGCGGCTCACCGGTGGAGATCTGATTGAATAGATCGGCAAAAACTTCTAATAAGAAATTCGTGTATTTGAAATAAGCTAGAATACCGAGATTTGTGATGAGAGAAGCGACTAAACATAACTTTCTGAATTGTTCAGAAACGCCTTCTCTGCTCATTAATCTTCCTGCAACGTAATCCACGATCATGGAAACGATCAGAATGATGATGTATAAGTTAATATTAAAATTACAGAAGGATAGATCGATCCAATTCTCGTACCAAGTAGAGGTCCTGATATCGTTGCATACTATGGAAGCGGGATGCCAAGCGTTATAAAAGTAGAGGCTGGCAAGAAGAAGGAAAACTCTTTGGTATGTACCTTTTAAAATTTTTGCTAGGATCAAAACGATCGGCAAAAATACGAGAAAATGGGCTGAATTGAACAGCATTCGTTCGTTTGTCCTCGACTCCTGTGCAGTTTTTTGGACTAAGAGAAACCCACAAGCACTTATTTATTCGTTTCGATATACCGGTTCGGGAGTGATATCCTCATACTTATCTTCAATTCCTTCTATAAAACTTTTGTGAGACTTTTCTGATCTAGGAAGAGTAGAATAAGTGAAATTGACTAAAAAAAGTAAGCTCACATAAGAGAAAAAAATAATATGAGAGATGGATCTTATTCCAAATCTGAAGTTCTCAAATTCTAAAGAACGAAATACTAAGGCGGCAAAGATAAGAAGTCCTATCACTGAGGAGACCCAGAATTCGAAAAAATAACCTTCCCACCAAGTATAGAATATAAAAGAAGGGATTAGCCAAAAGAATAGAAGAATGAGTTCCGTTTTGTAAGACTTCCAAAGACGGATCCAATTTAAAAATGCTAAAAATACGATCCCGACCCAAAACCCTAGATTTAAATTATAAGGGAAACTTTTGAGAGATGTAAGATCGTTTGCGTTGATCCTAAGTCCGTTCTTCACACCTTCGAAATTTAGGAACGCATCTCCGATCCCTCTATAAAAATTCATGATATAATTTTTAGGTCCAGGAGCTGCTCCCCATTTTTCCTGAGAAGCATATAAGAAGAGCCAGTTCGCAAAATTCTTTTCGCTTTCGATAGGAGCGGTTAAATTCCTTTCTAAAAGTATAAATCCGACATACAAATAAGAGAGTGTAAGGATAAGCACTACCGAGAACAAATATACGAAGATCAATTTTAGTTTATAAGAATATTCGAAACTTCTGCCTCTCCATTTATTTGCGAGAAGAACCGAAACAGGCACGAATGTTAGAAAAATTGTATCTGATTGGTGGTAGTAAACATTCCAAACTTGCAAAAAACCCGCAATGTACAGTTTTCCGGGAGACCAACCATTTTTAGAATTCCAAACACAGAGTAAAAATAGAGCAGCAGTAAAACAGGAATGAATGAGTGGAGTATCATTATGTTGAGCATAAAACCAAAACCCTTGGGAACAATGAACCGCTAGTCCCAAAAGAACCGCACCAACCATATCCTTATATAATCTCCAATAAGAGAGCATAAGCAGAAAAATAAAGAAGGATGCGACTACTAAAACCCTAAGCCTGAGTCCGAACATTGCAGAATTAGGTCCGTGAAACCAATACCAAAATTTTAAGTACAATAATCCTGTACTTTCGAAACCGATATGGTGAGGATTGAAGAATACTTTCCAGTATTTATTGGTAACTATATTATGAGTGTATACGATCGAGTCCCAATCATAATGTCTGGATAAAAATCGAAGATCGAATAAAAATAATGTCCCGGTAAAACAAACCAGGAATAGAAAGCCTGCCCAGACAGAAGGAGAACGAAAAATATTCTCTGCTTTTTTAAGGAACTCCAGACTTTCTAGAGAACGTTTGAACATTAAACGGATCTAAATACGGAAGATAGAAAATCCCGATTATTTTTAGAAAAGAAATAGGGAGATTCTGCAAGTACTGAATTTTCAGTCTCGGAAAGATGGATTCTAAAAGATAATTTTTCCAAACCTAAAAGTGAACGAAACCATCCTGATTTGTGGTGGATCTGTAAACCGGTTTGGTCCGGATTCCAACGAATTGTTTCTTTTCCTAAAAATCCCCATTTTGTAACTGCGAGTCTATTTTCTTCCGTAATGAAGGTCTGGAATAGGTTTTTTCGTAAAAACCGGACTAAATCTAAAAAGAAAGCAAATGCGATATAAGAGATCACAAAAAGTGCAGTATAATCGTATAATCTTTTATCAGTTAATAGGGAAAGTTTTAGTACTTTAGTAATTTGTAGTAGTTCTACAAATTTGAAAATCCAAGTCGAAACTAAAGTTCTTAAAGGGAATAGATAAAATAAAAATACTCCGTAAACCAAGATTGTAAAGAAAGGAGGTATATAATTGATCCTTAATTTACTTTTTTTGATCCTGGAGGATCTGATTTCCGGTTCTGAGTTCTCCCAATTCCACCATACGGACTTGGATATATCGGATTTGTTCATACTTTGAGGGCCTAGGAGTTTTTCTTTCTGGATTTCCAAAGTTCTACGAGTGAGTTTTCGACTAGTTTTGCAGTCGAATCCCAAGACCAATCGTTTCTACTCGGCTTTCTGCCATAGATCCCTTTTTTACCGGTCAGGGAAAGTGCGTTTTTCCAAGCC
Source organism: Leptospira selangorensis (assembly GCF_004769405.1). NCBI lineage: Bacteria > Pseudomonadati > Spirochaetota > Leptospiria > Leptospirales > Leptospiraceae > Leptospira > Leptospira selangorensis. The sequence goes on from NZ_RQES01000001.1 coordinate 233,543, forward strand.
TCTAAATTCTTAGGAGAAACGAAAGAATCGGTAAACTCATCTAAAACCTCGTGAAATACGGGGATATCGGAAACGATACAAGGTTTGTTTTCTCGAATGGCTTCTAATAAAGGCAGACCAAAACCTTCGTGTAAAGAGGGGAAGATAAAATAAGAACAATTTTTATAAAGCCAACCCAGCTTAGAATCATCCGGATTTTCTATAAAATACACTCCGTCCTTCTCCAATTCTCCTTCTTTTAAAAGAGAGGTGAGTCCTTCCGATTTCCAGCCTAGTCTTCCAGCAAGAACGAGAGGATAGGGGAAGTTCGGTTCTTCCTTTTTTAAGGAAAGATAAGCTTCTACTAGAGTGTTTAAATTTTTTCTGGGTTCTAATGTCCCGACGGAGAATAAGAAATTTTTAGGTAAAGTTTTTTCCGGCGCGGAAACTGATCCAAAACCTTGGACTCCAGGATATACTACTTCTAATTTCGGTTCTAATTCGGGTAAAAAGTTCAGGATATCATTCTTAGTATTCTGAGAAAGGCATAGAACCTTATCTGCTTTTTTTAAAGTGATAGGTGACATGATCTTATGCTGCCAGTAATTTGCAGTGGTCATTGTCTCAGGTGCGGATCTGAAATTTAGATCATGATAATTTACTAAAGTAGGAATTTTCAATCCGAAAGCGGGAAGTAACTGTAAGGTTCCCCAAAACAGGTCTATCCTATGTTTTTTTACCAAAGAAGGTATGGTAAAATTTAGCCACAATACTCCAGGGAGTTTACTCGGAATAAAAGTAGGAGTAAGCCCTATCAGATGATTGAAAACAGGATGAATCGGTTTATTCGAATAGAGATAATATTCTAAAGGAGAATCTGGACGCAAAAGTCTTTCTAAAACTTCCGCAAGGTATCTGGAATTTCCTGTGATCCCATAAGACAAGGGCCTTGCATCTACAGCGACTCTTGGTTTGTATTTTAAATTTTCCTTTTTTAGCATATTGTTCAAAACAACTAACTAGTTCTATCCGAATAGAAAGTGCATACATATTGTATTAAAGAAGTATATAATAAGAAAGAGAACATCAGAATTACTTCTTCCGCGATATTCCCGATAAAACTTCTGTTTAAGAGTAATACTAATATGGAAATGGAGATAAAGATCGTTGCAGATCTATATTCTATTAGTTTTGATTTCCATTTTTCCCAATTAAGCAGTGGTTGTCCTTGTTTCGGCCAAAGTTTGGAGAGAATAAATGCTGTCGGGAATAATAAGAATACGAATGCGTGTATCCAGGAGATTCCGCTAAAAATTACGGAAAAGAAAAATAGCCCGGATAGAACAAACCCTTCGGAAGCGCCTTTATACACTCTATATAAATAAGGACCTGCAATTCCTAAACTTAAAATCCCGGAGATGATCTTAACCTGATTTACAGTTAGAGTTGTAAACGGCATTCCGAACCTTGCCTGATTTAACAAATCAGAATATGCCAAAAAGTATTTAGCTAGGGTGGAATTCAAACTTTGATTATTCTTCCAAGCACGTAAGGCAGGAGACTTTAGATATTTATCTAAAACCAAATCGTACCAGGTTTGGTTCATCTTCCAGGTGAACTCCGGGTTGTATAATGCCGGTAGCGCAATCCAACCTAAAGCAAAGATAATCGTATAAACGATCACCATCGGTCTTTTTTTGTATAAGAAATAGAATAAGAAAGCGGCAGGTGTGATCTTGATCACGATTGCGAGAGCTAAAACAAGTCCAGATAACCAATCTTTTTGTACTGAAACAGAAACTAAGATCAAGAATAAGAGCAAGAACCCGACTTGATTATTGTTTTGATGATTTTCTACAAATCTGAGAGATAAAAGTAAAACTGCGGATAAGAATAGAAATGATTTCTCTCTTCCCAAAAGTTTTCCGATCAACAAGAGACTTAAGATCAGAGCTATAAAATTGACGGTGAAAAATATCCCGGAGGCCACTCCAAAAGGAAGACCTGAAATTGGGATGAGCAAGAATGCAAAAGTTGGCGGATAAATATAAGAGCCTACATTCTCTATTTTCGCTTTGACCCTAAAGAATACTTCAGGATCGAATATTTGGTCTATTTTTAATTTGCCGCTTTCAAATTCTTTGACCACTTCGGACAAAGCGTCCAGACTATATAAGTCCTTGCCTTGTTTAAAATTGCGGGAGGCTTCATAATAGTCCGAAAAATCGGAAGATTGGTCCGTGCGACTGAACCCGTTTGCGTAAAGAAAAGCTAAGAATAGAAGGAATGCTAAAACAGGGCCGGATTTTTTGAGGTCGATCCGCATTCAGGTACTCTTTTCTGTCCGCCCGAAAAAGCCAAGAAATTAAAAATCGATTCCCGAATTCTTCGGATCGGATTCATTGGAAGAATGGAATTCCAAGATCTGTCCGATTTTGATTTCGAACTTCCCGAAGACCAGATCGCAAAATTCCCCGCGGCTAAAAGAGATAAGAGTAGACTGCTAGTTATAGGAAGGACCCAAAACTTCTTAAAAGAAGAAGTAGAGTTTTCAAAGATACTCGGCTATCTCAAAGAAGGAGATGTACTAGTCGCAAATGCAACCAGGGTCTCTAAACGAAGAGTGTTCTTAATTACTAAAACAGGAAGAAGACATGAGTCAATGTTTCTGTCCGAAACCGAACCTGGGGTTTGGAAAACACTTACTCGAAATTCTAAAAAGCTAAAGGTCGGAGATAAGGTCACTGACGAGGCAACCGGAAAATTTCATTTCTCAGTTGGACGAAAAGAAGAAGAATTTATTATCTTTCGAGCGGAAACTCTTCTCGACGAAAATTCATTCGAAATAATAGGCCGCACCCCAATTCCTCCTTATTTCAAAAGAGAAAGTACATCCGAAGATGATGTTCGCTACCAAACTGTGTATTCCAAAAACTTAGGTTCGGTTGCAGCTCCTACGGCTGGTTTACATTTTACTCCGGAACTATTAGAAGAACTGAAAAATCGAAATATAGAATTCCTAAAACTAGAATTGAAAGTTGGTTATGGAACTTTCCAGTCCTTGAACGAAGATCATTTCGCGAATAAAAAATTACACGAAGAAGAATTCGAACTTCCCCTCGAAACTAAAAACGTTTTGGATTCGGCTAAGAAGGACGGTAGGAGGATTATTTCTGTAGGCACTACGACTCTTAGAGCCTTGGAATCCGCTTATGACCCGAACACGAAAACTTTCAGATCAGGAGAAGGAAAAACGAGACTATTTTTACAACCGGAAGATTCTATTCTAAGCTGCGAAGGACTGATCACTAATTTTCATCTTCCTCAAAGTAGCTTACTTTTATTAGTAAGCGCGTTTGCAGAAAAAGAAAAAATACTGAAGGCCTATAAATTCGCCATAGAGCAAAATTTTCGTTTCTTTTCCTACGGAGATTCCATGCTGATTTTGGATCCTGAAAAAATCTGATCCTTACTTATTTAATTGAGGAATTCTAAGCCGAAACGGAAAATGGGAAAGGTGTTAAGAAAGGTTCTTCCTGGGCAAACTGAAATCAGATTTAAAGCGGCAAAGCCGGCCAAATTGAACGGACTGCCTGACTTTTTAGTATTTCATAAGGAAGAGGTGAGAACGTTCCGCCAAGCTTTGGGGAACCCGGGACTCTTCCGACATATTCTAATCACCGGTCCGGAAATAGAAGCAAACCTTCTACAATTCGGACAATATCTGGAAGAGATCGTAAAAGACCAACCTGTAGTTGCAGAACCAAATCCCACTTTATTATCCCTTGCGGGTTTTCCTTTTGAAAACAAGTATAGACCTGGAAAAATTTCGGAAGCAAACGGCGGATTATTACTTCTTCCTATCAAACCATTTGTAGAAGACCCGGATCTTTATTATTTTCTGAAAGGTGTACTTCTAACCGGTAAGATAGATTTTCTATCTCTTCCGGAAGGATCCGATTCTACCAATATCAATCGATTTCATCCAAGTATAGATTCCAGATTCAGACTTATTTTAGTGGGAGAAGAAACGGAAGTGGATTCTATCTCTCAGATAGACGCTGACTTTTACGGAAGTTTTGATTTTAAGATCCATATGCCCTATGAGATCAGTTTAGAAAAATCTTGGCTTCCGGTTTTTTCAGGACTGCTAAAGTCTTGGGAGAAGCCTGGGTATCCTCCTTTGGACCAAGCAGCTTTGGATTCACTTCTGGAACTTGCGCTTAGATGGAATGATAGCCAGACCAGACTTTCTTTACATCTTTCGGAACTTCGTTCTTTCGTGAGAGAAGTATTAGCATTTAATAATAAAGGTAAGAAGTCAGTGGGAAGGGCAGAGATAGAAGCAGGTCCTTCACTTATCCAAAAAAGAACAGCCATCCACAAAAGAAAATATATAGAGAATATCAAAGAAGGCCTTATCTCTGTTCCACTCAAAGGAAAAAAGACAGGGCGGATCAACGGGCTTTCCGTAATTTTATTACAATCATCTCTTTTGGATTTCGGACAGGTGAACCAAGTATCTGCCAGGGTTTCCTTGGGTTCAGGAAATCTGATCAATATAGAAAGAGAAGTAAATCTTTCAGGAAGTCTTCACGATAAGGGAGTATTCATACTTCAGTCCTATATTAAAGGAATGTTTTCTCATACCCAATCCTTCGGTTTGGATGCTTCTATTTTATTTGAGCAAAATAGTTCTCCGATTGATGGGGATTCGGCAAGTTGTGCGGAACTTTTGGCACTTCTTTCTGCACTTTCCGGTTTAGAGATACCTTGTAATATTGCAGTGACCGGTGCTCTTTCCCAGTACGGGGATATTCTTCCAGTCGGTTCAGTGAATACCAAGATCCAGGCCTGGTTTGATGTGATCCGGCTCACTGGTTCTACTCGCGAAAAATACAAAATTTATATTCCTAAGGATAATATGAGGGACCTGAATCTTCCACGCGAGATCCGGGAAAGTATGAAAAAGGGGAATTTTCAAATATTCTCCTGCTCACATGTAGAAGATCTTATCCCGGATATTTTCGGGATTCCAGCCGGTAGGATCTCCAAATCCGGAAAATACCCTAACGGCTCACTTTTCAGGATTATCGAAGAGAGAATCGATCGCAAACGTGACGGAGAGGAAGCTTAGGCCGACAGCCGGGCTGCTCCGGGTTCGCTATTCGCTCATCCGGTCTTCGCCCGGACTAAAGCCCTTCGCATCCCTGTCGGGTCAGAATTTCCCGAAATTTCTCAGATTTCCTCTAATCAGTCTCCCCCGAAATGACCGATACTTTATATACAGTCATGGAACGTCGGGCAAATATCAATATTGAGTCTTCCTTACTGGTAACCTTGGTTGCGAGTATGGGATTCTTAGTCAGTTTGGGAATCGCCCCAGTCAGGACCGGAGGCTTTTTAAGCGAAGAACCGGTCTTAAGAGAACTGATCCCCGACCAATTTACTTGGGAACCAAGCTCGGAACAAATCCGAGATCTGCCAGAGAGAGTAGGAGAAACCGGACCCAGCCTGGTTTAATTTCTTGCTCCGCTTCCCGGTCTGAAAATCCTATCAAGAAAGACCGGGAGTGTTCGATGTTCGGCAAAAGTTTAGATAATCTAAAACAAATGAACCAGATGCGGGTTCGTATGAAAAAATTGGAGAAGGAACTGGAGGCTTTAACCTTCGAGGGAAAATCCAAGAACGAATTAGTGGTCTGCATTACCGACGGTAAACAAACCGTCCAAGAGATCCGTATCGAAGATTCTTTGCTTGCTAAAAATGATAAAAAACTACTTCAAAAAAGTATAAAGCAGGCAGTGAACCAATCTATGGAAGCTGCTCAGAAAGTTGCAGAAGAAAGAATGGGAGAATTCAAATCTCTCCTTTCCGGAATGCCTTAATTACGGGCCTTTATATTCGCTAAAAATTTTCTGTTTCGTCCGACTCCGAGAGAGTTTAAAGAACTCATGAGGACAAATCGGACGAGAATCAGTAGATTCAGGAAGAACGATCGCTTCTTCTCCACCTTCGTCGTCATTTTCAGCAATTCCTAAAGAAACAGAAATATCTCCCGTCCTTTTCATTTCGGTATTGATCTGCAGAGAATATAAGCTTCCGTCTATATTCTTTTTTAATAATACTAATCTTCCGATCGCATTTGTATTAGAACGATCCGTTTTTACGAATTGGATCTGTCCCGGATTTAATTCTCCTAATGGAGTGATCTCAGGTATTCTGAGTGGATCGTATAATTTTCTGAGAACATCCCCGTCGGTTCCCGCAGCAGGGAATGGGAAAGATTGGATCGTTTTAGTGATATCTTGTAAGAACCCGGAAGCACCGTTCGTATCCGTTCCGGATTGTGCAAACTCCGGAGAAACATCTCCTAAGGATTGCCATAAGAATGCAGGATAAATTTTCATGAAGATAGCAGAGCCATCTGTTCCAAGAGCATTTTTGACTTCTTGAGAAGAATTTAGATAATTATCCGAGTTTGTTTTGAATAGATGGAATAATCCGGTTGCATCAGAAGCTCTATAACCCTTAGGGCCTTGGACTCCGGTTCTAAAAAATGAATTTCTGGAAACAGTATCACTTCCTGAAATCATATATAAATATTTCATAAAGGAATATGCAAATGCATAATCTACTAGTGAGTTAAATTTAGAACTTCCAAATATACTATTTCCGTTCACACCTCTTGAGCAGGAGCTTGAATTCCTACCTCTATAACAATTGATCCTGTTAATTTGAGGAGAATAACCCGCGATATCCGCCGCTACTTCGCTTGTACCTTCGTTGATCCAAGCCTCGTCCCTTCCTCCACCTTGGCTCATGATCCTGGCTTCATATTGGAATCGGATCAAATGTTGGTATTCGTGGGCCAGTGTTGCTAAGAATGTATCCGGTTTTCCTTGGGTAAGGTCCGAGTTACGGACTGTAACTAATTCCACCCCGTCCATATATACTATATTCGAATAATTAGAGCGGACAGCATAACTGGAACTATCGGGAAAATAATCTACTGGATCGAAAAATCCTGCCACAAAAGAAGAACCCGTACTGCTTCCATCATGTATATCCGATACGATGACTGCAACTTTTCCATCTCCGTCAAGATCATCTGAAAATCCGAATGCTTCACCCAACCTAGGATAAATTTTGGAATCGAATTCTTGGGAGATATATTGGTAATCTAAAGCGGATTCTAAACCGCTAGTCGTGTAGATATTAACGTGAGAACCCGAAGCTACCTTAGTAGTTTGCACACAATTGGAGCTGTTTGTTACAAGATTACGGATCCAGAATGTATTATTGCCGCCGCAGGAACTAGATACTTTAGCTAGTGAAAGTAGATCGTTTAAGTTAGGTTCCGTTTTATCTTGTGTGCCGAGCGCGTCATTACTGACTATACAGTCAGAAAGTAAGAATATCAAACAAACAGAAAGTACAAACGTATATAAAGATCTGCCTATTGGCATACAAAGGGACTTCCAAAAACCGTCTCCGGTCGAAACCTTCATGATCTTTCCTGCCGAAAAAGGAAACTAGCTTTACGCCTTGATCCTTTTTGTTAAGGTCAATAATTATTCAGGGTCGAATGGGAGCAAGGATCATTGACTAAAAAGGTTCCGAAGATTTGGAAATTTTTTTCCAAAAAATTCCAATATATCGTAATTATTTCGTTAGGATATAATTGCGGATTTCGTCCTTCTCCCTTACAAAAAGATCCGATCCCAGGTCCACAAATTCCTGCATTCGATTCCGTTCCGAATAGCGGAGAATATTTTTCCGAGATCAAAAAAATCCCAACCGGGTTTTATATCCGACAGGTTTATCTAAATCATTCCAACAAAAAAGAAATGTTGATCAGTCAACTAACAGTAAGTGAATCTAAAAATTGGGAAGAAACAAGGTTTGAAGGAAAACTAGATCTAGACGAGTCAGGAAAATTTTTCAGATTTCGCCCCAGACTTTGTAGGATGTTCACAAGTAAAAATCCCGGAGATCGTTGGACTTTGACGAGAGCCTATGAATGTGATCATTTCGAATTTCTAATATGGAAATCAGGTCCGGAAGATATTCGTTTAACTCCGGGTCCTGAAGGAGAAGAAGAGGGGATCCTTCTTAAAAAATCCAAATCTTCCAGTATTTCTCAAATTTCTGCGATCATACTTAAAACAGATTCTAATATCACGAGTATTTGGGGGATCCGTCTTTCCAGGGTGAGAAAGGGCGCCAAGGCTATATTAGAAAAACAAGATGGAAGAAAAACGGAGCTGAATACTCTGAAAACTGTGGAGACCACCGGAGAGGTCAAAACCGAAAGGTCCAGTCATGCGGAACCGGGAGACATGATCTTATATACGAATCCCGGAGAAGCAAGGCCTCTGGCCCTATAGTCCGCCATGCGACTATAGATTAATCTAATCCATTCTCCGAATTTAAGATCCTACGCAGGCCAGGAATAATTTTTACATAGGGTTGGATCTTTCTAAAATCGGAAATTTCTTTCGCAGATACATCCGAACCATCCAGTTGTAAATGGATCAGATTTGTAAGACCGTATAGAGGACTTAAATCCTTGATTTGGGTTCCACCCAAGTATAATTCCATTAATTTTGAACAATTCTCTAAAGGCCTAAGATCCGTAATTTTAGTATGTTTGAGCTGCAAATGCCTCACACTGCAGCCCGGCCCGAGAAACCTGAGATTGGAAATTTTAGAATCGGTAAGTTCTATTCTAGTGAGCCTGTTCCAATATAGATAATTTTTCAGATCTTGGTCGGCGATTTCTGTCTGGTTCAACACCAAACTATCCAACTTTGCGAAACGATTTAAGGGAGAAAGGTCTTTTACGGAAGATCCGGATAGAAGAACATATCTAAGCTTAGGGAGATCCGGCAAACCTTCTAGAGACTTTACATCTTTAGAATTTAGTTCTAGGATTTCTAATCCGGAGAATGCGGATAGATCGCTCCAGCTTGGATTATCTTCGAATCCCAACCAACGTATTTCTTTAGGATATTTTCCTAGGATCTCACCTTCGGAATTCCGAACTGAGATAAGATGATTCGATTGAGAGCATGCTGATAAGAAGCAGAGGATTAGAAATATTTTCCTCATAAGATCGAATCTATTTAAGTTCAAATCAAAAGAAAACCAAAAAATTCGAATTTCAAAAATACGATTCGGTTCGCATGTAGGAACTCCTACGAGCTCTTTAAAAGCGGATTTATCGGGTTGACATATGCTTCCTTTTTGGAGCAAGATAAGATTCGAAGCCGATCCGAATGGAAGAAGATAAAAAATCCGCCTCTCGAAATACTAAACAAAAGGGCGAGATCTTGAGAGTCATCCGTGACGCGAAAGGTCCTCTTTCGGTAAAGGAAATCCACGATATCTCCAAAAAATCCATACAGAATATTGGGATCGCAACCGTTTATCGGTCAGTGAACCATTTGTTGGAATCAGGTTCGATCCATGAGATCCAATTGCCCGGAGAATCTTCCAGATTCGAGATCAGTCATCTGGATCATCACCACCATTTTCACTGTAAAGTTTGTGACCGTGTATTCGATGTGGAGATCTGTCCTTTCCCTATGGAAAATTTACCTAAGGGATTCACATTAGATTCTCATGAAATTATTTTATACGGCGTTTGTTCCGAATGTAATACCTCCTCCAAATGAATCAAAAAAAATTAAAATTTAAAATACTATATTTAAGCATTCTATTTATCGCATTATTCTCCTTTATTGATCGTATCGCGCTGGAGAATTTACTTTTTGGATTTCCGAACGAGTTAGAATGGGATACTTCTCCTTGGTTCAACTTTTTGGAAAAAAGAAGAAGGATCGAATTTTCCGAAAACGAAAAAGGTACACTGATCGTTGGAAGTAGTGTGGCTCTTTATTCTTCTCTTCCGGAAAGAATGAATGAGAGACTTAAAGACAAATCGATTCGTACGGAATTTTATTCTCATCCGGCTTTGACACCTTCCGATTTTTATTTTTATAAGGAAGATATAGCCTCTAAAAAGCCCAAACTTGTATTTTTCGTTTTAAATCCCGCGGATCTTCAATTGGATTTTCTGATCACGGAAAAAGAAAACGAAGCTAGACTTGCTCAATACAAACAAAATCTCCTCTACCAAGAAAAGTCCATCATTGACTTTCAGAATTTAGAATATTCTGAAAAAGCATTGGATGATGTTTCTGCAAAAACAAGACACCAAAATAGGATGATCTATCCTGCCCAATATCTAAGAGAGAAGTATCAGGATATTCTGAAAACTGGCAAATCCGCGGTTTTATCCCTTCTCTCCAGATCTTTGTTCCTAGTGATCCGATACCGCAGTTTTTTATATGATCCGATGGACGCATGGATAGAAAACCATCTCAGAAGTGGTAGATCCTACCATTATTACACCGGAATAATTCCGGAAGAAGGTATTTATCTAAGAGGATGGGCCAAACCTGAGTTTTCAATCGATTGTGAATTGAAAAATGGAGTTTTCGAACAGAGTGTATTCTTCCAAGAGAAGGATACCAATTTAAAAATTTGGGGAGAAGGTAAACCGATCCTATTCGATAAAACTTTTCCTAAATCCGGTTGGCATACGATCAAATTTACCGTTCCGGAAAAATCGGATAGAACCAAACTCAGAATTGCTTCCGATAAAAAGATCTCTTCTTTGCAAGTGGATTCCAGGATTTTCGGAACGGAAGAAATTTATGGGATCCGACTTTCTCAAAATTTCTGCAGAAACGAGATCAGAAAACATATCTCTTATATTCGAATTCCAGGTTTAGATGATTCTAGACTTTCTAAAATGGATGATGCCATTTATTCAAAGGACTATACGGAAAGGATCTATGGATATAAGGGAGAAAGTTCCAAAATGTCCAGGCTTGTCACTCTTAGAATGGCAAAGATCAAATTAGCTTCTTCTCCTAAATTTTTTATTTGGTCTGAATTGGAATATTTGAAAAAAGCAATCATGTATTTAGAATCACAAGGAATTCAAGTGCTCCTGGTAAATTCTCCTGAAAATCCTATAGAGAGAGAAGTATATGAAACCAGTCCTTGGTACAAAGGATATATCTCTTATTTGGAAAATTTAGGAAAAACTAAATATCATTTTAAAAATGCGATTCCCGATTTTGAAGATAAAAGATCCTTCTTAGATCCTCATCATTTGACCTACCAGGCTTCCGAAAAATCCTCAGATCTATACGCAGATTGGATCTTAGAAACATTAACGGAAAAGTAGAATGTCCGGATTCTTATCTAAGTTTTTACCGAGCGAAAGTCTAAAAGCGGAATGGATCAGTGTTTTAGGAAATCCTAAACTAGTTACTGCGTTCTTTATCCTACTGTACTCCTTCTCCTCTTTTTGTGTTTGGAAAAAATATTCCTGGAGTCCAAGCTCCCAAGTAAATTTCGGAAAAGAATTCGCGGACCAAAACAAAGAACAAACTCCTCCAGGTGCGATCGTATTTTTAGGAGAGGAGGGGAACCTGGGCGCAGGTTATGACGGGCAAATTTTCTATTATTATTCTAGGATGTTGTCCGGTTTTAGTTTAGATTGGCCAAACGGTTTCGAGACTAGCTTTCGTGCACCAAGGATAGGATATCCACTTTTAGTTTCCCCATTCGGCTGGTTCGGGATGAATGCAACCATCATCGGGATGTACATTCTGAATTTAGGAATCTTCTACCTTTCTTATCTTGCGATACGGGATTTATTGCCGGACTCTAAAAAATACCTAAGCGCATTCTATCTAGTTTCTCCATTCGCTTTGGGGAGTTATATCTTACTTGTATCCGACACAGTAATGATGGGCCTAAGTGTGCTTGCCTACTGGTCTTTTATCAGAAAAAGATTTTTAACCTTCTCCTTACTCGCCGGCCTTGCAATACTCACAAAAGAACAGGCAGTTTTTTTATTTTTCCCATTGGGACTGAGCACAGTATTCCAAAAGGATTTCAAAAAAAGTATTTGGGTGGCTTCTTCTTTGATCCTGCCAGCAGCCTGGAGTATCTATTTAAGGACCCAATTCCCGGATTGGACACCTGGAAGTCTGGGTCATTTTTTCGATCCATTCGGCGGACTTTTAGGATATTTCGGGGAACTCCAACAAGCTATAGTCTCAGGGGATCGAAATCTTATCCTTCTGATCAAAAAATTCTCCAGATTCCCTTTGGTACTTCTTCTTTTATCCGGAACCTACCTGCTATTTAAAGGCGATTGGAAGAAGGGACTGGTGTTTAGGTTCGGTTTTGGAATTCTTTTATTAACCGCCTATGCGGGAGGTTATATTCTCTATTGGGCCACCTACGAGAACGTTTCCAGAATGTTCACATTCAGCCTTCCTTTATTAATTTTTTGGGAAAAAGAAGATGATACCCTTCCGAGCGGAACCTATTGGGCCCTAACAGGTATCATTCTAGTTTCGTTTTTAATAAAATTGGCATTCATTTCCAAACCGTTACGTCACTTGGTCTGGTAATTCGGCTCCTATCCGAATCCGCGTTTTTTTGCAAACAAGTCTGTAAAAATTTTCTTAGACTTGATTCTTCTTATAAAAGAATTAGAATGGTCTTATTGTAGGTCCGCTGTTCAGAAATCCGCACGTGTCATTGTAATCAGATCGGTGAAATCCGAGCTTTGCTTCTCTTAGAAACCCTGCTATCCGCGATTTTACCATCATTCAAACCAATCCCGCTGTTCTTAAAGAGTGTTATGGTCTTATGGAAGGCGAATTGGTCTCCGTTTGCGAGTCGGAAGCTGCCTAAATTTTTTGTTCGAGGAAAGCATGCAGAATCGCAAACTCTTTGTAGGAAATCTTAATTACTCCGTTCGCCAACAGGAAATCAGTGACCTGTTCGCAAACTACGGAGAAGTAGCATACGCGAAAGTAATTGAAGGTAAAGGATTCGGATTCGTGGAAATGGCTAGCGAGGAGCAAGCCGAAAACGCGAAGAATAGTCTAAACGGAACCGAATTCAAAGGTAGAACTTTGAATATCGATATCGCAAAACCACAGACTTTCAACAAGCCAAGAAGACATTAAGATCTTTCTCGGGGAAGGAAACTTCCCCGAGTTTTCCTATCTATTCCCTTTCCCCATATTCCAAGAGAGAAGAATATGGATCTCCTTTCAGACCTAAAAGTTCCGCAAACGCCTCTTCGGTGTTTTTTCCTTCTTTCTTTTTTTCCAATACGGACAGTCTAAAAGTTTCACCTTTATCTTTCAGGATCTTCTCCTCTATAATCATATGCTGATAAGCGATTTGTTTCTTAGGAGAAAGACTCTGGGCCACGATCTCGACCTTTTCGGATCCTAAGCGGAATCTACAAATGATAGAAGGTATATTCCCCAAAACTTTTTCTGAAATTTGAAAACTTGGATAAGAAGAAAACGACTCTAAAACTTTAAGGATAGAAGGTCTTAACTCGCAGATAATATCAATGTCAGAGTGGGGAAGGTCCACTCCGATTGGAATGGAACCTACGAATTCAGGAGAGAATTCGGAAAGGATTTCTAGAACTTTACGATCTTTTAGAAGTGAAGTACAATCCGAAAATCGGTTTGTCATTCAGGTGAGGTAGGCGATTAAACGCCTACTTCTTCCTCTTCGTCCTCGTTTTCTTCTTCTACATTCAGAAGTTCTATAAGCTCTTTGTAAGCTCTTTCTTTTTCGACAACGCCTGTTTTCTTAATCGCTTTTTTGAGAACATCGTCCCATTTTTTCTGGGGAAGGATCACTTGCATTTCTTCCAAAACTTCCAGAATATTGATATCGTCTTTTGTATTAAAGATCTCAGTAGCGTCGTAACGGAATAATCCGGAAAGTTGATCGATAAAATCGCCGACTCCGTTTCCGCCTCCGCGTTTATCTAGGGCCTCTTGTTTTTTTTGCGCTTTGCGGAGATCTCTTTCTCGTCTCTCCAATTCGGTCCGTTTCATAAGAACCCTCTCTTATCGGCTATACCTGCCATATTTTCGAAACTAGCTCACGGGCAAAGAAAAAACCCTAAAGAATTCCGGTAGAAAAACTCAAGTAAGCTGCCGATCTGGCGGAAGTTTAGGTTTGATTCGTAAAAATCCCCTTTTAAAAACGAGGGAGTTCCATAGAACCACTCCAAACTTTCATTCCTATAGAATTAGACCGGGACTAAATGGAAATTCTTTCCTCAGGATCCTGGTTTTGGTCCTTTTTTGTACGAACGTTTGTAAAAAAAGAAGAAAGGAATCCCTTTTTAGCGAGAACCCATTGAGGACTTAGGGATCCTATATTCTTTTTGGATCCTTTGGTTAGCAGCGCTCAGGCTTTCTCTATCCAAAATAACATCAGTTCCATCATCTAATAAAATCGTAATGTACCTAGACTTGGATGATTTTACTTCATTAGAAATGTCTTGGATCGATTGAATAGGTTTGCCGTTTACTTGATCCACCAATCTTCCGGAAACTTCGTGATAACCCTGGTTGGATTCATCCGGAATTACTTGGGAAAGTAATACAAATTTACCTTCCTTTTTGTCGCCTGTGCTGAACTTATAATAATCGAAAGTGTATAAAAGTTTGCGATCTACTTTAGATCTCCAATCTTTTCCCCATTCTAGTAAATAACCTTCCGAAAGTTCTACGAATAGAAAACCGCCGTCGAAATAATATTCGGCTTTAGAACCAAGATTTCTATGAGGGATACGGATAGAAGAATAAGGAAATGGTTTTAAGGTAAGTTGGACTTCTTCTTCTTTTCCGGATCTGATGATCTTTATCGGGATTTGTTTTCCGATTTGGTAACCGAATTCATCTCCTATATGAGCGATATAAGATAGAACTTGTTTGCCGTATTTTTGATGATGGAAATATCCTTTTGAGTCTATCTTCTTACCGCCGAACTCAAGGATTACATCACCTATCTTTAATATTCCATCCGCAGAACTATCAGGCAAGATTTCAGCTACCAAGATCCCTTGGTCTTTTGTTTTAAGGGAATAATAATCCTTAGTGGCCTTGTCCATGATAGGTCTATAACGGAAACCTTTAAAAGGGATCTCAGTTTTACCAAAATCCCCCAAAAATTTGCTGATCAAAAAGGAAGGGATTGCTCTACCTGAGTTTTTGTCTCCGGAGAAGTCGAAAAGTATTCCGCTTACTTTTCCTTTTTCTAATAGAACTTCTCCGTTACCGTTTAATGTCTCAGTGGAGTTCACATCTAATACAGGAAGTTCTACCATTCCTTGAGGATATTGGTCCAGATCCATACTGATTAGAGCGCCTGAAGCGGATTGGATAGAACCGGAATTGTCCAATTGGTAGATGGAAACTTGTCTAGGATAATCTATTTCTTTCTGGAATTCAAAAGGAATTAGATCTTTAAAGAAGTTCTCTTCTTCGATTTTTAAAAGTGCCAGATCGGATTCCGAATCTTGTCTTGAAACGGTTGCCTTTGTCTCCGCATAGGAAGAATGTTTTTTAACTTCTATCAATGTGGAGTGGGTGAGTAGATGTGCCGGTAATAAGATCTTTTCGCCAGGCACTACGATCCCCACACCTCTTCTTACCTTTGGATTTTTCTTTTTCCAAGGGTTAAAATAATCAGGTTCTTGGTAAGAGATCTTTACTTGGACTATACTCTTTTTGTATTCTTCTTCCGTTTTTGCTTGGGATGCGATACCGTTCGATCCTACTTTCGGGGAAGGTTTCGGTTTTTTAGCGGATAATCCGGAGCTGAAAACACAAATGCTTATAATGACTAGAAGGATCTTGGATTTCACGTATTACTCCAAACCGTATGTGCTTCTGATCTGGGAATCCGCCTTTTGGGTTTCCTCCCGATCCAAGATCAATGGAAGATCTATATTCAAAAATTTTAATTTTAAAAATTTGGACTTGGATTCCGAAATAATCCTTTTTAGATCCGCTAGACTATTGATCGGCTCTCCGTTTACTGATTCCAAAACCAGGTTCAGGAAATAATCCGAGGAAGAATTTACCGGATGGGCTAATTTTCTGTAAAGAACCACATCCGCTTTTTTGGTCCTGCCGATCCCATCTTCTATAAAATAATCGTATCTGTATAAGAACTGGCTGCCACCTGAAGTGCTTCCACTTCTGCTCCAAGCGCCGAGAAGATCTCTAGTCATCTCTTGGAATAATAACCCGCCAATCATGGAATAATCGAAAGGATTATCGTATCTGTTTCTCATAAAATCGAAATCAGGCATTCTTTTGGCTTTAAATTCCACATCGATCAGTTTGCCGTTACGGAATACCTTGAATCGGATCGGTTCACCGGAATATTTATCATCTACAGTTTCCGTAAAATCTACTCGGGCATCCTTATCCAAAGTAATGGTCCCGTTTCTTCCGATTGTGAGACCGTCTATCTCTGTCAGATAATCTCCCTCTTTCAGATATCCATCTGCAGAACCGTTAGGAAGAATTCTGGTTACGAATACTCCTTCTAAACCTTCAGGAATACCTTTTGCTTTTCTGAGAGAAGTATTAAAAGAATTGAATGTTCCAATCCCAAGTTCCACGTAACCGTCGTATTTTCCGTCTTCTATATCTTTCAGAAAATGACGGATTACTTTTGTTGGGATGAGATAGCCAATATTCTCCCCTTTGGTAGCGACCTGGAAAGCGACCCCAACCACCTTATTGTTTTGGATCGCAGGTCCACCTGAGTTTCCCGGGTTGATCGCAGCGTCCACTTGTAAAACCAAGTGACTGTCTACGGAAGAATGTTCGTATTTGGATTGTTCTTTCCTGGAAACGATCCCTCTAGTTACGGAGACCTTATTTCCTCCGATCGGATATCCTACTACTATAAGAGAGGAATTCAGTTCAGGAATTTCGCCTAAACTTAAATCGGTCGAATCCTTATAAAATTCAGGATCTTCCGCTTCCAGTACTGCTAAGTCGCAGTCATGGGCAACATGTAATATCTTGACCCTATACCATTCCGTCTGGTTATATCTCTGTACCTGAACGTACTTTGCGTTCGAGATTACATGAGCATTTGTTAATATTCTTTTGTTCCCGATCAGAAATCCAGTTCCTGAACTTGCGCGGACTCCGTCAGTTGCCCAAGGAGTGAATGCGCTAAATGCTTGGGAATACACTTTGATCTGCACGACTGCTTTTCGCACATGATCAAAATCGCTTCTTTCTTCCGAGAAGAGTGGAAAATGAAGAGAGAATACTAGTACGATCAGACAGGATTTCAGGATCTGCATGAGATTCTTAATGTCCTTCGAATTCGCAGATAGAGAATACGTTTACACCTAGATCTTTACTTAATTTTGTCGCTCCGCCTAGATCAGGAAGGTCAATGATGACTCCTACTTCCGGAACTTCTGCGCCTAACTTTTGTAATAACTGAACTGCAGCGATCATTGTCCCACCGGTAGCGATCAAGTCATCCATGAGTAGTATCCTGTCTCCAGGAACAACCGAATCCTTATGTATCTCGATCACATCTTTTCCGTATTCTAGATCGTATTCTTGGGAAACAGTTTCAGAAGGAAGTTTTCCTTTTTTACGGATAGGTATAAAACCTACTCCTAGTTGGAATGCGAGAGGTGCACCTATGATAAAACCTCTTGCTTCGATTCCGGCAACTTTAGTGATTCCTTTGCCTGTGTACCGGTCCACGAAAGTGCCTATGGTAAGAGCTAATCCTTCCGGATCTAATAATAAGGAAGTGATGTCTCTGAATAGGATTCCTTTGCGGGGATAATCCGGGATCGTGCGAATTTTGCTTTTAACTATGGACATGGGCTCGAAGTCCAATTCCATTTTCCGGAAAGGAACTAACAATTCTTTTTTCAAGGGGTAGTAATAGGAGCGGCCTCCAGAAAAGAAGGCCGCAAAGTTTAGGTTAGTATGCTTTTGCTCTAAGAGCTGCAATTCTTTCTTCTAGAGGAGGGTGGGTTGCAAATAAGGATGCAAGTCCTCCGGCTCTGTTAGAAATTTTCAAAGCGGCGATGGTTTCTCCTCTCTGGTCGATCGGATCTCTATTGAAAGCGACTTTTAATCTTTCTAAAGCAGAGATCATGCTGGATCTTCCCGCCAATTTTGCTCCGCCTGCGTCAGCACGGAATTCTCTGGCTCTGGAAACATAAGCTACAACTATAGAGCCTAAAAGTCCGAAGACTACCATAAGAAGTTGTCTGATCATGAACTCCATAAAGAATCCACCGCTGGATCCTCTATCATCGTTACGATTCAATTGAGAAACGATCAACTTACTTACGATCCAAGAGAAGAAGATCACGAATGAGTTGATCACTCCTTGGACCAAAGTCATGGTCACCATGTCTCCATTGGCTACGTGAGAAAGTTCGTGTCCTAAAACTCCATCCAATTCTTCGCTATCCATTCCGTTTAAAAGTCCGGTGGATACGGCAACTAATGCGCTATTTCTGCTAGGACCTGTTGCGAATGCGTTGATCTCAGGAGACTCGTAATATCCAACTTCCGGCATAGGTAGTCCTGCTGCCTGTGCCAATCTTTGCACTCTAGTTAAAAGATCTCTTTGCCATCCGGATGCGTTTCTAGGATCGATCACTTGGACTCCCATGGAGGCCTTTACCATAAACTTAGAAAGCAGCAAAGAAATGAATGCGCCTCCCATACCCCAAATCGCAGCGAATAGAAGGGTACTAGCATAAGGTACTCCGGACTTAGCTAAATAAACATCTAGTCCGGTAAGTCTGAGTATTAATCCGATCGTGAAAATTACCGCGATATTGGTAAGCGCGAATAATCCAAATCTACGAAAAAGCGCCATAGGCGAACAGTTCTCCTTTTTAGAAGTTTTTTAGGCCTCGGTAACTCCGTGCCCGCCGGTCTTCTAAATTCCGGTAAATAGTTAGACCGCTCTAGGTTCCTTCTTTAAGAAAGAAGCGAGAAGAAAAAGTCCCGCAAGTAATAAATATGCCCAAACAAATGGACCCAGGTTTAGCTGAAAAGAGTTCAAAATTGCGTTTCCAGCCAAGGAATAAGAATGTATAAATCCTGTCCCGGCAAGAAGTGCACCGATCAAACTGGCGATTATCGCCTTCTTAAAATCTCTATCGATCACAAATGTTGCGATTGCAGCCCAAACCATGGAGGAAAGTAAAAATCCCTGGGACAAACTCAAAAGCCCGCCTAGAGAATATGGAAAAATCGGCTGATCTAATGGCACTGTAGAAAGCCAGATATTCTGGGTTTTAGAAGCTGCCTCTGTTCCTTCTATCGCTTTTGCAAGAATTGGTGCTGCGTAATTGAATGCACTCTGGATCATCAAAACTCCCCAACCAGCAAGGGCAGGAAGAAGTCCAAGCACAACCGCTGGTGCATGTCTAGTAGGTGTAGCTTCGAATGCTTGTGCACCGATTACTATACCGATCCAAAGTACGATCGCCATTCCTGCTTCGACCGGGATAAGTGCACATACAAAACTGACTAATCCGAAGAATGCAATCAATGTCATGAAAATCCCATTCAAGCTGGAGTAACCGGATCTAGCACCTAAGGCTTTCCAACCTGGATGACCGATATAAATTGTAGTTGGGAAAGGAGATCCGAATAAAGAACCGACTATTGTTCCAACACCATTCATCATGAGTGAATTCCTGGTATTGTATTTGTCTCCGGCTGCTTCTGCTGACTCTATGTTTTGCAATGAACCGATTACGTTAAAAATTCCCATAGGCAAGATCACAGATAAATATTCTCTGATACCGATCTGATTCCAAGCTTCGAATAGATCCCCACCACTCCATACCGGGAAATTAAATCCAAAATCGATAGAGGAGTGTAATGCGGCCCCGTCCATCATTTGTTTTCCTGTGATATGGGGAAGATACCAAGCAAGTAAGGTTCCTACGATTACTGAAATAAGTCCGCCTGGGATCTTAAATGGAAAAACAACTCTTCCGAAATATTGCAAGAGTATAATTCCGAATGGAACAAATGCAACAAGCGGGTTTAAGAATGTACGGACTAAAAAGTCCATGGAGATAAATGTAAGTGCAATTCCTGCAAGTGCAGAAAGTAGTGCCGCTCTTGGAGTTGCCTTGCGGATCTTCTCCGCAATAAATGCTCCAAAAAATTCGATCAAACCGGATAGAAAACTTGCAAGAAGTCCTATAGACCAAGCGGCTTTATAACTGTTCGTCTTTTGGTAAACTGGGAACATTACAAAAAAGACGAATGCGAATAAAGAAACTGTATTGATCCCGTAAGGTAATGCGGTTACATCACTTCTGTTATCTGCGATTGCAAGTTGTCTTGCTTGCCAAGCATAAAAAAGATTTCCGACGAGTAGTGAGATTGCAGCTCCTGGGATCACAACCCTGAATACGAAATCCTGAGGCATTCCGCAAAAACCGATACACAATGCTACCAGAACCAAAATTTGGATCAGGTTATCAATCATCAGCCCGAAGAATCCATCCAGGTCTCCGGCAACAAACCATTTGTATTTGCTCATTTCTTTGTTTTACTCCCGAAGTCTACTTGGATTACATTATCTTTTCGTTTTGAAGATCCGGATTCAGGATCGGAAACTTCTTCTTTGGTTTCTGCCGGAGATGTTTCTTCTTTTTTAGGAGGAATGTCCGGTTTACCTAAATAAATTCTCATTTGAGTGACTGTTTGTTGGGACTTGTCGAAATATCTGAAAATTCCGTCCCAGGGCAGAAAGACTTGCTCCCAAGTGTAGCCGAACTGTAGTTCTGCGTAGACCCATTCTTCTTCTATTTTGATATCTCTTGCGGCGCGGGGTCCTATGACTAGGATGATGCCTGATTCAGGTTCTTCGCCCACGAGTCCTCTTTTTCCGATTTTTAGATCCGGATGAGGCATTACGTGTACATAGAAGGTGCCAAACCTTTCCCAGTACACTGAAAAGAGTTGTTTTTTGAATTCTCGAAGTGCCTGTATGTCTTCTAAATTCGGACTATCCATCATTTTTCAACTTACGCGAGGATTCCTCGCTGATATATTCTTTATGTATTTTATACTCAGGCACGAGCGTCTTGAAAGAAGAGAAGATCTCTTCTTCTAGATCCGATTTTGCTGCTTCTAATAAAGAGTTAAATCTGGCCTGGAAGCTGCTAGGATCTCCTTCCTCTAAAGGAGCTGCAATCCTGATTTTAGGATGATGTGTTTTTTTGATCCCTTCTAAATCTAACAGCAGTTCTTCGAATAGTTTTTCTCCAGGTCTTAAACCTGTGAATACAATTGGAATATCCGTATAAGGCCTGAATCCTGAAAGCCGGATCATGTCTTCTGCTAGATTTAGTATCCGGATCGGTTCCCCCATATCTAGGAGAAAAATTTCTTCCTTCTCCCCCATAGCTGCTGCTTGCAAAACCAATTGTGTAGCTTCCGGGATTGTCATAAAATAACGAATAATATCCGGATGGGTCACAGTTACAGGACCACCATTGCTGATCTGTTCTCTAAATCTAGGAATGACCGAGCCGCTGGAACCTAACACGTTACCGAATCTTACAGTGATAAATTTTGTCTTGGTGCCCTGAGAGATCGCTTGCAGATACAATTCCGCAACTCTCTTGGAAGCGCCCATTATGTTTACTGGATTGACTGCCTTGTCCGTGGAAATTAAAACAAAACGTTCGGTCCCATAAATTTTAGAAATATCCGCTAAGTTCTTAGTTCCGAGTACATTATTTAAGACTGCTTCGGATGGATTGATCTCCATCATAGGTACATGTTTGTAAGCTGCGGAGTGAAATACGACTTGGGGACGATCCGTTTCGAAAACGGAACCAATCCTCAGTGGATTTTTAATATCTGCGATCACTGCTCTGAACTGGATACCACTGTCTTTGAAAACTTTTCTGAGCTCGTAATCTATTTCGTACAGAGGAGTTTCTGCGGAATCGAGTAGGATCATTTTTGCAGGATTAAATACCGCGACTTGTCTGCATAATTCGCTTCCGATAGAACCGCCGGCTCCAGTGATGAGTATTGTTTTACCTGCGATATAAGAACGGATGGATTCTATTTCTAGATCTACAACCGGGCGACCTAATACGTCTTCTACCCGGATCTCTCTTAATTGTTGTACTTTGGGCGGATCGAAAAATAGAGAACCCAAAGAGGGAAGGATCTTAAAATCCACATTTTCGGATTCGAAACTTTTGATAAGTTTACCGATCTGTTTTCCGTCGGGATTACTGAATGCGATGAGAACCTTTTTGATTTCCAGAGAACGGATCAGAGATTCTGCCTGGTCAATTTTTCCGAGCACAGGAACACCTTGGATATGGGCTCCGATCTTGGATTCGTCATCGTCCAAAAGACCCAAGGGGAGAAGGTTCAGATCATTATGCCTTCTTAATTCGGTTAAAAGTGTAGCACCCGTTTTTCCGGCCCCTAGTATGAGTGTCGGAATTCCATCTCCTTGTTTTTTGCGTAGAATGTACTGATCCCTTACTAATCTCCAAGAAAGGCTGCGGATACACAAAAATCCCAAAAGAAGAAGTGTATCTATT
The DNA here is from genome assembly GCF_004769405.1 of Leptospira selangorensis. Taxonomy (NCBI): domain Bacteria; kingdom Pseudomonadati; phylum Spirochaetota; class Leptospiria; order Leptospirales; family Leptospiraceae; genus Leptospira; species Leptospira selangorensis. The sequence continues at coordinate 256,047 of NZ_RQES01000001.1, forward strand.
ACAGGGATCATTCTGGAAAGATGTTCGAATCCGTTATAGAATAAGAGTGCGGTATTCGAGATCAGTGAAGAAAGAATGGTGGTCTTGATAATTTCCACCAGGTCGTGGATGGAAGCGTAAGCCCAAATCGATCTGTAAATATTCGAAAATAGAAATACTAGAGAACGACAGACCACTACGATCAGAAGTGGAATGAAAAAGTCGTTAGGTTCCTGTAGAAATACGGTGGATTCGAAACGAATCAGGTGGGCTAGAAAATAGGAAAGGATCATGAAGCTTAAATCCAAAGGGAAAAGAAGGCTTCGACGATTCCATTGACCCATTAAGTAAAAAAAATGTCGCTGGTGAGGAAAAGTCCAATCTTTTTGAGTTTTTTAGGTTGCTTAAAAACCCGATCTGATTCGAAACTTTAAAGGGCTTTTATTCTAGTGAAAGAATTGATCGTCAATTTACAAGGCAAACTGGATTCCTTACTCGGAAACACTTTTCGAGAAAAAACGGATCCTTTACTTCGAACTGAGCCTCATAAAATTCTACTGGATGCCAGAGACCTGCAAGTCTGGGACGAGAGCGGTTTACTCTCTCTCAAAAATTCTTCTCTCACTCATTTAAGTTCCCAATATGCCGCCTGCGGATTGTCCGAAAGTCTGATGGGAGACTGGAACCGACTTGGACTCCGAGAAAAAATCCCGTACTTCAAAACTAGAGAAGAAGCAAAATATTATCTAGTCTCCGATCAAAATTTAGATCGGAATTTTGAACCTAACGAAAGCACTACGGCCTGTCCGGCTTGCCTCCAGATTTTAAGAGTGCAGGGGAAAGGAAACTACCGCTGTCCTTCCTGCGACCATACTTTCTACCTGACCGCAGACTATAGAACGGCTAGTTACGAGAAATTATTCTAATCCATTCGGAAATAAATTTCCAAATTTTATAGGCTTGCCAGAAAAAATTCCGACTGGTGCTGTTACTATTATATGGGTACACAGACTTCTCACAAGCAGAGTTTCGGGCAAAAAATCCTAGATCTTACTCTAGTTCTTCCGAGACTATTTTATTCGGGAATACGGGCAAAACTTGCCTGGTTTACTGGAAGTCTGATCGTTCTGACAATTCTAATACTTTCCTTCATTTATGTGAGACAACAGACCGAGATTCTCACGGATAGTTATGATAGGGAAGCCGCTATTTCCAGAAAATATATCTCTTCTCTCGTTCTGGAATTGGACAATATTTCCCAAAGTTTGATCCGGATCGAAGAATTTAGAGACCGGGTCAGCAAACAAACAGAAGCATTAAAAAAATATAAAACAACCAAGACCGTAGTCCAAGAAAAGAAGGTTTCCTTTTTTGGGATCAAGACCAGTCTGTTTGGCGCTTTAGGAAAAAATACGGTCCGTAAAACTCTGGATACGTATTATTCCGCTTATCTTTCTAAAGATGATATACAAGTTTTAGAAAAGAATATCCGACTTCAGTTACAACAAGGTGGAGAAGAAGTAGTCGGCGATAAAGAATTCGCACGTCTCCAAGCAATGGCTAAAAAATTCGTATTCGCGGATAGAGAAGCCAATCAAATCCGAAAACGCTTGGGTGAATTAAAAGAAAATCAGGAAAAACCGGATCATACCGAAATCTCTGCCGCCGAAGAAGAGCTCCGTAAAAAATTAATTTTAGCTCGAAAGCTCAGATCTGATTTAGATGAACATATAGTCTCCATACTTGCAGATTCCAAAAAAAGAAAGATCAAAGAATTAGGATTAGATACTGGCAGATTTAGGATCCAAACATTCCCAGTTTCAGGTATCATACCTGGCGAAGCTTCCGAGCCTACATTAGATACTAAAATTTTCGATTCGGAATCTTCTTTAAACCAAGCTCCCATGGAAGAAAATTTGGAAGAAGGTTTAAAATCCGCGTTAAGTTCTCTTTTAGAAGGAGCTGGGGTTTTAGGAGAAATTCGTCCTACTTCTTTCCAACAAAATGGTTTGGAACTGCAGGCATTATATTCTCCTCATTTCAGAAATCCCGCGTCTACGGAAAGAGCCAAACTTTTGGAATCTAGAAGAAATACACTCGGACCTTGGACCAATTATTTAAGAGAAGAACAGGAAATTCTATCAGAAATTTCTAAAATTCCTCCCGTCTTGGAGACCAGACTCAAGGAATTAAAAGAGAAGAAGCCTCCGATTCCTCCATTCAAGGACAAAGAATTTAAGAAACAATATACACAATACGCAGCATTAATACGTAAGAGAAATTTATTATATGCAACGTATCTTCGGAACAATCCTCCTAAAGAAGAGGAAGGACTGGAAGTGGAATCTTTCGGTTCTATTAGGGATTCCGCTTTAGAAGACCAGATCTTACTCAGATTTAGACCGGATGGTTCCGATTATGGGAAATCGGTACAATCGGAAGAAGGAAAAGAAACTTTCCAGAAACGTTGGAATTCCGTCAGAGAATGGATCTATTCCGGAGAAAGTGAAACTCCTACTGCAAAATTAAAAGCGCAATTTCCGGATGGGATTATCGGGAACAGTAGGACGGAAGCTGAACAGATCCTTTGGAAATTAGATGTTACACCTTTAATTTCAGAAGTTTCGGAAGATCTTCCTACAGTCGTATTGGCCTCCAATTTTTCAGGAGTGATCCGAACCGTAGTAGATAGAACGGAAGGTTTGGAATCTATTCGCCGCAATAGAGACAGGGCTGTACTTTCCGCATTAGGTATCTGCGGATTTTCCATCTTCCTAGCTGTGTTTATTTCCGGTTTTGTGGTCACAAAGATCAAACGTTTGATTCGAAACGCGGAACAAGTAGGAAAAGGAGATCTAAACGTAGAATTCGAGCAGGGCGGAAGCGACGAATTCGGAAATCTTTCTGTCGCACTCAACCAAATGGTTACCGGTCTTCGAGAAAGGGAGAAGATCAAAGGTATCCTTGGAAGTATGATCGATCCTGTTGTGATCGGAGAGGCAATGAAGGATCTTGCTGCTCTCAAAAGAGGTACTGAAAAAAGGGTAACGGCATTTTTCTCGGATGTAGCAGGATTTTCTAATATTAGTGAAAAGTTAAGTTCGGTGGAATTATCCGAACTATTGAACGAATATCTTTCCGCGATGACCCTGATCCTGAAAGAACATGACGGAGTTTTGGACAAATACATCGGGGATGCGATCGTAGGTATTTTTAATGCACCGGTAGATGTAGAAGGTCATTGTTTAAAAGCAACTAGAGCTTCTATTAAAATGTTAGATAAGCTGGAAGAATTACGATCCGGTTGGAAGAAGGGCCAAAAATATATTCCTGATGCAAGGGATATGAAGATCCGGATCGGATTGAATACTGGGCTTGCCAAAGTTGGATTTATGGGAACTGATGCTCTCGCATCTTATACGATGATGGGAGACACGGTAAATCTAGCGGCTCGTTTGGAAGCTGCAGGTAAGGATTATGGAGTTTCTATCTTGGTTTCCGATTCAGTTCATACCGAAATTAAGGATTCCATTTTTACTAGAAAACTAGATCTAGTCCGAGTGAAGGGTAAAAATGAGCCTGTAATCTTATACGAAGCGATCTCAGAATTGAAAGGTGTCGCTTCGGCCAAAAAAGAAATTATCGGTTTATATGAAGAAGGTTTAGCACTGTACTTGGATCGCAAATGGGATCCTGCTGTTAAAAAATTCAAAGAGTCAGAAAAAGCAAAAGGTAAGGACGATAAGGCAGTCCAGTTACTTGTAGAAAGATGTAATGAGTATAAAAAAACTCCACCTCCAACTTCTTGGGATGGGGTTTATACTAGGGATCATAAATAACCTAAACCAGTTTAAAACCGGTTAATCTTTCAAAACGGTTTCGGAGAGAATATTCTAAAAGTTTTTTTTCCGAAACCAAAAATGCGGAACGTTTTGCTCTAGTGATCGCAGTATATAAAATTTCCTTTTTGAAAAGTTCCAAGGAAACTTCTTCCGTATTTAGATCCGAAGGATCAGGCGGATAAATAATAAAAATAGAATCATATTCAGAACCTTGGGACTTGTGAACTGTGATTGCAAAAGCAGGTTCATGAGGAGGAAGAGTATCTAATGCGAAGTCTCTGATCTCTCCTTCTATAAAAAATAATGCTCTTAGTTCGCTTCCTCCATTCGGAGTTTGGACTTCTAAAACAAGACCTGTGTCTCCGTTATAAACTCCTCTCACTCTATCGTTTTTCGTAATAAGTATAGGGAGTCCCGAAAAATAAGTTTTGGTCCCGATCTGGACTAAATTTCCTTTTTTGTGATGTAAAATGAGTTCTGTTAATTCTTTATTGATGTATTCACTTCCAAAAATCCCGTTTCTAAGGATTGTAAGTATCTTAAATCGATTTAAGTCTTTGTTTAAATATTCTTTTAGTTCCTGTGGAGAATTCGGATTTGGAAGTTTAGAAAATATAGGCAGAATCCTATCTTCCGCAGTTCTTTTTAAAAATTCCTTCCATTCTTTTTTATAATCTAATGTGATCTGATAAAAACCCTTTAGATCTTCCTTTCTAGAACTTGGAAAAATTGTTTCTAATTGTATAGATTTAGGAAGATTCTCTTGGAATTCAGGCAAAGAAATATTCTCTTTTACACAAAGTTCCGCCGCTTTAGAAATAGAAGAAAATTCCTCTTCTTGTCTATGGCTTGTTTTTAATTCTATTAGATTTTCAGAATTTAGTTTTTTTAAGGATTTGACTAGGTCGGATAAAACCGCTCCGGCTTCCACGCTAGGAAGTTGATTCGGGTCTCCTAAAAGTATAAATCTGAAATTTTCGACTTCGAATGGTAAGGCTTCCATTAATCTGAACATCATGTGCAGATCCACCATCGACACCTCGTCCAAGATGATCACTCGATAGGGGAGTGGGAAATTTTTACCGTATTTATAATTTCTTTTTCTAGGATTATATTCTAAAAGTCTATGTAATGTGGAAGTCGGGATTTCGGAAATGGAATCATCCAATCCGTTTTTTGTACGAAGATTAGAGATCGTATTCTCTAAGGATTCTTTTAATCTTTGAGCCGCTCTTCCTGTAGGTGCCGCAAGCCCAATCTGCTTTAGATCATAACCCAATCGTAAAAGTCCGCGGATCACATTGGCTACTACAGTCGTTTTTCCCGTACCTGGTCCGCCCGTTAGAACAAAAAATGAATGCTGAAGTGCTTTTTCTAAGGCTTCTTTTTGTTCTCCTTCTCCACAAAGTATATATTCTTTATTCCCTCTTTTGATTGAGAGAGGATTGGAAGAAATGAGTTCTTTTAAAACTTCTTGTACTTTTTCGGATTTAGTCCCGGCACCAACCTTGAGTAAGTTTTCGAAACCTTTCTCAACTGCAGTTAGTTGATTGAATATTTTAGAAAAATATAATAAATTGTCTCTTTTTTTGAATAATAAATCTGAGATCGTGTTTTTTTCAGCGAACGGAACTGCAAGATTTCCGGTTTTAAAGGCTTGGATTAAGGATAAGTTCCAAGAGAATAACGTTTCGTACGGGATTTCCTTTGCGTAAGTTGAAAATTCCTGAGTGAGAAACCCTGCATATTCCTGATCTAAAATTGTTTCGAGGGATTCTTCTTTCATTCTTTTTCCGCCGAAATTTTATTTTTCAGATCCAAAGTCTCTTTTATTTTTTCTTTAGAAACTTTTACAAATTCAGGATCTATATCTTGGTAAAAAATCCCTCTTCCCGGTCTATTCGGATCCGTTCCTCGGAGAAATACGAAATACATTCCGCCTAAAAGTTTAGGATCATATTCTTTTCCATATTTGAATCTCAACCAATCATCCAGAACTACTGAATAGATTGCCATCTGCAAAGAATAAGACTCCTGAATTTTTTCTTTCAAATGAGATTCTGAATAAGGATCTTCTCCGAAATTGGAAGAAAGAAGATTGGACTTCCAATCTAAGATCCAATATTTACCTTCAGAAAGAAATATTAGATCCAAGGTTCCTTTTAATAAGTCGGAAGCACCGGTTTGTTCCGGAATTTTCAAAAAGAAATCTACCTCATGTTTTCTTTCAGATATAGGAATTTCTGAAAGTGATATCTTTTCTTTCGAATGAGATAATGGAGTTCTGAGAGTATTCCAAAACAATTCGGAGATTTTTTTAGCAAATAGTCCTAATTGTTCGGAACTATTTCCGTATCCGTATGATTTTAAAATATTATTATACGATTTTAAGATATTTTCGGGGATTTGTTTTGCGGATTTTGCGTTTTTATAAATATTAAAATCTTCTGTTTCCAAAAGTTGGTGAAGTAAATTCCCCATTTTATTAGAAGAGGGGAGTTCTTCTTCTTTAGATTCTTCCGGTGTCTCGTCTGTTTTGAATGTTTTTGTCTCGGAAACCTGGAATCCGAATCCTTCAGAAGTAAAAAATGAGTCCAAAGAAGAATAACTTTCTAAGATAATTTTTCTTTTTTCCGCTTTGTCCGGCCAAATCTCTACGGAACGTAAAATTTCTGATCCTTCTTCTTTGATTGGAATAGTCGTTAATCCGGTGATTGTTTTGTGATCTCTAATCCATTCCTGCTCATATTTTCCTTCTTCATTCTCCCAAAATTTTGCGACAGAAGAATCTTTCGGAAATTCGGATATTGCAGCATGGAATGATTTTCGAAATAATTCCAAAGGGCGTTTTGGATCAGGTTCTGCGAGTAATGGAAAATAAAATTTGTACATTGCCCGAGTTAAAGCTACGTAATAGAGTCTTTTGTCTTCGTTGATCGTATTGAAGACTGAAATTTCCTCTTTATTATTTTCCAAATCTATAATACGTTTTTCACCTTCTCTATATTCCGAGAATTTTTTTCTTTGTGTGCCCCAACCTGAAAATCCTCCGAATAAAAACACAACCGGAAATTCTAATCCTTTGCAAGAATGGATGGTGAAAATTTTAACTCTATCTTCTTCCGAATCTTTTTCTAGATAATCTTTTTCATCTTCCTTGGATACCATCTTGGATTCCAAATAAGTGATTAATTCTCCTAAAGTTTGGTCCGATTTTGATGCCTTTTCGGTTAAAAAGAAAAATATCTGTTTGAAGTTTGTGATCTTTCTTTCCCAGTCCTGTCTGGGTTCCTCCGGAAGGGGAGAAGATAATCTACTTTCTGTCAGAATAGAACCGAATAGGCCTGGGAAATCTTTCTTTCGGGAAAATTTCCTCCAGGTTTCTAAAAGTCTTTTTTCTCCGGACTCAATCGGATATTCTTCGTAATTTTGCAGATTTTCAGGGCGAACACAGAATAGATCGGATATTAATAATTTGTAAAATGAATCTCTACTTCCTTCTTCATTTAAACATCGAAGGATCTCTCTGGCTCGGATTGCCTCAGCTGATCCGAATAAACCGGTTTGTTTAGGATAAGTATATGGGATCCCTCTTGTTTTAAATTGCCTTTTCAAAAATTCGGAATCGTTTTCTCCTCGGACCAAGACAGAGATATCCGACCAGCTCAATTTTTCCGGAGAAGAAGATCCTTCTTTTTTAATATAGATCTCGGACTTTTCGGAAACCAGATGAATTATCTCTTCCGCTAAAAATCGGGAATATTGATCCTTTAATCGATCCGCATTACTTTCCTTAGAAAGAGAGAATACATTTAAGGCTGCACGATTACTTTTATCTGAATATAAAATCGCCTTTCCTGGCATTTCAGGAGATTTTACATTCACGTATTCTATGGGTAAAAATCCGGTTTCTCCAATCGGGAACCATTCTCCTTTTTCACTTCCGAAAATGGAATTATAGGAAGAAATAAGTTCCGGCAAGGACCTGCGGTTTGTATCCAGTTCCGGATAAACGATAGAAGAGTCTGCAAATTTCCCGCCGGTATCGAATTCTCTTTTTGCAGCCAGATAAGTTCCTAGATCTGCTCCTCTGAAACCGTAGATAGACTGCTTTGCATCTCCTATCAGGAAAAGTTTTCCTTCCATTTCGGTGCCGTTGGATTTTTCCAAGAATAATATTCTGAAAATATTATATTGATCCGGATCGGTATCCTGAAATTCGTCTATAATCCCGAATCGAAAACGTTTTTTTAATTCCGATACTAGTTCCGGATTTTTTTCCAAAGAATTGGAAAGTCCTAAAATCATATCCCCGTAGGTAATTGAATTTTCTTCTTCTTTGATTTTGACGGAATCTTCTGCGATATCTTCCGCTAGAGAAATTAAGAAAGAAGATAGAGAGGATTCTAATACGCTTAAGTTTAAAGCATGTTTACGGATTTTTTCTCTTTCTAATGTATAAGAAAGAAATCCTGATTCGCCGGTCGCGGTTTTTAATTCCTCATCGGAAAGAAGGATAGATTCTATGCCGGAACTTTCTCCTCTTTTTAGATCCAGAATTTTTTTAAGAGCGAGAGTAAATGGGAAAGGAGAAAACGGTTCTGAAGAATCGATAAGATTTTTTAAAGAATTTTGAAATTCAATCTGTCTAGCGGAAAGAGCCTTATGTTTATTTGTGTTGATCTTCTTTTTAAAAGATTCCTGAAATTCTAAAAATTTAGGAAGAATGGATTGTATTTCCAAAAATACATTTTTGATAGAACCGATCTCCGGAAATTTCTGAGGGCGGGGGAGAAGTTGGATTGAATCTGGAGAAGAAACCTTCTTCACCGCAAGACCGGATACAAAATTTTCCCAAGTGGTCCCCTGGAATCCGTCATTATAAAAACGATTTGCCTGAGAGAGTATAAAGGGTAAAAGTCCCTTTGGGTATTTTCCACTAAACTCGTTGCGCATTCTTCTATACAATGCTTTGGAAACTGCGGAAAATTCTTCCACAAGTTCAGAATTTTCGGAACTACCTGATTCCAAAGAATATTCTTTTAAGATCTTATGTGCAAATCCATGAATCGTAGAAATATAAGCCTGATCCAAACGAGATGCTTGGTTCAAAAAATAATCCAGTTCTTTGGATTCTTCTTCAGTCGGTGATTCTATTTTTTCTAATCTTAAGATTGTATTTTTTAATTCTGCGCGGATCCTACCTTTTAATTCGGATGCCGCCTTATCCGTATAAGTAAGTACTAATATAGATTCTATTCCAAAAGGAGTTTTATCGGAATCTAAAGAAGTCCTAAAAGAATCTTTTAATATTTTTAGAACTAAAAATACAATTGTATGTGTTTTTCCTGTTCCGGCAGAGGCACCAATAAAACCATTTTTCGTAATATCAATTTGGTCTGCGAAAGAATTGGCCACTGTTTCCGGTTTACTTTTCTGCATAAAAAACCTTCTCCAATGGATGATAAAGTTTTAAGCAGAGGTAAAAGTCCTTTTCACTTATATAATTTTGAGAGTAGGGCAAGAGTCGTATGATCTCATCCAAATAAATTTCAGGATCGTATTGAACTGATTCTTGTGCCCAGATTTTATATTCTTTCGAATATAAATCTAATTTTTCCGGATCGTTCAGATCAATTTCAGTTCTATCGGGAAAATCTTCCCAGATCCCGGGAGAAACTAAAGAGATGGATCGGTTATAAAATTCCTGCACCAGATCAGAGAGGAATTTTTTACGATATATTTCTCCTCCTTCTCGGTTCATATTCAGTATGGTTGGTTTGTCTCCATATCCGAATATTGCAACCACCGACTTCGGAGTATTTTCAGAAGGGATCAGATCCAGTAAAGATTGGATCAGAAACGGTTCGATTAAGTTCTTAAACTTTTTCTTAGAATTCGGATATACCAAAACAAGAGTAAGAGTATCGTCGGCTTCCTTTTTCAGGAAAACATCTTCTTTCAAACCGGTTATTGTGGTTTTGAGTCCATTCAAAATTTGGAATGGAATGGTAGGTAAAGAGAGTAAATTACCTTTTTTAGGTGATACTCCGAAAGTAAAACCGGATAAAACTTCCGAATCTGAAAGTATTTCGGAAACTGCTTCCGAAATTTTTCCCACCTTTTCCGATTTAGTTAAAAATTCAGTATCCCCGAAAATTCCTCTTGGGATATTTCCTCTTTTTTCCCAAATCGAGAAAAGTCCTCCCAAAGAATTTTGTAGTTCTTTTTCGGTCTTTTTCATAGAATAAGACCATAACTCTTTCATAAATTTGAAATTATCCGAGATCCTAAAAGGTTCTTCTGTTGCATTTTCGGATTCCGAAATTTCTTCCGAATATAATCCGAACCTTCTTTGCAAATGATAAGAAAGAGGGGACTTTGCAAATCGAACCAGATCATTCCAATCTATACTTTCCAGATCCGGAGTTTCTTTTTTTGCAGAAGGATTATTCTGAAAATTCCCGAGAACTATTTTACGATAATATTCTTTATCTTCTTCTTTTCCATAGAGAAGGGAAGAAGAAAGATCGAAACTTTTGCGGAACTTCTCCGCGAGCTTTGCCGAAGCAGATTCTTTTTGGATAAAGTATTCTTTACTGTGTTTGTTTAAAGGGACCTTGATCCTAACGGAAGTTTCGGGAGCTAATATATTCTCCTTCAAGGCTTGCTCGAGTAAAAGTAAGGAAGAAGAGGGAGCAATACTTTCATCTTTCGTAATATCTTCCGCAACGAATGATAGGATCAGACTTTGTTTCGCCGAAAGAATTGTTTCATATAATAGGGATTGGTTTAAACCCCTTACATTTATATCTCCTTCTCTAGGAGCAAAATGCCTTAGATTGAAAGCAGAAGTATCGTCTGTTCCAGGGAATAAACCTTCTCCCAATCCTAAAATATATACATGTCGGAATGGGATGGGGCGCATCGGTTGCAAAGAAGATACCGTAATCCCTCCGGTCAAATATTGGCCTTTTCGGACCTGGATCTCTCCTCCGGTTTGTCTGAAAAATGCCTCTAAAAATTTGAGTCTATCCTTAAAACTTTTAGGATCCCAATCTACGGACTTCAATTCATATAATGAATCTATAATATTTTTCTCTAATTCGACTTCGATCGGATTGGAAGAAGGAGATGAAAATAATTCTCTGAGCAGATCGGATAATGAATCTATGATTTTTTCCCCAGAGGTTTTCTGATCTGAAATCAGGGAGGAAAATTCTCCTAATAAGGAAGATACTCGTTTCCAAATTCCTATCCAAGCAGATACGGAAGGACCTGATCCTGAATCAAAAGGAGAGACTGGAAGATCTTCCTCTTCTTCTGCAGATAATATATTCCCTGCGGCTAAACGCAAAAAACCTTTTCTGAAAGAAAATGCAAGCGGTCGATCTTCAGCCAAAGAATCGTCCTGGTACAATTCTAAGTCTTCAGAAAATTTTGCCCATTCTTCTACCCATGAAGGTTCTAGTTCCCATTTAGATTGGAAACATGGGTTTCTAAGTAATTTAAAAATATCCGCTCTGGATCTTTCTTTGGAGAGTAGAGTAAATAAAGAAAGTATCCCACTAATATAGGCACTTGTGTCTGAGGCGAGAACATCTCTTATGCTATAGGGTAATGTTTTTATAGAACTGCTGGACTTTTCCTTTTCCGTAAGTTTTACTTGGATCCCGCCTTCAAATACGAACTCTAAGGCTGCTCTGTATTCTGAAAGATCAGAACAAAATATCCCAAAATCGGTTAATTTGGTTTCTTTAGATTCTGATAAAATAGAAAGAATATGATGGAATATAGCTTCTACTTCTCGGACTTTTCCGGGTGCTTCTAAAATTTGTAAACTTTCATCCGGAAGAAGTCTTGATGAAGCTTTGTATTCCGATCGTCCAAGATATTCTTTGAACTCTGATAAAACTGTTTTTGTTTGTTTTTCTTTTTTGGCAGAATGTGAAAATTCCGCTCCAGAAATTTCCCAAGATTTTTTTAAGGAACGAAATGAGTTTGCCCAGTTTCTGCAGATCTGGTTTCTTTCCGTTCCAGTTACAGGTTCTCCATCCGGAACTCCGAATTGAAAAACTTCCAAATGAATTTCAGGAAGAAGGTTTTGAAAAATAGAGACATAGGTACTTGAAAGTTGAGACAATGCAAATAGATACACATTCTTTGGAGAATGTTTTTTGGCCTTGGACTCAAAGCCAAAATTTCGCATCGAATATTGGATTAAAGTTTCTTTAGAAGGATCAGAATTCGTAAGATAAGAATAGAGTTCTTTCTGAAAGAAAAAAATTTCCGACTGGGTAGCGACTTCTTCCCAGATATCCTCTCCAGGTAATCTTAGAAGTGAATATTTATCTCCTAACCAATTTCGGATCCAATCCTGTCTGTGAAGTTCATAGTCCTTGAAATATTTTGCCAAACGCCCGGAAAGATCTAAAAGCCTCACTGGGTCCGGAGTTTTTCTTCCGGAAGGCAAAAGATAATTTTTGAGGATGGGATACTTTTGGAGAAATTCCTGATCTCGGAGCAAGGTCTCGTAGATCTGGAATTTTCTGGATTCTCCTTGCAGGAATGGTCTGGATTTTGGATCGATTTCGGGAGAAAATTTTTCCAGAACTAACTCTTCTAAAAACTTTTCCAAGAATAAAAATCGGATATTGAAGACTACACCGAATCTTTGGACCAGATCCAGGTTCAACCATGTCTCCATACTCTTGTTCGGGATGATTACCGTCGGAGAATATAATCCGTCCTGCCTCGAGATCTCTTCTCTCAAGGATCCAGATAAAGCTTCGGATAAATCCGCAAGATTGTCGGAACTATGTACTCGTATGCTCATCTTCGATCGGTTCTACCAAAAATTCAGAAATTACGGACCGGTAAAACAAAGTTTTGGTCCGAGAGGGGAGCTCTTATAGGCTTATAAATCAGCAATCCAAAGGATTTTACCTAATGCGACATAATCCTGATTATCGGAAGTTGGGGAAGTGGGTGTGAATTTTAGGTTTTGCGCTAGTTCGCCTATGCACTATGGAATCGAAGGCTTTGTGCAATTACGCCCATGCCAGGCTTTGCGAACCTTCGGCCATGCAAAAAAGTTCGTCCTGAAGAAGACCTATAACTTTGTAGTCACTTCGACAAACCTTCTTCCCGATCGTGTTGTATACGCAGTCTTGTATACAACACAGAGAAGATCAATTTCGATTGTATACAATAGAGTGTGCAGTATACCAAAAAGGCTTCTGTGACAGAGTGTAGAAGTGCCTACATATAAAAGTTCGTATACTTAATTTCTTTTGTATACAGACTTTGAAAAGTGAGCCGAGATTTCGGACTTCCTACTTGGAGTTAGAGAATAATGCGGACTTACATTTTTCTCCCAAAAGATTTTTGTTTTCTTGGAGACAACGGATAACGGCTGTTCCTCGGCTGGAGCAGTACTTCTCCTTATCTTCTTTGCAGGCTTCCATTCTAAGTTTTGCTTTTTCCCTGACTTCCTGTAGCAATTCTCTGCAGTCTTCGGTAAGATTTTCCTCGTTCTTCTTCAAACAAGAGAGAACATCTCCTTTGGGACTTTCCTTACAGTATTTTTCTTTGTCAGAGCGACATTGGTCTATATGTGAGTGATTCGGTCCTTCTTCATGAGAGCTAACGGAAAAATTGAATAAGTAAAAAAGGCACAAATAAGCCGTAACTACTCTAATTCTGCCTTTATTTGAAGTTCTGAATAACATGACGACTAACCTTGTTTGAGACCTTAGCCATTTTTGCTGGTTTCTTTTTTTTCTGAAAGATAGAATTATCTCTGAAACGAAAAACCAAAGTCTAATAAATGTTAGAAAGAAGAAGGAGGTAGACGTTACTATTCGTCGGAACTGAGACAGAAAAACGTAAATGTTTCAGACTTCGATTAATAATAATGAATCGTACACAAACTTTATATCATGTGATATTTCTGTATGAGGACGAGGTCATGCTAACGGCTTCCTGTAGTCCTTCGAGGGACAAACTTTGGAAGAGCATTTGAGTCTCTAAGTTGCTTAGTATACTTTAAAGGAGGTTTTGCGAATCTCTTCTGCATAGCCAGACCAGACGAAGAAGCTTTTTGTTTTTTCCTACTGCAATTTGAAAAAGAGTTTCGGTATTGGTCCAGGTAAGGAACACTATCCACCGACTAAAAAATAAAATAACACCTGACGGTGCATTAGAAATCGCAAGGCAAGGATATGGATTACGAAAAGGAAAAAAAGAAACTCCTCTCTGCGAAAACGCCAGAGCAGTACATTGAATTTTCCATCAAATCAAAACTAGAAGGACCTAAGAAATCCAGTATTACCACAGAATGGCTAAATAAATCCGGTTATTCAATAGATGACATAAAATATGCAAGGAATAGGCATCCTTTTTGGAGAGAGAAAAGAAACAAAGGCTCTTACGAAAGAAACAGCCGTCGTCTAGAATACCATAACTATTATAAGACGGACGAGAAGATCGTTTGGGACGATGCCAAACTTTCCAAGTTTTACGACCTGAATCAGGAAGGAAATGCGGATCATGAGCTGGCTAGACTTTTCAAAACTTCTATTCCTGCTGTGAATCATATTCGCAGAAAGTTCCGTTTTTCCACCATTCTACTTGAGCTGGAAAAAAAGAAACCTAACAAGGCTGCAGTTATCAAACTAAGCGGTCATTCAGAGTCTGTTCTGAAACGTTTGATTAAGGAAAAAGGAAAAAGATAAACTTCCTGCCCGTCGATCTTTCCGAAAGACGGGCCTTGTCAATAAATTTCAACGACAAACTTCCTAAAAGTCCTATCTCAAAGACAGATCCCAGATCCATTTTATAAACTTTTACTATACCTCACATCTTAGTAAAAAGTTGCGCGTCATCTGCCAGAGAGAATCTTGGAGCTGATCGTCCATGTATAAACAAATCAGCCGTTTTTCCATTCTACTTATTCTAAGTATTTTCGCTTCTTCCAACCTTTCAGCGGGACCTGTCCGTGAATTTTTAAGTTCAGACGGTAAATCCAAAACGAACCAAGAGGAAGAAGAAGGTCCAAAAACTTCCGCTCCTAAAAGAGAAATTCCTAGATCGGAAGAAACTTCTTCACCTTCTCCTAAAATAGAAGCAAAGGTTAAAAAAGAAAAAGAAGAATCTGTGGCTTCTGCGGAACCTTCTTCCCGTAAATCCAAACGTATAGAGCGCAGGAAAAAAGGAAAAACCAAGGTTTCTAAAAAGGAAAAGCAGGAGATTAAAGAGAAGGAAAAAGAGACTGCTTCTAAGAAGTACGAAAATTCTCTTCCTGGAGTTTCAGGACTTCCTCCTAAAACACAGTACGATACTAATAATCAAAATGCGAATGCGGAATTAGGTCATGGAAAAGGGATCCCTGTTTTATGTTACCATCACTTGGTTGGGAACCAAGATCCGATGGGTGGGTATAATTTAGATCCTAGCCTTTTAGAAGAACAATTTAAGTATCTCAAGTCTTTAGGTTACCAGACTATTAGCCTGGACCAATTCTACCAATACCAGCAAGGTAAGGCCGGTTCTGATTTCCCTGCCCGCCCCGTTCTTTTAACATTTGATGATGGCTCCTTGACCCACAGAGATGTGCTTGTTCCTCTGCTCAAAAAATATGGAATGAGAGCTTCCGTTTTTATTTATCCGACTGTGATCTCCAATCCAAGATTTAAATTTTATCTAAGCTGGGCCCAATTGAAAGAAGCTTTGGACAGTGGAGTTTTAGATATAGGTTCTCATACGGTCTACCATCCTAAATTGCCTGCAATGTCTAGAGCAGAGATCAGGAGCCAACTCAAAGATTCTAAAGCAACTCTCGAGGCTAAAACCGGAAGAAAGATCCAAGACCTCGCTTATCCATTCGGGTTATTCGACGTACGAGTAATAGAAGAAGCAAAGGCTGCGGGTTATAGAATGGCATTCACAGTAAACCCAGGGAAGAATGTTCCCGGAACGTATGCTTATACGGTCCATAGGTCCTTGGTGACTTGGGGGATGTCCCAATCCAGGTTCAATTCGATTCTAAGCGCTTCTCCACCTGCCAAGATTAAATTGGGAGTTCTGGATGGTTCTTGGGTCAAACCTGGAGATAGTTTTCCTGTTATAGTAGAAGGTCTAGACCCTAAGTCGGTGGCGATCAAGATTAGCGGAAAAGAAGGTATTCTTCAAAGAAAGTCGGATACAGAATATATCATTAGAATTCCTGAATTCAAAAAGACTACTTATCCAGCAATGACTGTGATCGGCAAAACCACTTCCGGCAAGAGAAGTGAAACTCAATTTTTATTTGTAAATAGAAAAGAGTTTAAAAAAGATCCCGACTAAATATTGCTTTCTGATAAATTTTTAGGTTTCCGGAAGTTCTAAAGTTATATTTTATCTAGAAGAACCGTCAAAATCGTATCGTTTCCGCGAAAGTTTTTTGACATCTCTAGGTAGGTAAGAATATTTTCGGTATGCCAAAAGATTCCGAGACATTCGAAAAGATCGAAACATCCAAAACTCGGAATCGCCTTCCCCTTGTTTTATGGACGGCGTTGCTTTCCCTCGCCCTCCCCTATTCTTACTTTGCGGATCCTATCCCGGAACAGGGTCCTGTACTTCGTTTAGATTCTCATTCCGCAGGTAAAATCCCGCTTCGAGAAGAAATCTCCTATTTTAAGGACACAGAAGGAACCCTCACCTGGGAAGATATCTCGGCTACAGATTCCGAAGTTGAGTTCAAAAAGAACACGGATAGAATGCCCAACTTCGGTTATGATTCTTCTCCTTATTGGCTTAAATTCTCTGTAGAAACCGAAGAATCCCTTTCAGAAGAACGTTTCCTTACCTTAGAATACCCTCATATAGATTATGTGGATGTGTATTGGAAAGATTCCAAAGGGAGAGAAGGTGAATTTCATACCGGAGACATGCTCCCATTTAAGGAAAGACCTATCACGGAGAGATATTTTGTTTTTCCTTTAACCTTAGAAGATAAGGGAAAGATAGAAGTGTATATCAGAGTCAAGACGGAAGGGTCTCTTACCCTACCGCTTCATCTGGTTACCAAATCCAGCCTGGATCAGTCTTCACGGATCTCATTACTTATAGACGGTATCTATTTTGGCGCCTTGGGGGTAATGGTATTCTATAACTTCTTCCTGTTCTTGGGCATTCGGGAAAAAACCTATATATATTATGTAATTCTAATCTTTGCAGTGACTTATTTCTTAGTCATGAGTTCCGGATACGGCTATTGGTTCCTATTCCCGAATTCTCCTAAATTTGTGAATTCTTCCTTTATCATGGCAACTTGTCTCGCAATGATATTTTTGGGTCTATTCGCAGAAGAATATCTACAGACCAGGGATACCTATCCGGTCCTCCATATATTCATTCGAGGACTGACAATCATATGGGGACTCGTGGCCGTTCTCCCCGCATTTGTACCCTTAAAATATTTAATGCCGCTTACATCGATCCTTCCCATTCCGGAAATATTGATACTGATGATCATCTCCTTAGTCCAAAGCGTTCGAAAGGATAGAAAGGCCAGGATCTTTTTAAGCGCGTGGATGTTTAGTTTGGTTGGGGTATTCATATTTTCACTGAATCGACTCGGTCTTTTTGATTCGGAAGAAATTGCTTCCGGAATGCTGAAGATAGGTGTTTTGAGTAACGTTATTCTTCTTTCTTTGGGACTCGTAGATAGGATCAATACATTCCAAAAGGAAAAAGAGGAATATAAGGAAAGAGCGGATAAACTATTTGAACTTTCTCTAATGGATCCTCTTACCGGAGTGGCAAACAGAAGATTTTTTGACCAAGAATTAGAAAGAGAATGGAACCGTTCCGTTAGAACGGAAAGACCACTTTCTCTTTTAATGATAGATGTGGACTTCTTCAAAGCGTATAACGATACCTATGGTCATTTAAAAGGAGACCAGGTACTTTTCCAAGTGGCCCAATCATTAAAAGAATGTTTAAATCGTTCTTCCGATATGATCGCTAGATATGGAGGAGAGGAATTTTCAGTTATTCTTCCTGATACCCCTGTCGAAGGCGCTATAGTAGTTGCCTTGAACATGTTACAGACGGTCGAAGATATGGGGATACCTCATTCGGAGAGCACCTTCACAAGAGTCACTGTTTCTATAGGCGTGTCTAGTAATACGGATCGTGATATCCATTCCTACCAAGAATTGCTTGGATTAGCGGATAAAAACCTATACGATTCCAAGGCATTCGGTCGAAATCATATACGTCATTGACCCTTTCTGAAACAATCGTTCGAGAAAGACATTCGGGAAAATCATTAAAATTTAATTTTTCCTGGACCCTCGGCCTAGTCGGGATTAAAATCGGTCCCCGCATGGAACCTCTCAGACTCCCCTTTCTAAATTCTCAGACATTATATTGGACTTTAAAGTCTTCTACAGATACTTTTAAGGAGCATCCTGCTCAATTTTTTAAACCGGATGGTAAAACTTATAAATCCGTAAACTTTAAAGAGTTAGGAGATATAGTTACCAGGATCGGTTTGGGTCTTGTATCTATTGGAGTTAAAAAAGGAGAGAATGTAGGTTTGATCGCCGATTCCGGGCATCGTTGGATTTGGGCGAGTATGGGGATCACGAATATTGGAAGTGTGGACGTACCTAGAGGAACCGATTCCACTCTTGAAGATTTGATTTATATCTTAAACCATTCAAAGGCAGAAGTTTGTTTTGCAGGAAATTCAGAAGTGGTCCGTAAGATCAGTTCTTCCGCCTCTTCATTTCCTCATTTAAAAACAGTCATTCTATTCGAATCTTCTCATCATTCTGAGCAAAGACATCCATTCAAACTTTTGCATTTAGACGATCTAATCTCTCTAGGAGACAGATGGATCCAAGAAAAAGGAGAATTGGAATTTCATTCCAGAGGAGAATCCATCCAAGAGTCCGATCTTGCTACTATCGTTTATACTTCCGGGACCACAGGCCGTCCTAAGGGAGTGATGCTGACTCATAGAAACATAGTATTTAACGTAAACATGTCTTTGGCTTTGGACGATGTTCGTATCACTCCGGAAGATAGGACCATGGCTTATCTTCCTCCTTGGCATATTGCAGAAAGATTGATCGAGACTGCATGTGTTCGGGCAGGTGCCTCGGAAGCATTCACTTCAATTTCTAGTTTAGGTCAGGATCTGCAGGATATCAAACCTACTTTCCTTCTTTCTGTGCCTAGAGTTTGGGAAAGTTTTTACAATAAGGTCCAGGACAAACTGAAAGACGCTTCTCCTGTTGCTAAACTTATTTTCAAAAGTTTTCAATCCGTAGCAAATTCTTATTATAAGTATAAAAGTAGGCTTTTGGGTCTGGAGTTTGCATTAAAACCTAGATCATTCTTTGGAGAAGTTTTTAATAGAATGAGCGGGCTGTTCGGGACATTCTTCTGGTTTGTTCCGAATATATTGGCTCAATTAGTATTTTCTAAAATACGAAAAAGTCTAGGTGGAAAATTGAAATTTGCGATCTCTGGGGCTGGGGCTCTTCCGGAATACATAGATAGATTTTTTAATTCTATAGGAATTCCTATCTTAGAAGGATACGGAATGACAGAAACGAGCGGAGCTTCTACAAGAAGAAGGCTAGGGCAAATCACGGTTGGAACTCTCGGAAAATGTATCCCAGGAGTAGAGATCAAGATCTTAGATGAGAAGGGAGAAGAGATCCACGAACCTGGAGTAAAAGGGATCGCTTGGCATAAGGGCGGCCATATCATGCAGGGATACTATTTGGATCCTGAAAAAACCGCAGAAACAATGAAGGACGGGTGGCTAAATTCAGGGGACCTTCTTCTTTGGACCTCTCAAGGAGAATTAAAATACGCAGGAAGAGCCAAGGATACAATCGTACTTTTAGGCGGAGAAAATTTGGAACCTGAGCCGATCGAATTCGCTCTTACCCAGAGCGAGCTGATCCTACAGGCAATGATAGTGGGACATGACCAAAAAACGTTAAGTGCACTTTTAGTCCCGGATTGGGAAGTATTGGATAAACAGTTACGAGACTGGAAATCCAGATTATTACAAGAAATTGCAGATCCAAATTCTGATCCGGACGTCAGAGAATTGTTCAAAAAAGAAATTAAAGAGAGAGTTTCTTCTAAAAACGGTTTCAAAAATTTCGAAAAAGTATCTAATTTTTACCTTCTTCCTAAGAAGTTCGAACCTGGAGATGAGTTAACCATGACTATGAAGGTAAAAAGGAACGTTGTCTCGGATAAATACAAGAACCAAATAAATGAATTATTCAGATAAAACTCCATTCGGCGTAACGAATCTAAAAGAAGATCGAATCCAAAATAAAGGAGATTTTATGCCGGTTTTGACTCAAACAGTAAAGAATCGATTGTCCACGATACTTTCCGTTTTTTCGGCCCTTGTATTTTTGCAGACCTTATTTTTTAAATTCACCGGACAGGACGAATCCGTACATATCTTCTCTACCTTAGGAATAGAACCTTGGGGAAGGATCGGAACGGGCTCAGTCGAATTTTTTGTAGCAGCACTTTTGATCTTTCCACCATCCAGATTCGTAGGAGCCTTAGTAGGCTTCGGGCTGATGATCGGGGCGGTATTATCTCACCTTTTATTTTTAGGAATAGTGGTAGATGATGATGGAGGTTTATTGTTCGCAATGGCAGTGAGTGTACTTGTCTCTTGCACCATTATACTAAATCTAGAGTGGGACCATAGACCTCCTACCTAGTTCCAGAATTTTCAAAAATTCTTTCACATTCTTATCTTTAAAAAAGGAACGGTTACCCTAAACCTAGGTTCCAATTTTGAAGATAAGAAAAATATGAAAGTCCGATATCCATTTTTTACACTTCTATTCTTTTTGTTTTCCCAATCCGTAAATGCCGAATCTATAAAGTTAGTTAAAAAGAAGAAGGCCCGGCAAAGACAAACGGAAACCTCCGAAAAAAATCCGAACTCTCAGCAAGAATTACAGGAGCATATCCTGACTAGTATGGGATTCGGAAAAGGGCTCTCTTTCGAAACCTCAGACAAACAAAACTTCCTGAATATGAGAGTTCGATTCCAGGAAAGAGCGGTAGAAACGATCCGCCAAGAAGATGGAGAAAAACAAACCGAAGGTTTGGAATTCCAGGCCAGAAGAGCAAGACTCGTTTTTTCCGGGAATTTTTTAGGCAAAGACTGGCAATATTACGTTCAATTATCTTTTTCTAATTTAGATATGGAAGAAGATAGGCCTGTTCCTTTAAGAGACGCTTCTATATCTTATGCGAAGTTTAATAACGCTAATATAAAAGTGGGGCAAATGAAAGTGCCCTATAATCGCCAAAGATTCATTTCAGACGGTTTACAAGAATTTGTAGATAGAACCGTTTCAAATGAAGAATTAAATCTGGACAGAGATGTTGGAATCCTAGTCTCTTCTTCCAATCTATTTGGATGGAATTGTTTAGGATATTCCGCGGGTGTTTTTGGTGGAGAAGGAAGAAATAGGAGTTCCAACTCAAGCGGAGTGCTAACTAGCGGAAAACTTACCTATTATCCTTTAGGAGTTTTTTCAGACAACGGAGAACCGGATTTGGAACATTCTACAAAACCAAAACTTGCTCTCTCCGTCGCAGGTGCAAATAATCAGAATACAAATCGTGAACTTTCTACTCACGGAGACACTTACCAATTTGCAAGATTCGATTACATGCATACTGGAACAGAGTTTTTATTCCAATGGAAAGGTTTTTCGGCTTCCGGAGAATATCTGACTAGAAAAGCAAACTCCCCTTTTATGGAAAAAGAGATCGGGAATCGAACTATGACAGAATATTCCAGATCCGTAAAGGGAGGATTTTTCCAACTAGGTTATCTTTTTAAAAATAATCTAGGATTGGCGCTTAGATATTCAGAATACAGACCTTGGGGAAAAACGGATCCTAAACTTACGTATTCCAGAGAAAGAGGCCTCGCAGTTTCCTATTATCTCAAGGATCATAATTTAAAAATACAGGCTGATTACGCTTATTTAGAAGGTGGATATGTGGATAGTTTAGGCTCTCATAGGATCCGAGCCCAGATACAGGTATTTTTATAAAGGATCAAGCAAGGAGTCTTTGGAAAAAATGTAATCGTTTTTTCATCTCGGAAAATTTTTAGAAAGGCGATCCGAGTCTCGAATCCGTTGACAATCTTGCAGGATTTCATCTTATGGAAGTAAGGTATCGTTCTACTAGATGAAATTTCGAAGAGGAAGACTTTACGACGCGTTTTTCATTTCGGACATCCATTATCTTCTGAATAAGAAGATAAAATCCCATAAGCATAAAGAGCTTTTCCAATTACTGGACCATCTGAACAAAAAAGAAGTAAAATTCGATAATCTGTACCTTGTCGGGGACATTATCGAAAACTGGTTTTTTAGCGCGGATAGAAGGTTACAAAGAGTAAAAGGCAAAAAAAGATTTAACAAACTTTTTGAACGTCTAGATAGGCTCTCTTCCGGGAACGGCAAAAAATATTATATTGTAGGGAACCACGACACTACCTCTTACCTGATGAGACTTACCCCTAAGGTAGAACATTATCTTATCGAAAGAGGTTGGATTATCTGCGAGAAGGCGGAAAATGAAACTCTGATCGCAATCCATGGACACCAAGGCCAGTACAATAAATTTACCTGGATGGGCTCCATTCTTGTCTTAAGAATTCTACATGTGTTCGCATCCGCACTTCCTGCATTATTCAAATTTTCCGAAAACTTCTATCATAAACATCTAAATAGACAAGATCCAAGCACTGTAGAAGAGACATTACATTATTACCAAAAACTTTCCAAACTTACCCACCAAGATAAGAAGGTTCTGATCTCGGGTCATACACACGACTTTTTATGTATCCCCAAAATGAATATAATCAATACCGGAGACTGGGTGAAGAGTAATAGTTTCGTAATCCAAGATGGCAAAAAATTTTCCGGAATTCGGATGACAGCCAGAAAAGAATTCAAAAAAGAATTCGTCTTACATGTTTGATTGTTTTCTACACGTCGCATCACTTAAAGTTAAGAACCCAAATCCCTAAAAACTAATTTGCAATTTCTTGCCTGTCGGCTATACTTCGGCGCATGTCTGAAGAACTGTTGATAGAATATTTAAACTTAATAGATGAACATGCTTGGCTTTTTTGGTCGGGAGTCGTTTTTCTTTTTTTATTCTGCGTTTTTATCCACGATATATTCCAGAAAAAGCATACGATCAAACATAACTTTCCGGTTGTCGGTCATATCAGATATCTATTCGAAAAAATAGGGCCGGAACTCAGACAATACTGGGTGGCAAACGATAAGGAAGAGATGCCTTTTAACAGGGCGGAAAGATCTTGGGTTTACGCCACAGCTAAGATGCAAAATAATAATTTCGGTTTCGGAACCACCGAATTATTATACGATGCAGGCTATCCCATCATCAAACATTCGGCATTTCCCTTCTCGGATAGCAAGGCGAAGTTTATAGAAGGTGATAGTTCTATGATCCCTTCTCTCAAAGTAATGGGGGAATTCAGGAACAGAAAAAAATTATATAGACCGGCATCCGTCATAAATATCTCCGCAATGTCTTATGGATCTTTGGGAGAAAGAGCGGTATCTTCTTTAAACAAAGGTGCAAAGATCGCACGTTGTTATCATAATACTGGAGAAGGTGGACTTTCCCCTTATCATAACTTCGGCGCTGATGTCGTGTGGCAATTAGGTACTGGATATTTCGGCGCCAGGGATGAAAAAGGAAAATTCTCCTTAGATCATTTTCTAAAACGTTTAGACGCAAATCCAAACGTAAGGGCTATAGAGATCAAACTTTCTCAGGGTGCAAAACCCGGAAAAGGAGGGATCTTACCTGGAGCAAAAGTCACCAAAGAGATCGCAGAGATCAGAGGGATCAAACCTGGACAGGATTGTATTTCGCCTAATGCACATACCGAATTCGACGATGTAAAAAGTCTGGTCGATTTTATAGAAAAATTAGCGTCCGTTTCAGGACTCCCGATAGGGATCAAAAGTGCAGTGGGAGAATCTAAATTTTGGGAGGAACTTGCAAGTAGAATGAAGGAAACAGGCCAAGGACCTGACTTCATTACGATCGACGGAGGAGAAGGAGGAACAGGAGCGGCGCCGCTAACGTTTACTGATCACGTCTCTCTTCCTTTTAAGGTGGGATTTGCTAGAGTATATAAGATTTTTCAAAAATACGAGATAGCCGACAGAGTTGTCTGGATTGGTAGCGGAAAATTAGGTTTTCCCGACAGGGCTATAGTCGCATTCGCTATGGGTTGTGATCTCATCCATGTAGCAAGAGAAACTATGATGTCTATCGGTTGTATCCAGGCACAAAAATGTCATACGGGTCATTGTCCCGCAGGAGTAGCCACTCAGAGTAAATGGTTACAAGCAGGTTTGGACGTGGAATTAAAAGCAAAACGTGCCGCAAACTATATCAAAGGGTTTAGAAAAGAATTATTATCCGTAGCACATGCCTGCGGATACGAACATCCACTTCAATTTACAGGGAACGATATAGAGATCGGAGCGGGTCAAAATAGATTCAGGACCCTGACTGAAGTTTTGGAATACGAAAGAACTCCTATAAAATTCACCACTATGATGGATTATACGAGTAATATCACCGCACTCGGTTAGTTTTTAAATCGCTTGCATTAGGTCGGGTCCCTGTAAATATTTGCGGGACCCGAATGAAACTGATCTTATCTTTTTTCCAAAATTTCTGGGACTTTCTTCGTTCTCCTAAAGAAGAACTTCAAAAAAAAACAAGCTTCCCCGGATATCCGATCTTATTTGTTAGAACTTCTATCCCGATCTTGATCGGATATTTTTTCGCACATCTTTCTTTTAAAACTCTAGGATTGCAGTATGTTTTTTTAGGCGGCTCCATTCTAAATATGCTGACCAGAGTGATCCTGCCCGATCTATTTTTCGGAACTCTGTATGCATTACTCTTCACAACAATTTATCTATGTATAGGGACAGGAATATTTTGGGGAATTTCTAAAATTTTTTCTTACCGATTTGAAACCAGTAGAGGATTAGAATTAAGTTCCAAACTAGCGCATTCGTTTTTGATCCTAGGACTTCTGATCTTTTTCGGGTTTACTGGGATTTTTGGCTCCATAGTATATTTGATATTCTTTATATACTTTACCTTCCTAATTATTCTAGTTCTATTTTACGGAATAGGGGCGGGGCAAAGGATCAGTATCATTTCAGGCCTAATTATAGGATTGATCTCTTATGGCATTTTTTTCTTAAAAGATGATACACAAATGGACAATCTCACTATTCCTACCCAACCGGAAACGATGACTCCGGAAGAAGAAAGAGAAAAAATACAAGATGCAGAAGATGTAATCCGAAAATTAGAAGAAGCTCGTAAAGAAAAGGGCTATAACAACTAATATATTCAAAAAGGATAAATAATGGCAAGAGTTCAACTGGATCTGCCCGAAAAATTGGCCTGGTCCACTAGCTTAAATATCAGGATTTATGATACAAATTTTGCGGCGCATTTGGCTCATGATAAGGTGGTCTCTCTTTTACATGAATCCAGAGCGAGATTATTCAAAGAGAAAGGATTTTCCGAACTAGATGTAAACGGCTACGGGATCATTCTTACTGATCTAGTCGTGGAATATAAGGCAGAGGCGTTTTTCGGGGACCAAGTCCGAGTAGAGATCGGAGCAGGAGATTTTAGCCCAAAAGGTTGCGATCTATATTATAGAATGATCCATACTGACGGACCTATCAACGGCAAAATCGTATGTAATGCAAAAACAGGATTAGTGTTCATGGATTATTCTACTAGAACGGTTAGCAATATTCCGGAAGTTTTTAAATCCTGGTTTTGAAAATTATTACTTTTTCTTTTTGTCTGAATGATAAGTTAGCGCGAAAGAAATACACTGTTTTATTTCCTTTTCGGGAAGTTTAGAACTTTCAGAAAATATAATACTTCTATTTCCCTCAAAATGAAATGTTTTAGGATATAATTTCCTGAATCTGGCGATCAGGTCCGTTTGGCAATGAAAGAACATCGCATATTCTTTCGAATCCCCTTTTAAGGCATCTATACGGATCGTAGTCCCACTTTTGGATTCAGGAGTAATATAACTAGGCTGTCCCCATTTTAGGACTTCTTCTATCCTGCCCACTCCTTGGATCTCTTTCGCGGTTTCAAATATAAGTTCTCTCAAACGAAATAATTTTTCTCGGACTGAGGGAGAATATTCCGAGAATGTTTCCGCCACATCCGAATTAGTGAATTTTTGAAACTGATCCTTTTTCTGAGCCATAAGTTCTTCTTAGGTAACCCTTGTAGAAGATCCTACAAGTACAATATTCTAAACGTTAACCGCACAAGCCTGTGCGCATCTGATCCCGTCCATTGCGGCAGATACGATCCCACCCGCATATCCGGCTCCTTCTCCGCAAGGATACAAACCTTTGATACGAATATGTTCCAAAGTTTCAGGATCCCGAGGAATACTAACCGGAGAAGACGTCCTGGTCTCAGGAGCATGAACCACTGCTTCGTTGGTTAAATACCCTTTCATGGATTTATTAAATTCTTTGAATCCGTTTTGTAATGCATTCATTACAAATTTAGGAAGAACGGAAGAAAGGTCCGCAGGTATAACCCCGGGAGGATAAGAAGTTTTAGGAAGATCGGAAGAAATTTTTCCTTCTACAAAATCTACAAGTCTAGCAGCCGGTGCAGTTTGTGTTTTTCCTCCTGCAATCCATGCCTTTTGTTCTATCTCTTTTTGGAATTCCATTGCAGCTAATGGTCCAAACTTTTTGAAAGGTAGAAAGTCCTCTTGTCGTAATTCCACTACTATCCCTGAATTTGCAGTAGGTCTCGCCCTTCTGGATGAAGACCAACCATTCGTCACAACCTCTCCCGGCCTAGTAGCGCATGCAGCGATCACTCCTCCAGGGCACATACAAAAAGAATATACTCCCCTCCCATCGATCTGCTTTACAATACTATAAGGGGAAGGAGGAAGAAAAGGCCCTCTGTCTTCACAACTATACTGGATAGAGTCTATTAAGGATTGTTTATGCTCTACCCTAATCCCTACTGCCAGGGGTTTTAACTGGATCTCAATTCCTTTATGATGGAGTAATTCAAATATATCACGAGCAGAATGTCCGGTAGCCAAAATGACTTTGTCGGAAAGAAAACGATCTCCATTTTTAGTGACAACACCCTTGATGGAATTTCCTTCCAAGATCAGATCGGTTACTCTTTGATTAAAATAAACTTCTCCACCCCTTTCTTGGATGGTTTCTCTCATTCTACGAACAATACTAGGAAGTTTATTGGTCCCTATATGAGGGTGAGCCTCTATTAGAATATTAGGATTTGCTCCAAAACCTACGAGTAATTCCAAGATACGACGGATATTTCCTCTTTTTTTGGATCTTGTATAAAGTTTACCGTCGGAATATGTGCCAGCGCCACCTTCTCCGAAACAATAATTGGAATCCTCATCCACAATATGATGAGCATTTATATTTTGAAGATCTTTAGGTCTTGATTTAACGTCCTTTCCTCTTTCCAGAACGATAGGTTTTAAACCTGCTTGGATAAGTTCCAAGGCTGAAAATAAACCGGCAGGTCCAGCGCCGATTACGATTACTTCTTTGGAATTTTTTACATTTGGATAATCAGGCAGATGGATCTGCTCTGCTACAAAGTTTTCGTTAATATAAACTCGGATTTTTAGATTTACAAAAACGGTTTTTTGTCTGGCATCAATAGAATGATTTAAGACCTCAATATGTGCTATATCCGACAGAGAGATCTTTTTGGACTTGGAAATATATTCTGCGAGCTTAGCAGATTGTTCGGCGATCTCAGGCAAAAGCCTAAGTTCTAATTCTTGGGTCATAGTTTAGGACCAAAAGTTTTAGGATTTGTATGTAATGGAGTTAAAAAAGAAAGTAAGATTGAGGCAAGGAATTTTAAGAAAGATTTAGAATAAATGGAAAGACTTTTACAACGAAAATGAAGATTCCGGGGGAGGATTAAAATTAGAATCGCAAAAATCCTAGATTTATCACTAAGTTGGTAAACTAGGTAGATCCTTGAAAGTAACGGACCGACAAAAGAAAAAGTTCTTAAAGTCTCTTAAACAGGCAAGGATCGAAGCAGGGTTCACTCAATCGGAAGTCGCCGAGCAGATTGGGACCAGTCAAAGTTTCATTTCCAAATTAGAATCAGGAAGTATATCTTTAGAAGTCGAGATATTCTTAAAGTTATATCAATTATACGATAAGCCTGCGATTTATTTCTTCTCCGCATTCTCCCAAAAATAAAAACCTATTTTGGGACTTCTCCCCTATTCTTAATGAACTTTTGGATAATCTCCAATTGGGAATCGGAAACGAATAGATCGATCGCATCATTCGCACTATATAATCTGTACTGAAGCGATTTCGCAGAAAGAATATCGTTCTCCATTTCTTTTGTAAATATCAATCTACCGGAAAGAATATTAGAAGTTAATGTAGAGGTTCTAGTGCCGGTCATAGGAACTGCGCCGTAACCGTATCCAAAACCGATTCCGGGTCCCATAACTGTAGGAACCTGAGTGCGAACAGTTACTTGATTTGCTGAATAATTCGAATCGGACAGAAGTAGTTTTGTAGATTTACGATCAATTTTAATATAAGCTTCCGGACCTAAGGAAGCAAGAGTCTCAGAACCTTGGAGCCTAATAATCAGAACGATTTGCGAGATCACACCGTTCTTAATTTCTTTAGCGTATTGGCCCCCATAAGCATAAGCAGTTTTATTCGGATTATCCACCTTTGCTTCATGGTCCATATCCATTTTGACCACTGTGACATCTCTAAAAGGATCTTGGACAACTTGTATCGTAGTGCCGCAATCAAGACATAAGAACAGAAAGGTGAATATTAAAGATTTATACTTCAAATCGGAGGAACAGTCACGATATAAATTTTCCGGTGTCCGGATCATCCAAATCGTGACTTCTCTATTTTATTTCTGCCAAGGAGTAACTTCTCTCAGTTTAGGAAATCTGAGATATAAACCTGCCCATAGAATAATTCCCAGATAGGTAGGGAATAAAATATGAGAACCTAAAGGATTTAAAACACGAACATGAGTAGCTACGGCACCACCCAAATAACCAGTGAGCAAAGTTGCGCCTAAAACTGCAGTTCTAGGAAAAGCATATAACAAAGTGCTAACAATCAGGACAGTTCCTAAATAAGGCATTACTTCAGGTGGATATCCGAGCTTAGCTCCTTCTGCCTGAGCTTCCGGCGGCATTTTATCTAAGAAAAATTTTAATACTCCATCAAAAAGTAGAAAAAGTACAACCAATCCGCTGAGTACTCGACCGGTCCAAAGTTGGCCTTTCGAAACGTTTTCAGATCCCATTCTATATTTCCTCCAAATGAGAGGGCAATTTTGGGATCTTCAGCGGAAAAGTTCAAGAACTATTACAGAAATTTTGAATTCGATTTTGCAATAAACGTTTGTTTGTCGCAAAGACGACCGCATACCAATGATGATTCTTGGAAATTATTTCTTTTTCGTTTTTTTAGGGACCTTCTTCTTATATTCTCCCACTCTAAATTTCACGATCTTACGGACTAAACCAAAAGGTAAAGGTTGATCGATTGGAAATTGAACGGAACCTTTTGCATTTTTGTATTTATCAATCTCTTTCTTAAATTTAGCGATACCGCTTGCTCCTGGATAAAAACCGATATGATTTTTATAAGCGGCAAAATGTACCAGATTGCCGTTCAGATAAAAAGTCGGGATCTGATAACTGATCTTCTCGCTTGCTTCCGGAGCTTCTTCTTGGATCACTTTTCGGAGTTCCTGAAGAATCGACTGGACTTCTTTCGGAAAAGTTTTGATATACTCGTCAATCGATTGGAATGTACTTTTTGTTTTATCCATAATTAAACCCGAGAAAGTTTGACCGGTAGAAGGTCCGTTCAATCAAATTCACTTTTTCTTAATGATCAATATTCCTGCAAGATAACTGGTAGGAATATAAGCCCCGACTAAATCCAACACATTAAACCAAGCAGGAGACGGAAGCATTAGAACATTTGCTGTTCCACCCGCAAGAAAGAAAGCCCCGATCACTAAGGCGAACTTGAGTTTATGATTCGTCGCAATGAAAGCCGTTACCTGCGCTCCCACGAATGTTCCAAGAGCATGTGCTAAAAAAGGAAAGATAAAATGTTTAGGTTGGAATAAATGAATAGATGCTTTTAAACCTTCCATGGTAGTTACATCGGCACCTTCCGGAGGAGGAATAATACTCCCACTAATCGTAATAAGCCCCATATTCACTATACTTCCAAGTAGAAGTCCCGCAATCACTGCAAAGGTATTTTTAACATATGGATTCATAATCTAATGCCCCACCATTCGAGAAATAAATGATTTAAAAGGTTAATAAAAACAATGCAAGTGCAAAATTACACTTCTTTCCTTTAAAACCGACCTCACAACACACTTTGGAAAGGTTTCTAATTTTATTAAACTAATTGGTTTAATATTTGACAATCTAAGCATGGACGAATTTATTCAACTAAATGGTTGGATTTCATAAAAACGAACAAAGGCTGGATCGGGTATTCGCAGCGCTCGCGGATAGCTCAAGAAGGCAAATGCTTGCTAAATTGCGAAAAAGGCCTCTCACTATTTCGGAATTAGCAGAACCTTTTTCCATGTCCTTTGCAGGAGTTGCTAAACATATAGATGTGCTAACATCTGCCGGTTTAGTTCGTAAAGTTAGGGATCAAGAAGATGGTCGTAGTTTCCGGCTAGAGCTGCAAAACCAATCACTTATGGAGGCTTCTACATGGCTTACATATCATCAGGAATTCTGGACCAACAAACTCGATAGACTCGAATCCTTTATAGAGGAGCAAGACCATGACAAACCAGGTCGTAAAAATAGAAAAAAGAATTAATGCGGAACCAATTAGATTATTTAAGGCCTGGCTAAAAGCAGAAGAATTTTCCAGCTGGTTTTTGCCTGGGAATTCTATCGGGATCGAATCTGCCATACTAGATCCACGCCCGGGCGGTCGATTTAAGATCAATATGTTGCATGAAGGCAAAGTGCTGCCGCATGAAGGTGAATATCAGATCATAGAAGAACCAAAAAAAATAGTGTTTACTTGGAGATCACATGCAACCGGCGGCTTAGATACGTTAGTCACAGTTACTTTCGATCCATTAGAAGAAGGATCTTCAAACTCAAACAAGAAGCCGCAAACACTTATAACGTTGATGCATGAACGTTTGATAGGAGAAGATGCTGCCACATCTCATAAAGCAGGATGGACAAGTATTCTGGATAGTCTTGAAAAATGGCAGGTCGGGAAAAAATAATACAGCACTTTTATCGGCGATCCGCCGGAAAGGAAAAGAAACAACAAACGTAAGGAGAATAAGATGAACGGAATCTATCATAAGATAGGCGTTCGTGCAGGAGCTGCGGACGTCGTTAAGGCACTAACGACTAAGGAGGGACTTTCAGGATGGTGGACTAGACAAGTGGAAGGACCATTTACCGGTGGAATTTCCGGCGTAGGAGAACCTATTCATTTTGATTTCGGAATAGCGGGAATCGATATGAAGGTACAGGAACTTTCATCACAACATGTTCGTTGGGAATGTACATCAGGGCCAGAAGATTGGATCGGTTCTCATATCGATTTTAAATTGAATCCGGGAACAGCGCCTGACGGAGCAGCATTGACACTTATTTATTTCGGGCATCGGGATTGGAAAATAGAAAGTGATTTTACTGCACATTGTAGTATGAAATGGGCAGTTTTCTTACTTAGCTTAAGGGATTTGATTGAAACCGGCACTGGTAAACCAGCACCGGATGATATTAAGATTGATGATTTCAATTAAAAGATTATGCGCGGGGACGCCTGCGCTGCTTTTGCAAAATTACTTTAATCTTTCCAGAACACCTTTTCGTTTTACGATATTTTTATAGTCCCACTGTATTTTCTTAGATTTATTCACCCAACGTTTTAGATCTTTTTTGTTAATTTGATCTGAGCTTGTATAACGGACTTCAGCTGCTTTAAACGTTCCTTCCGGTTCTAAACCTTCTTCATCAAAAGATTGGCCGCTCCAAAAGAGTAATCGAATACAATTTTTAAGTTTACTATAACCTACAATCGGATTCCCATCCAAAAACCAGACCGGATGAGCATGCCAGATCTTATTTTCCGCTTTAGGAAGATGAAGATTAATTTCTTGGAAAAGAATGTCGCAGATCTCTTTTTCAATTTTGGTTTGTGAATTATTGTATTTTTGAACTTCTTTATTCATGTGATTATAAGTTATTAAAATTTTATACGAAATTTTGAATTTTGCTGAAGTGTTTCTACAAGTCTTTTGGGAGCAACTCCACAATAAGAAACCACTAACATATCTTTAAATAAAGCTAAATCGGTCGATTTCATTTTAACACAGGTCCAACCCTGCTGCCCCCATTTATTTTCTATAGGATAAACGGAGCCCTTAGATGCTGCGGAGAAGAA
The DNA here is from genome assembly GCF_004769405.1 of Leptospira selangorensis. Lineage (NCBI taxonomy): Bacteria > Pseudomonadati > Spirochaetota > Leptospiria > Leptospirales > Leptospiraceae > Leptospira > Leptospira selangorensis. The sequence goes on from NZ_RQES01000001.1 coordinate 288,529, forward strand.
GTCCTGGTCGTTCCGATCAAATTTTAGGACGATCTTTTTATTCTCCTGATCCACCGTTGCGAAAATTTTCTTGCTCACTCTGAAAGAAATTTTTTCAAAATGAGGTTCTTCTTTTGCTTCCGGAAGAGCTAAGGCAAGTTTTCTTATTTTGTCTAAGGTTATCATTATGTTTTTAATTATAGTATAAATGTTCGATTCTCAATTTTTCTTTAAAACGACATTAAATGATACCGAAAAAGCTTTCCTATGAAGAATAGTCTGTTAAATTCCCTAAAATGGACTCAAAACAAATCACTATTCAAGCTACAATTACAGCAGACATTAAAAAAGCCTGGGACTACTACACTGATCCAAAACATATTATTCATTGGAATTTTGCCACTGACGATTGGCAATGCCCTTGGGCGAAAAATGACCTGAGACCTGGTGGTACGTACAGCGCGAGAATGGAAGCTAAGGATGGAAGTTTTGGCTTCGAGTTTGGAGCTATTTACGATACAGTTGTAGATCAGAAAAATTTGGCTTATACAATGGGAGATGGTAGAAAGGCAACGGTTAACTTTGAGAATAAAGATAACAAAACAATTGTAACAGTAATCTTTGACCCTGAATCAATGAATCCAGTTGAAATGCAAAGAGGTGGTTGGCAGGCGATACTCGATAACTACAAGAAGTATACAGAAGCTAATTAAGAAATTGCGGAAAATAAGATCCAATCGCAGCAAGTCCACCGGCCAAAAGAGCTGCTGAAACCCAATTATCTATCAGAAACTTGGGCTTACTGCGATTTTTCAATAATTTTACGTCTATCCATGATACGGATAACGTTCAATGGCGATTACTATTGGCCTGCTGGTGGTTGCCAGAGTTCAACCTTGTTCCCTTCCGGATCCATGACCCAACCGAATATTCCATACTCTGATTCTTCTACCTTCTCCAAAACTTGACAACCTTCTTCCCGAAGTGCTTTCAATAACCCATGAAGATCATCTACTCGATAGTTAACCATGAATGTAGAATTGCTTGGAGCGAAATAGGATCCATCTCCAATTGACCAAGCAGTTGTGCCATTTGTGGGATTACCGGAAGCATCAACCCAGCGAAAGGCTGCGCCACCCCAAGACTGGACATCTATTCCAAGATGAGTTTTGTACCAGGAACCTAGTTTTGCAGGGTCTTTAGCGCTGAAGAAGATTCCACCAATACCTGTAACTCGTTTCATAGATGCCTCCAAACTAATAAGGTTTTCCGATACTACACAAGGTAGTTGAAAATAGCTAACTAAATGCTATTGACGTGTATGAAATTTTTGCTCCAATAATCGCGTTAAAATATACCTTAAAGGAATATTGCCATGAGAAAAATTATCGTACTCGAATTTCTCACGCTTGATGGAGTTATTCAAGGCCCGGGCGGGCAAGAAGAAGATACAAGTGGTGGCTTTAAATATAGCGGATGGCAAGCTCCGATATTTGACGATCTTACCGGAACAGTTATGCAGAAGCAGATGAACCTTCCGTTTGATCTGCTATTAGGTCGTAAGACATTTGATATTTGGGAACCCTATTGGCCCAAACATTCCGACTTTTGGCCTCCTATCATGTCAGTAACTAAGTATGTTGCCTCTAATACCAGGACTAGTAGTGAATGGAAGCCATCCGTGTTTCTAAACGGAGACATTGTGGAAAAAATCAACAAACTCAAAAAAGAAGAAGGACCAGATTTACACGTCTATGGAAGCGCTAATCTAGTCCAGACACTCATGAAACATGATTTGGTTGATGAGTTTTGGCTAAAGATATATCCGCTAACGTTAGGAAGTGGGAAAAGATTATTTGTAGATGGCACAATCCCTGCGATGTTCCAGATGACTGAAAGCCAAATCTCCTCAAATGGAGTCATTATTGTGAATTATAAGCGTGCGGGAGAAGTTAAAACAGGAAATTTCTAAGACGCGCACTATCATCCATATTCATTTTTTTATGCTCAAAGAAATAGCGTGATTGCCAACTTTGAGATAGAATAGCTTGCCTACTCGAAGGAGTTTCCCAAGGAGGATAGATCCTAAATCCTCTTTTGCCTTCTTTTTTAGAAGTGATAATCCCGTTTTCAACAAGAAGGCTTTTATTAAAAACAAAATGCCCGATCCTATTCAATTTTCTGACTTCGATGATAATAAGATCAATATCATCATTTTTATGGAATGGAATGGTGATCCCCTTTTTATCCCTTTTCCAAAGAGTAACAAACAATCCGATTTTTTTAGGAGTAATTTTCGCTAATCTAAAAACAGTCTGTTTTTTATTTAAATCAAAGAATGCAGCATTATAATCGGAACTTTCTTTTTCTATCCGAAAATTTTTGATCTCTATATTACAGTTTTCAGAGAATAAAAGATTAACTTTCATTAAACTCGTAGGAAGAGGTATTTTATTCGACATTCAGATAATAACGACCAAGGCTTTGTTTATTTTTTTAGTTGGGCTAATAGTGAAATAAGATTTTTTCGGTCAGGAGCCGACATACCTCGATATAAACGAGCATTCATCTTTCTTCCCGCTCGAATAATTTTCAAACGTGTATTTTTCCCCGATGTGGTTAACCGGACCTGGGATTCTCTTGCATCAAGGGATGAACGTTCCTGAATTGCAAGATTTAAATCGACTAACTTTTGTACTAATGGAGTAACGCTAGACTGGTCTCTGAAAATCTGTCTCGCTATCTCCTTCATAGATTGAGGGTGATCGTTTTTAAGTGCACAAAGGACCGCGCCCATCGCAGGAGTTATATTCGTTAGTCCGAAACGTAAATAATCTTTTTTTACTTCGTCTAAAATTTGATCCCGTAACGCAGTTACCAGGACTAACAGCCTATCTTGTTTCATTCTTCTTCCGTTTACCCCGCCTTATTAATAGACAGTTTTATATATACCAAAAATTACTTTGAATACCAAGCAATATTATTCCTAACAAAAGGATTTCTACAATTTATTATTTACAGCAGAGATTTCCAATCTTCTTCCTTAAGTTAGAATTTTTAAAAAGCTTTGAATACCAAGCATTTTGGGAGGACCTTTGAATACGAATAATATATTTACACGGATAATTTATCTGATATTTGCTCTGACTTCATACACGATCTATCTTTTAAGTGTGATCATTTTTGTTTTACGTTTACTTGATATCAGTCAATTCTTGGAGGGCATTACATTCGAATTCAAAATCGGTCTAATCGGATCTATTTGTTTAAACATAACGTTAATTGCGATATTTGGGATCCCTCATAGTGTGATGGCGAGAGAAGGTTTTAAAAAATATCTCCGACGAATAGTCCCCCCGCCGATTGAGAGAAGTTTTTACGTTTTAATAGTTAGTATCACTTTGATCACACTCTCATGTTTTTGGCAACCCATCGATTTAGAGATATGGAATTTTAAAAGTATCCTGGGAAAATATATTGCGTATTCAATTTTCTTAATAGGACTTTCAGTGGCGGTTGTTTCTACCTTTCTAATAGATCACTTTGAACTTTTCGGACTAAAACAAGCTTGGAATTTTCTATTAAAAACCCGAGAACATACGGCAGAATTCCTTACACCTTCACTTTATAAGTTAGTACGTCATCCGATGATGTTCGGAATAATTTTAGTTATATGGAGTACGCCGCTGATGAACTTAGGCCACCTCATTCTCTCTATAGGTATGACTCTTTATATTATCATAGGAACATTCTTTGAGGAAAGAGATTTAGCCCGCATATTTGGAGAGAAGTATCTGCAATATAAACGAGCAGTTCCTATGCTTCTACCATTCTTTACGTTCAATCAAAAGGTTATAAAAAAATAAATTGGAGAACAACATGAAAGTTGATAATATAATACTATCTAAAAGATTTTGCGGTCCACCAAAAACAGGTAATGGAGGTTTTACCGCTGGAATTTTGGTTGAAGCTGTAGGAACTAACTCGGCTGAGATACGTTTACTTAACCCGACTCCCGTTGAGTCATCTATCATTTTGGAATCTGAAAAAAGAAAACAAGGTACGATTTATGATGACTCAAAAAAAAACACTCGCAACTCTAAAATCAATCGAGGACGAAGATTTTCCAGAATATAAGTTGCCGATAGTTCCTGACCTGGAGGATGCAAAAAAGATCTCTACCTTTTATCCGGGATTCACAACTCATCCATTTCCCACATGTTTTGTATGTGGTCCTAAACGAGAAATAAACGATGGAATGCGAATATTTGTCGGTCCTGCTCCCGAACAAATTGGATTTGAAAACCTAATGGTAGGACACTGGTTACCGGATGAAACAATTTCATCGACGGATGGTTTTGTTAGAGATGCAGCAGTCTGGGGTGCTTTGGACTGTCCCGGCGGATTTTCAGCTGTGTTAGATGAACCTCAATTAATAGTACTAAGCAAAATACGCGGGAAGATTCTAGAACGTCCAAAAACTGGAGAAGACAGTATAGTGATGAGTTGGCGTTTGCAGAAGATGTCGAGGGCATTCAAGGTCATGACAGCTATTTTCAAATCCGACTCAAAAAGATTAATGGCAATTGCTGAAGCACTTTGGTTGGCACCTAAAAATTGGGACAATACAAATCAGCAATGGTGACTATAGTAACGCTGTTGCGCTCTTGCAAAAACAGCGTTGATTTAGAAGAGAAAAATTTTCATCATTTATTTCTTTTATAATGGAGGGCAACGATTCCAGATTGTAAAGTTTCCGAACCAAAAAAATCCAGAAGAAGTCTTTCTTGTAGTTTTATTTTATCAAATAACTTAGGACCTTTTCCGGCAATCACCGGATGAACTACAAAACGATATTCATCAATTAAATCGAACTCGGAGAGTTGGGTGGCGAGACTCAGGCTACCGATGAAAATATCCTTTCCGGGCTGCTTCTTCAAAGAAGTTACTTCGTTCGCTAGACTATTAGTTGTTAATCGAGTATTACTGTCCTCAACTTGTTTTAATGTACTGGAGAATAAGATCTTCTCAAGCGAAGTAAACACTTGAGCAAACTCATTCGTAACTTCTGACTCCGATTGCTCTCTTGCCACGTCAGGCCAAAACGGTACCATCAGTTGGTATGTAACCCGCCCATAAAGGATAACACCAGCAGTACGAAGCAAATCTGTGAAGTATTTGTGCAGCCCGTCGTCAGGGATCATATCCATATGACTGCAACATCCGTCGGTAGTAATATTAATCGCAAAAATAACTTTTCTCATGGGTCTACTTATAATTATATACCGTCCGAACGGAAAGCTCTTTTATTATGTTTTAATAACAGAAAATTTCACGACTACCTTGCTCACCGTCGAATAAACTCAGATCTTCCTTAAGAAATATCCTGCCTTTCATAATAAAGAATGACTGCACCACTGCTAAACGTTCTAGTCTTTATGAGTTTAAGTATAATTTTTTCGCTAATATTTTTAAATAACGGCAAACCACTTCCTGCGATAACAGGGTGAACACAAAGTTGATATTCGTCTATTAAATTGAGTTTTGTCAAAGCTACAATCAAACTCGGGCTGCACGCAAAAACATCTTTACCCGATTGTTGTTTGAGTTCTAAAACTTCTTTCTCAAGGTCTTGACTTGCTAATTTAGCACTTTTCCAATCTACATTTTCCAGTGTGCGGGAAAAAACAATCTTCGGAGTGTTGTCAATTGCAACTGCAAAGTCGTTCATTGCTTTATCATCTGTGGGATTTTCCAGTACGGTTCGCCAAAATTCCATAAGTTGATAGGTTATCCTGCCATATAGAGCGGCACCTGCATTCTTCAACAGGTCTGCGTAATGTTGATGTATTTCTTTGTCCGGGATGCCTGAGGTATGGTCACAAAACCCGTCAAGCGTCATGTTGATTGCTGCAATTAACTTTCTCATATAGTTCCTTTCAATATCGTCTATGGCTTTCTAATCTTTTCCAAAGCAGAGCGTTAGTGCCGAAAATTTGTTTCGCCGAAGAATCTTTAAACAGTTCTTTAATCTTGCTATTCGTATTTTGATCTGTCGCTTCTATTACTTTCTTAGATATTTGAGTTTCAATAATGGTCGGCAACGTGTTCATAGATAAATTCATGGACCTCGCAAGATGTCCTTTCTCTTCAGCGTTTCCATTGCTCAGGAATTTCCCAGTAATATGGATTTCAAAATCATTTTCCGGGGAAGTTAATTTACCAATTTTAACGTTCGCCAAATCACCTACATGCATACCATTAAAATTAAATATTAGCTTCATTAATTTAATTATAGTTAGTTCTTAGTCAAATGATCTAAAATTTTAAATTACGGTATATAACGACTAAACCTTGGCGATGTTCACAACGGCACAAGCTCGAAGCGTATCGGAAGTTATACGCCTTTTCGAAACTACTACTTATTCCCCTGTAAACAAATTTCATCGAGAAACCACTTTACTTAAAATTCTCAACAAGTCAAAGTTGCATGATGGGTTATTTTATATATATTGTAGCAACAATGTTTGTAGTGCCATTACTTTCAGTAACTGGAGAATTTTTCTATCGCTCTTCTCGAATAAGATTTCTAGATCTCTCATGGAAATGGTTCATTTTTTGGGCTATCGGCATAAGGCTTATCAGTGCCGGTTTAAATCAGGTAATAAATCCTGCATTTACCGCAAGTATCTTGCAATTAAACGATTCAGCGCATTTTGTTATCAGAGAGTTAGGCTTTGCTAATTTATTAATGGGCGGACTTGCGGGGCTTTCTTTATTCTTTCCCTCTCTGCGATCCGCGGCAACACTTGGTGGCCTTTATCTCGGATTAGCTGGATTACTTCATGTCATTCGTGGCATTGAACATGTAAACTTTAAGGAAGCAACTGCACTCATTTCGGATTTGTGGGGTCTGTTAATCGTTACTGGCTATTATTTAGATTCACTTTTTCTTCGCAATAAAGCGGAGAAGTAATAGCAATGATCAGAACGAACTAAAAATTGATTGGATAACCAATGTCAACTAGGTCATTTCTCAGTTGATCCAAATCATCAATTTCCACTTTTAACTTCTTCAAAAAGGAAGCATCTATCTTATTCATGCCATAAATTTTTTTTACCAAATCCAAGCTAACTTCCATTTCATAATATTCTTCAGCCCATTTTTGGTATGTAAGCGGATTGCCATCTAATATATAAAGCAACTCTTCGGAGCCATCATCCCTTCCTTTAGGGAAAGTGACAGTACCAGTTTTCCACGTCTTATCTTTATTTAATCTCCATATAAAGAAGGTAGTGCCAATAGATGGGATCGGTTCAGTATCAATAAATTCCTGAAATTCAGATGGCATATTCTCAAATAATCCGGGCCAATATTTCGGTTTTTTACTAATCCAAGGTGACATCTTTGAATCGCAATCAAATCCATTAATTGCAGCGCCATACTGATTAAACAATATTTTATACTCACTACCGCTTCCATCTCGCATCGAACCTAATTCTTCTGAATCAGACCATTTAGAATCGTACGAATAATATCTGAATTCCCATTCTGAGCAAAGGATAGCATCCAATGCAGCAAGAGATTTCGATAAATTTTTTATCGTTTTGATATCTGAAAGTTTATTTAAGTTTTTTGTTGATATATTCATATTCTAATAATTTTCCCCAATTTTCGTCTAACGACCAAGCCTTGGCGACGTCTCACAATGCACGAACTTGTGCAAGCAATCTGAAGCGAAACACTATATTACCCTAACGAGACGGATCTTGGGTAAACATTTTAAAAAGTTAAATTCTGAAACCATCCGGGCCGAAGGCACAAACTCCGAATTGATCACTGATTCATCGAACAGGTTATAGTTGTCGAAACTACTTAAGCCTCGTTATAAGCTTTTTCAAGTGTAGCAATCTCAAGTTTTACCATTTTCATCATGGCATCCATTACAGCTTTTACTTTTCTCGGATTAGGATCGTTAATAAGTTCCATGAAACGTCTTGGTACGATTTGCCAAGTTATACCGAATTGATCAGTAATCCAGCCACACTGTAGTGGTTTTGCCCCCGCACTAATAAGTTTATTCCAGTACTCGTCGACTTCTCCTTGATCTCCACAGTCGACAAAAAGCGAAAAACCATTTGAAAACTCGAAATATGAACCACCGTTGTATCCCATAAAAAATTGACCGCCAATGATAAATTCGGCCGAGGTGATTGGACCATCGTTGCCAGTGCGAGCAACGTTTTTAATTTCTGAATCAGGGAATGTAGAAGTATAGAACGCTATTGCAGCCTCAAGTTGATCATTAAACATTAGGAATGGTGTAATTTTAGACATAAATTGACTCCTTTTTATTTTTCTTACCTGTGATGATTGAATCTAACGATTATGAGATGTATAATTTTGCCATTCATTTCCAGGCATCAAATTGCAGCTAATGGCCAGTAATTGTCGAAGTTCCGCATGCCCCCAAAGGACTTAGCACCAGGTGATAGTCAGCCGAAGTGCAGTCAGTAGGCCCTACTTATTTATAATTTCCGATTTTTCTATTCTTCCGTTCGAATTACGATCTATTTCAGATCTAATTTCTTTTCCAAATTCATCAAAATAGATAGTTTTATCGAATCTATTATCGTGATCTGTATCAAAGCGCTCTGAAATTTTTAATCCATTAACGTCGTACGCTATAGAGTGATCGAAATTTTTCGAGGAGATGTCAGGGAAATAATGAACGTCTATTTTTCCATTAATATCATAAGACTTATTACTAACCTGCTGACCGTCTTCGCCGTAGCATATCCATGAACTCAATTTATCATTCTCTTTGTAATATGAAAGAATACAGTTTTCAACGTTATCATATTCAGAATAGACATACAAATCAGAATTTAAGTCTAAATTCAAAGAATTATACTTTGCTTTAATATCAAAATAGCTTATTAGTAAAGAAACTATGCCTACAATTAATAGGGAAATGGCCAAGATACTCATATTTCCGAAGTCTTGATTTTTTATTTTTGAACTATCAATATTATCATTCGAATGATTCAACTTGGAGAATCCCTGTATAATTTCCAATAATTCCTCAGTCAACGGAAGCTTTAACAAATAAAGAGCAAATAATAAATCTTTCTCAGAAACGCATAGTTCTACTAGAGTATCATTTTCTGGTAATGCAAATTTTAGGGCATTCAATTCGCCTCCTTTTACGAAAGAATTAATTTCTTCACTATCGAGAACTGATTTAAATAGCTCTATTTCTTGGTAATTATTTGATTTGTATATTGTTATCAATTTTATTCCTCTTTATACATTTTTTGACCCCATTTCTGCTAATGACCTGCGCTTGAGGATGGTTTGGATGATGGCGAAATACTTGGAGCGAGGCTTGCTATGCAAGTTCGAAGCGCAGTGATAAGCCGACAGCTGTGCGCCGTAATTTATTTACTAAATAAAGAGTTCCTTAATCATAATTATAACTGTTGCGATCTATGCGGATAATAGCAATAAATAATATAAACTGGACAAAAGTGATGATAAAAACTGTTAGCAAACTTAATGCTAAACCGAACGAGAATATTTTCCTAAAATAAAATGACTTGGAAAATAACACAAAAATAAATGATACAAAAAGATAACTCCATAATTTTCGATTCTTAATTAACACATAAAATTTCTTCGATAAGCCGCTTAACTCCCTTGATCCAATACAAACAACCAATAATAAAGTTATGATAAAGGACAATACTCCATTAAAGATAGGATAAATGACCCCTATTATGACCTTCAATTCTTCTTGTGTGAAGTTTTCAAAATTATCTTTAACACTTTCTTCAAAGACAACGGACAAGATGCCAAGCGGAAGGCAGTAGATTAGAAAGAATTTTAGTAACAGCCAAATAAATTCAAAAATTGAACCCTCCACTCTTGAACCACTTGGTATTGTTAACTCCCTAATAGAGGATATTAGTAAAAAAATATTAATAATCATAATTAGTGTAAAACTAATTGTGATGAATGAACGGAATTCTCCCATTCCTCCTAACACATAGAATATTAAAACATCAACGGGAATTAGTGCCAATAATATTAGCACTGAACGATTTCTTATTATTATTCTAAAAGTTTTAAAAAATTCTTTCATACTCTTTTACTGATTATTTGTAATTATAGCACCTAACGACCAAGGTATTCCGACGTTTGCAATGGCACAAGTTTGTCCATGTAAACGAAGTGACGGAAGCAAATTTAGCAACGCGCGAGCGAAGAATTGTGTTAGCAATCCCTAAACGGAACGGAAGCGGCGATAGTTAGGCGCAGTCAAAATTATCTAGTTACTTCTTGAATACTATTTCAGTATCTTGCAGCAAGTGCTGCATGAATCTCTTAATAAGTATGCTATGAACTTTATTTAAAGTGACCAGATTATAATAGAGACCCGACCACACTTCCTCTTTGTCTACATATCTTTTTGTAAATAAGATATCATTTTTCTCATTGCGAATATTGACCTCAATATCAAATTCACAAGAAGTAATAAATGCAGGTGCAGCTAAATACCAAAGCAAAGGCCCGAATACACTCAAACCGTAAAAGTATAAATTTCTTGCACAAGAATATTTATTCAAATTACCATCTATCACATAATCTGCATTTAGAGTATTTAATTCTGAAATATAAAGTTTATTAAATGAATATTTATTTTCTAGCTCCCTTTTCATGATATCAGAAAAATGATATTTTAAAGGAGTCCCCATTGAAATTCTATCAGACTCCGGAAAATCTAATTTGATCTCGCCAGATATAACAAACGGAACTAAGGCTAACAAAGAATAATCTGTATTCTCTCCAGATCTTAAATCGTTGAGAAAGCCGATTTTCAAGTTCTTTTTAACCATTTCAATTTTTCTGTCTGTCCGATCTACTTCGTAAATATTCCGAGGTATACTTATGCAACAACTTAAGAATATCATTATAACTAATAAACTTTTCTTCATTTAATCACTTTTAATTATATTTTACTGCAGTATCTATTTCGATGGCGTATAATTACTAAGCCTTGGCGAAGGTTGCAATGGCACGAGCTTGCGTATGCAAGTATAGTGACGAAAGAAAAATGTGGCGAAGCAGTTGCTTAGAAAGCTCGAAACATATTAGGCACAGTCACAAAATTCAACTACGTTCTTTAAAAATTTTCAAACGATGCCATTCTAACGTTAGCATTATTAGTAAAAGAGAGGAATATTGAAAAATTAGAAAAATTGACGTAGCAATATCAACTTCCTTTACTTCACTAAATCCCAATTTATCCAGGAGATAATAATCGATAATTGTTAGTAAGCCAGAAACAAAAAGAGCGATCCAAAGTATTGCTATATATAATTTAAAGATACTCCATTGCTTTAACTTCTTTTTATAATTAATTTGATATAGTTGTTCATAGGTCTCGTAAATATAAGCAAATGGATAATAGTAATTTGCTATGGGTATAAAAAACCCGAAAATTCCCCACCAGTCTGGTAAAAAATTCGAAACAGCAAAATTTTCTCGTAACCATTTATGTAAGATATGTACCCAAATGCTAAAAGCTAAGGTAGAAAAGAATAAACAAAGAACTGTAATTATCTCAAAGAATAGTTGTTCCTGACCTAATTGCGGTGACATTTCTTTATAGCTAACTTTATAATAAAATTGAATATACAATCGTTGGATCCTACCAACTATTCCACTTATTAGAAGCAAGGAAGACAGGATAAATAAGATATTTCTATAAATTTTGATCATTCTATTATTCTTTTTTGGTATTGCGCCTAACGACCAAGGTGTTCCGACGTTTTGCGCGTGCGCTAAGCACGAAGCAGAACATCAATCCTATAGTTAAGCGTAGTTGCTTAATTATAGCTGATTATAGTAATCAATTCTGTTGAATTAAACATATCAACAGGGGAAATTACCGGTTCAGAGTAAGGAATAATATTCCCATATCGCTTTTTCATTAAATATTGCACTTTTGATGATGATAAATCGAAATCTTTTAAAGTCTTTAAATCACCCAATTTCTTGCCTGTAAATTTATCATATAATTTCCAGATTAATTCTGTGCAATAAATGCGATCATCTTGCCAATCAAAATAAATATCGTAGTGCCGGCCTAGCAAAGAATTTCCATATTTCTTCATATCTTGGATTTTACTTTCGGTTAACACTGTTTCGCGATCTTTAAGTCGTTTGATAACATAGTGATTTTTTTGACCTCTTTTAATAAAAGAAGCTAAAGGCGTAATTCTTACAGGCTCAACTGCTTCAAGAACCCTATAATCATTACCGTATTTAAAAATAATTCCAACATGAGTGTATTTCGATTTAGTAGCTGCTTTAATTGCTTTAGCCTGTTCAGAGTTTGATTCGTGAAATATAATATCCCCTTCCATCAAATCAGAAAACTTAATCTGTTCTGTTTTCAAATTTCGAAATGATGTAAAAAGAATTACTATTAGGAAAAGTGTCTTGTTCATTTTTTCTTCTTAATTATTTTTTAAGTAATTACGTATAACGACCAAGGCTTGACGAAGTTTCGCGAGTCCGACAGCACTAGGCGCGAGACTTACTTTGCAAGACGAGCGACAAAGCGAAATGTGGCTTAGTCTAGAGCGAAGGTGCGAAAGCATCCCGAAGTGCTGCGATAAGCCGACAGTTGCACGCCGTCGCTAACTTTTTGAGAAATTAACCCAGTGCCCTCAATGCCCCTAATGCATTCATTATTTCATTTAAGTAAATAATAAACTGTATAGGGCTAGTAATAATATCTGCTATTATGGAAAACGGAGTCAACCAATAATAAGCGGGTTTCCCATTGCGTTCATTTATATGGCTTACTATTACTACTCTTCCTCGTACGAATTTATTATTAATTGTTGGAAAGTTAAATTCATACATTTTTTTGACGTATCCTTGCGAGTCCAAAACGATAAGTAAGTTCCCCTTAGCTAATTCATATCTATTTAATCTTACTTCATACGCTTGTCGTTTAGGAAAATTACAATTTTTTAGATTCGGAGTATCATTCTCGTCAAAACATAGAAAGAATTCTCGTGAATGTGCCTTTGAAAGAAAGGCCTTACCCTCCTTTGTTGCATATATTTCAGGACTATCGTGATTAATTGTTATATGCATTTCTTTATATATTTTCGTTAGAGACTTGTGCAAAAATATTGAATCAACATAAGATATCTGCAGTCCCCCTTGGGGATTAACTTCCTTTATCTCTGCTTTAATTAATTGCGTATTTGTCTCACACTTAAAAAAT